>CAYXEG010000040.1:0-21068 GCA_964463875.1 uncultured Dehalococcoidales bacterium
GGGATAAAGTATCAATCAATGTGGCTTACTGCCCTGTTTTTCAGCACCCTGTTAGGCCTCTCGGACACCCCTCCCGGATATCAATGCTACTGTATAACCTGTATCGAACGCAACGGTTGTTTTAATATGGTAGGAAAAATATGTTTAAACTACTGGAAATATTGTGCAAAGTAAGGTAGTATGGTGAGCGAAGAAAACAGGGAAAGAGTCGATATGAGTAAAAGTGCGGAAAAGAAGGCAATTGTCACCGGAGGGGCGGGTTTTATCGGGTCGCATTTATGTTATCGCCTGGCTGAACGGGGATACCGGGTGGTCGTCATCGATAACCTTTCTTCCGGTAAAGAAGAAAATATCGGCCCCCTGCTGAAAAACGGGAGCGCCGAACTGATACGGGGAAGCATTACCGATATGTCCCTTCTGAATAAGGCCTTTACGGGCAGCCGCTTTGTCTTCCACCTTGCCGCCATGGCGAGCGTGCCGATGAGCGTGGAAGACCCGCTGGGTTGCCATGAGATAAACGCGACCGGCACGCTGAAGGTGCTTACGGCTGCCCGTGATGCGGGGGTTAAAAAACTGGTCTTCATTTCTTCCTGCGCCATCTACGGCGATACGAAGGAATTACCGATAGCGGAAACCACTCCGCCGGGGCCGCAGTCCCCCTACGCCGTTTCGAAGCTGAACGGCGAACATTACTGCCGGGTGTTTACCAGCCTGTACGGTTTCCCGGCCGTCAGCATCAGGTTTTTCAACATTTACGGGCCCCGCCAGAATCCCGATTCCCAGTACTCGGCGGTTATCCCGCTGTTTATCAAAAGGGTGCTGGCGGGAAAGGTTCCGGTCATCTACGGCGACGGCGAACAGACGAGGGACTTTATTTTCGTGAAAGATGCCGTCGATGCCTGCATTTTGGCGGCTGAAACCGAAGCCTCGGGCGAATATAACGTCGGGAGCGGTATCAGCACCTCGGTGAATGACCTTGCCCGGAGTATCATCAGGCTGACCGGAAAAGACTGCGAGCCGGAATACCTGGCGGAACGGGCCGGCGATATCCGGTTCAGTTACGCAGATGTTACCCACCTGAGAAGCCTCGGTTTCACACCCCGCTACACGCTGGAAGAGGGATTGAAGGAAACGATTTCCTCGATGCGGTGAACCAGCCTGCGTCAGCTCGTTCGAATCTTGCCAAAGGAACGCAGGTATGCAATACTAATTTCAATCGATTCATATTCATACTATGAAAGTAAAGGAATTTCCACGTGAAAAAGCTTAACATTTCACCGGCTTTAATAACCGGCATCCTGCTGGCAATCATCAGTGCCGTCGCGTTTATCTTCCGGGTGACCTTCTCATTCGGCGAGATATTCAAGGGCGACTGGATTAAGTACAACGGGGCGGATGCTTACTTCCAGATGAGGCTGGCCGATGTGAACGCGGCCCATTACCCTCACATGCCGTCGTTCGACCCGTATTTCGTCTATCCCGGGGGAGGGGCGGTCGGAGGACTCAATTATTTCCCGAGGATAATCGCCAGTATCGCCAGCCTGTTCGGTATCTTCAATCCCGACCAGAGAGCTCTCGACATCGTCGGGGTTTTTATTCCTCCGATACTGGCGGTTTTAACGGTTATTATCGTTTTCTTTATCGGAAGAGAAATATTCGGGCGCTGGGGAGGTATCCTGGCGGCTACCATGACAGCGATTATCCCCGGTGAATTTCTTTCCCGGACAAAACTCGGGTTTACCGATTACCATGTTTTCGAAGTGTTCATCACCAGTCTTTTCATTCTTTTCATCATTCTTGCGCTCAAAGCCGCGAAAAATAACGAACTGAAGTTCACCGATATTATCAAAAGAAACTGGACGGCATTGAAGAGGCCGGCCATTTTCAGCGTCCTGGCGGCGCTGTCATTCGTGTTATACGCTGTTTCCTGGAGCGGTTCGCCGTTGTTCCTGTTCGTGGCGTTTTCGTTTTTCATCGTGCAGTTTATCAGCGACCATCTGAGGGGAAGAAGAACCGATTACCTCGCTATCACCGGGGGCATCGTTTTCCTGCTGGGGTTGTTGATTCTCCTGGCGGCGCCCGTTGCCGGAGTTGTGACCTGGGCGTTGCTCATCGGATTTACCGCGAGTGTCATCCTTGGCGTCCTTTCGTGGTTTATGTCAAGCAGAAAACTGAAGCCGGTATGGTTTCCCCTATCGATACTGGTACTGGGCGGAGCCGGTTTCGGCATCTTTTATGCCATTTTCCCGGGAGCAGCGGATTCGTTACTGCAATCATTCGCCATATTCAACCCGGCAGGCGCTTCTCTGACGACTATAGAGATGCAGCCGCTTATCAGCGGCGAGTACGGTAACCCGTTCACCGTTGTCTGGTATAACTATAACACCACCTTTTTCCTGGCCTGGGGTTCGCTGGCGATACTTATCTACGGACTGGTAAAAAAGGGCGACAGCGAAAAGACGCTGCTGCTGGTCTGGAGTGTCATTATCCTGATAGCCAACCTTGCCCAGCGCCGGTTCGGCTACTATTTCGCGATTAATATCAGCCTTCTTGTCGGCTACCTCTCCTGGCTGGCAATCGATTATGCCCGGTCGAAGATTTTCACCGAGCAGTTAAAGCATGCCATGGCGAAAGCGAAAGAAGTGAAGAGGAAAGTGCTGAAAAAACGGTCGAATCAGTCTTTCATCGCGCCTTATTTCACCATGTCGCTGGTAGCCGTTATCGTCTTTTTCATGGCTTATTTCTGGAGTATTCAGCCGTCGGTCGAAGCCGCCCAGGGTGTTCCATTCGCCCCGACCGATGCCTGGCAAAACGCTCTCGACTGGATGAGAGAGAACACGCCGGAGCCGTTCGGCGATGCCGATGCCTACTATGAATTTCGTGAGAATAACGATTACCTGGGGTATACCACACTTTTAAGCCGCTATCCTGAAGAAGCGGCGGTAAACCCCCAGTTCTACAAGGAACTGGATGAGTACTACCCGTATCCCGACACCGCTTACGGGGTGCTATCATGGTGGGATTACGGTTACTGGATAACGCGAATCGCCCAGCGTCTGCCGAACGCTAACCCGAGCCAGGACCCGCGGGCAATCAAAGATGTCGCAGAGTTCTTCCTGGCGAAGGACGAGGCGGCAGCGGAGAACGTCAGGGAGAGGCTGGATACGAGGTATATCGTCATCGATAATCCGACCGCCTACGTGCCGCCGAGTACCGGCGGAGGTAAATACTGGGCGATTATCACCTGGGCGGACCAGGATGTCGCCGATTACTTCGATGTCTATCTGGTTCCGACCGAAGAAAGCGGTAACTACCGGCAAACGATTCTGTATCATCCTGAATACTACCGGTCGATGGCCGTCAGGCTGTACAATTTCGACTGCCAGGCGTACGTGCCTGAAACCGTGACGGTCGTGGGCTATGTCACCCGCCAGGACGAAGACGGTAACTCGTACAAAGTGGTCAATGATGCCCAGGGTTTTACCACCTACGAAGAAGCGCTGGCGTTTATCGAGGCGAAGGAAGAAGGCGATTACCGGATAGTCGGAACCGACCCGATGGTATCCTGCGTGCCGCTGGAATCCCTGGAGGATTACCGGACGGTATTCAACTCGACCGAAGGTTCCTACCTGAATTCTGATAACCTGACGCCTGAAGTGAAGATATTCGAATACACAAAATAACACGGTACACGTAATTATAGACGTAAAAAAGGCAGACAATCAGATGTCTGCCTTTTTATTTTCCTGGTTATGGCCGCTATTTTATAACATCCGTTTTCATGAAAGCCTGCAGGACTTCCGGGACTTTCACCGTACCGTCCGCCTGCTGGTAGTTTTCGAGGATGCTAATCATGACCCGGGGGAGGGCGAGGCCGGAGCCGTTCAGGGTATGAACGTAGCGGGGTTTGGCGTCCGGAGCCGGGCGGTAGCGGATATTCGCCCGCCGTGCCTGGAAATCACCGCAGTTGGAGCAGGAGCTGACTTCGAGCCACTCCTGACAGCCGGGAGCCCACATCTCCAGGTCGTAGGACTTCGTCGAACTGAATCCGATATCCCCGGTGCAAATCTGAACGACCCGGTAGGGAATATCCAGTTTGCGGCAGACATCTTCGGCGTCGGCGGTCAGGCTGGCGAGTTCCTCGTTGGATTTTTCCGGTTCGCAGAACTTGTACATTTCGACTTTATCGAACTGGTGTCCCCGCTTTATACCCCGGGTGTCCTTGCCGGCGGACATCTTTTCGCGGCGGAAACAGGCCGTATAGGCGGCGTAGTGCAGGGGTAATTCAGCGGCTGAGAGAATCTCGTCCCGGTGCAGGTTGGTGACGGGAATTTCGGCCGTACCGACGAACCAGTAGTCTTCTTCAGCGTCATGGTAGATGTTATCGGCGAACTTGGGAAGCTGGCCGGCGCCATACATGCACTCTTTTTTCACCATGTAGGGAGGATAAACCTCGCGGTAGCCGTGTTCGAGGGTATGAAGGTCAAGCATGAAAGCGATGACCGCCCGCTGAAGGCGCGCTCCCAGTCCCTTCAGCACGTAGAAGCGGCTGCCGGAGAGTTTTACCCCCCGTTCGAAATCGATTATCCCCAGGGCTTCGCCGAGTTCCCAGTGTGGTCTGGGAGTGAAATCGAATTTCCTCGGTTCTCCCCAGCTTCGAATGGGTTTGTTTTCGGTGTCGTCTTTGCCGACAGGCACATCAGGCTGGGGAATGTTGGGTATCTGGAGGAGCAGTTCTTCGAGACGGCCGTCCATCGTCCGTACCTCTTCTTCGAGGTCGTTGATGATTTTCCGCAGTTCGCGGCCTTCTTCGATAGATGCTTCGTCCTGTTTCCGTTCGCGGGAGGCTTCTTTCCGCTTGCGCCTCATCTCCTCCAGCTCGAAGACCTTGCTCCTTCGTTTCTCGTCCAGTTCCAGCACCGTGTCAATCGGCGCAGAGTCGTGGCGGTTGCTGACGGCCTGCTTTACCAGGTCGGCATTATCGCGAATGAATTTCAGGTCCAGCATATTCTTTACCCCCAGCAGTTTTCAGGATAGTTCAGGCAGTGATGTAAAAAGCCGGTCCGGGTTGTTACCCTGATACGGCTTTTTCGTTTTTTTTCTCTATTGTACCGGGTAACTAAGCCCTGTCCCTTAATTGAGGGAACAGGATGACTTCCCGGATAGACTGTTTATCCGTGAGCAGCATAACGAGGCGGTCGATACCGATTCCTAGCCCGCCGGTCGGCGGCATACCGTATTCGAGAGCGGTCAGGTAGTCTTCGTCAATCGTCCACTTTTCCTCGTCCGATTCCTGGCGCTCTTTTAACTGGTCTTCGAAGCGCTGTCGTTGTAACACCGGGTCGTTCAACTCGGAGTAGGCATTATCCACTTCGAGGCCGGCGATAACCGCCTGGAACCGTTCGACGACCCGGTCTTCGCCGGGTTTGTTTTTCGCCAGAGGAGACATGGATACCGGGTAATCGTAGAGAATCGTCGGCTGTATCAGTTTCGGCCTGACGAAGGTTTTCTGAAGTTCATCGACCAGTTTCGCCCAGTTTTTATTCGGGTCGATTTCCATGTCCATGGAGCGCATTTTTATTGCCAGATCGGCCACCGTCGGATACTTGACGAAGTCGATACCGCTGTACTCTTTCACGGCGTCTCTCAGGGTAACCCGCTGCCAGGGGGGGGCGAGATTGATGGTGTTGCCGGCGAACTGAATGACCTCGGTACCCAGCACTTCGCGGGCGACCTGCGATATCAGTTCTTCCTGCATTTTCATGACATCCTGATAATCGGCGTAGGCTTCGTAGGTCTCAATCATGGTGAATTCGGGGTGATGGGTGGTCGAGATACCTTCGTTACGGAAGACGCGGCTGATTTCATAGACTTTATCGAATCCGCCGACGATAAGCCTCTTCAGGTACAGTTCGAGGGCTATCCGGAGATAAAAATCCTGGTCGAGGGCATTATGGTGAGTGATGAACGGGGCTGCCAGCGCTCCTCCGGCGGAGGAATGAAGCACGGGTGTCTCCACCTCGAGAAAATCGCGCCCGTCAAGGAAACGGCGGACAGCCGAGATTATCCGGCTCCGGACTTTAAACATGTCTTTGACGTCGCTGCTCGAAATCAGGTCGACATACCGCTGGCGGTACCTGACTTCGACATCGCTGACCCCGTGCCATTTATCGGGTAAAGGCAGGAGCGATTTCGAAAGCAGTTCGAAGGTATCCACCCGGACGGTTGGTTCGCCGGTGCGGGTTCTCAGGATGCTGCCTTCGACGCCGATAAAGTCGCCGATATCCAGGTCCTTGAACATCTGTAACCGGGTTTCTTCCATTTGCTTGAGGTTCATGAAGAGAAGTTGAATCTTACCGGAAGAATCCCGGATATCCATGAAAGAGCTTTTTCCCATCGACCGGTTGGCCATGATACGCCCGGCAACCCTGACCCGGTCTTCATTTTCTTCTCCCGCCTCGATTTTCCCGAGCAGTTCTATTGCCCGGGCTGTGGTATGGGTTCGGACAAACCGGTTCGGGTAAGGGTCGGTTCCAGCCTGGCGGAGACGCTCGACTTTATCCAGTCTGTCCTGTGCGATACGTTCAAGTCTCGATGCCATGTTCGCCTCGTTTACTCTGTCTCTTCTTCTTCCCGTTTTTTGTTTTTAATTCTCTCCATTACCTCGAAAATGATACCGATAACCAATCCGGCGCCGCCGACAATACCGATACCCTGGATGTACCAGGTATTGGCGTACTGCGGTATGTAACTCGAAGCTGCCCGGTACAGGGCGAAACTGGCCAGGATAAAACCCAGACCGAAGCCAAGGAGCGCGCCGTTCATAAGTGCGGTGTTTCTCATCGATTGTTCCTCCTCGATAGTGCTATGGATACTTTATGGTAGGCTACTTTTCGTGCCCAGTCAAGAAAGTCTGACCGAAAGCTTTCGGTCAGACGGTAGAAAAGTTCCGGCCATACCTGAAGAAGCTGTAGTGAAGAAGCAGGCTGAAGAACGCCCTGTAATGGTTGATGAATTATTGTCGGGCGAGAAAGCGTGCGGTTTTTCATTCTGGGGCTTCAGGGGGCATTACAGACTGGCATGGTTCTTCAATCCGTCCAGCCAGGCGACCGATTTCAGTTCTTTTTCGAGGGTGTACCGGATATACGCCCGCATTATCCGTTCAAGTTCATCGTTCAGTTCGGGCGGGATTTTCAGCCGGGCGGCGGTATCATAATTGTTATTCTGAAAAAACCGCATCACTTTCAGGGTGTTGACCGGCAGTGAGTACAGCGCCGAACTGCTCCGGTAGCTGCACTCCGGGCAGAGTACGCCGCCGGCGGCCGGGCTGAAAGCATTTACTACCGGCTCGAGTATTTTCCGGCAGTGAACGCATTGCTGTAACTGGGGACGGTAGCCCGTTTCCTCCAGGAGGTGTATTTCAAAATAGCGAAGGGTAAGGCTGACGTCGCCCGTTTCGCAGAGGTTTTTCAGGGTATTCAGCAGCAGGTGGAACAACTCGGGGTCCTCGGCGTGCTCCGGGGTGAACTGGTTGACCATCTCGATGGCGTAGAGGGCGTAGGACATGAGCCGGAAATCGGTTTTCAGGGGTACGAAGCTGTCGATGGTCTGGCAGCCGGTAATGGTATCGAGGTTTTTCCCCCGGGCGAACGAGACCCGGCTGTGGGTGAGGAGTTCGAGGTGCCCGGCCATCCGGCTTTTCGTTTTCCTCAGGCTTTTGGCGAATCCCTGGATTTTCCCGAGTCCGGGCGTGTAGAAGGTCAGGATGGTGTCAGCCTCCCCGAGCTTCGTTTTTTTGATGATGATGGCATCGGTCTGGTAAGTGCGCGGATTCGTCATGCCGTATTCCGTTTTCTTTTATTCACAGCGAGCAATCCAACAGTACGGATACCGGAGAGTAAGGTTACAGGTCCCTTCGTCCCTCGAAGGCGCTGGTGAGGGTGACGTCGTCAGCGTATTCGAGTTCGGTACCGAAGGGAAGACCGCGGGCCAGCCTCGTTACCCGGATACCGAGTTCGGAAATCAGGTGGTGCAGGTACATGGCGGTCTGTTCGCCTTCCATGTTGGTGTTGGTTGCCATGATGACTTCCCCGGCGCCGTTCTTTCGCAAACGCTCCAATAACTCGCGTACCCGGATATCGCCGCTGCCGACTCCTTCTGTAGGAGAAATGGCGCCGTGGAGAACGTGGTAAAGCCCCTTGTAGGCGCGGGTATGCTCGATAGCCAGGATATCCTGCGGCTGTTCGACGATGCAGATTTTACTCTGGTCGCGTTCGGCGTTCCGGCAAATCGGGCACGGGTCGGAATCGGTCACGTTGAAGCAGGACGAGCACAGCTTAATCTGCTGCTTGACGGCCATGATTGCTTCAGCAAGCAGGCGGGCGTTTTCTTCCGGCGCCCGCAGCATGTAAAAAGCGATACGCTGGGCGCTCTTCGGGCCGATACCGGGCAGCTTGTTGAACTCCCGTATAAGCCGGTTGATGGGTTCTGCGGTTGGTTGCGTGTTCTCGTCCAAATGTCCGACTCCTGGTTATCAGTTAGGTTTGGAGCAAATCGGCAGACTGTTACATCAGCCCCGGTATTTTGATGCCGCCGGTCAGTTCTTTCATCTTCTTTTCCGCCAGTTTCTGTGACTGGGAACTGGCGTCCTGAATGGCTTTCAGGAGCAATTTTTCCAGGTTGCCCGGTTTTTCGGGGTCGAGGATTTCCGGGGAAATCTTGATGGAGCGGAAATTCTGCTGGCCGTCGATGCTTATTATTATGGCGCCTTTGGCGGATTCCACCTCGATGATAGTTTTCGCCAGTTCTTTCTGGGTTTTATCCATCTTCGATTTCAGTTCCCGGGCCTGTTTAATCATGTCGAAATTCATTTTTCCTCCTGGTCTATTATCCGGGCGCCCATTTTCAAAGCTGCTTTAACGAGGTGGTTATTTTCCTCGACACAAGCGATTCGGCAGGGACGCCCAAGAAAGTTACTGAGTATTTTTTCGGCGACTTTACAATTATCGCCAGCTTCTATTTTTTCTTTCAGGTACTTGTGCCGGAAAGCGAGTACCACCGTATCGTTTTCAATCGAAACGGGGTTGATGCCGCCGCTTCTCAGAATAGCGATGGCCGGTGATTTTTTCGTTTCGGCAGGAGCCAACTCGATAAGCTGTTTCCAATTCAGCTTGAGTCTTTCCAGCTCGGTACCCCCTTCGAGGGCGGCGAAACCGTTCGTTTCTTCCGGCGTTTCCCGGACGGTTTTACCGGCCGGAGCCGGGGTGACCTCCCTGGCGGGAGCCGGTTTTATCTCTTCCGGATCGGGAGATTTTACTTTTTCGGTAACAGTTGATTCAGGCGCTGCCGCAAACGGTTCCTGCTTGCGGGTTACCGGGGCGGTTTCGCGGGTTTCCTGAACGTGTTTCGGTGTGCTGCCCTTCTGCGGTGCGGGTGAGGGTTCGGCAGGCGAGGCAACAACCGGACGTTTTTCCTCTGAGGCGAGGACACAATCGACCAGCGCCAGTTCCATCGGCAGGGTCGGGTAGTTATCGAATCCCAGTTCGAGCTGCCCGAAGAGCTTGACGGTGGTCAGTACCTGCTCAAGCGTTACGCGGGCGGCAATCTCTTTCAATTCGGCTAAATCCTCAGCGACGAGGTCAGCCGAATCCGCCGAGCCGGTTTTTACGAGGAGCAGACCTCTAAGGTATTCCACCAGTTCGCGGTTGAACTGCTTCAGGTCGAGGCCGTCGTTATTGACACCGTTGATGGTGGCGAACCCGGCGGCGATATCCCCGTTCATAATATGGCGGGTCAGTTCCCGGGTGCGCATGTCGCCGGTGATACCGAGTACCGACTGTACCCGGGGCAGGCTGATGCCCGAACCGTAGTAGGTGGCAAGCCTCTCCAGCAGGTTTATGGCGTCCCGGTAACTGCCGGTGGCGCTTTTTGCGACCAGTTGCAGCGCTTCCGGGGTTATCTCGATATGTTCTCCGTCGCTGATTTGCCGGAGCCGCTTGACGATATCCGCCTGGGAAGCCCGGCGGAAATCGAAGCGCTGGCACCGGGAAAGAATGGTTGCGAGCAGCTTATGGGCTTCGGTCGTCGCCAGTATGAAGATGACATGGGCGGGCGGTTCTTCAAGAGTTTTCAGCAGGGCGTTGGAGGCGCTGTTGCTCAGCATGTGGACTTCATCGATGATGTAGACCTTGTATTTTGCCTGGTTCGGGGAATAATAGACCTTTTCTTTCAGGCTGCGGATATCATCGACGCCGGTATTGCTGGCAGCATCTATCTCGATGATATCGAGCGCTCTCATTTCGTTGATTGCCCGGCACATCTCGCATTCATTACACGGCTCGCCGTCCTGCGGATCAAGGCAGTTGACGGCTTTGGCGAGCGTTCGGGCGGTGCTTGTCTTGCCGGTACCGCGCGGGCCGCAGAACAGATAGGCATGAGAAATGCGGCCGCTGCGCAGCGCATTTCTTAACGTCTGTGTTACCGGTTCCTGCCCGACTACTTCAGCCAAATTTCGGGGGCGCCATTTACGATACAAGACCTGTGAAGTCATAACTCTATCGCTAACATTATACCCTAACCGTTCATGATTTCCCAAGAAGCTCTAAAGGGTAAAAGAAGTCGTTACAACAAAAACCGGCTTCAATCCCGGGAGACTGAAGCCGGTTGCTTTTCAGCCGGTTCCTATAATAACGACGGGATATCTCTCGAAGTTTCTTCGATTTCCTTAAGTTTGTCCTGGGTTTCTTCCTGCCGCCTCTTCATCTGGGGAATCAGCTTGGTCGATTTGGTGTAATAGTTCCTGATTTTTTCGACATCGCTGAGTTCGGAGAGAATGACGCTGACATCCAGCATGCCTCTCTGGCGGGGGTAGTCGCCGTTCCTGATGGTGGCATGCGGGGCGAGGTTCCGGAGGTAATCGCCGAGGTCTTTAATCAGGTCCATGCTCATTTCCCGTGACGGCGCGGAGACGAGGTACAGGGCTCTCCGGGCGTCTTCAGGCCGGCAATTGAGCGAGAGTTCGCTGATGGCAGCGTCCATTGCCTGGATGCCTTTCTGGGTTTCGGTGCCTTTTCTCCTGAAGTCGTTCGAGCGTTCGCCGGGGAAGCGGATCAGCGGAACCTGGGAGGTACCGTAGCCGATGACCGTCCAGCCGACAATCGTCTGCATGATATCGCCGGCATCGAGCAGCTTGGCGCCGATATATTTCGGTTTCTTCTCTTCGCCGGCGCAGAGGATACCGTAGAAAGGCTCGGCGATGAGGGCGTTTATTTTCATGAGGTTATTCGAAAGAGAGGAGTCTTTGCGGATGTAGCGCTGGTTATCGATGAGGAATACCGCGTCGGCAACCGAGTAGGTCGATTTCAGGCAGGTGGCGGCGTTGTAGATGGTTCGTTCTTCAGTCTGTTCCTCGTGCTCGAAGGGAAGGATAACCGCTGAATAGACCGGTTTATCCGAATAGCGCTGCTTGACATGCTGGGTAATGACCGGGAGGCTGCCCGAACCGGTACCGCCGCCGGCGCTGCCGATAAGGAGGAAAGCGTCGGTCTCGTAGAAACGCTTGGTTGTCCTGATGGCGTCGATGACTTTATCGGCATCTTCCTTGGCGACTTCGGCTCCGAGTTCATTAACCTTGCCGACGCCGTGGCCGCCGGTTTTCCGTCCACCAATGAGAATCCGGTGCTGGTAATCCCGCCGGATTGCTGTCAGGCCGCTCAGGTCGGCCGCGTCCGTATTGACAGCGAAAGCGCCGGTGACTATTTCGATACCGCGCTGGCTTTTCGCCCGATTGTTAAGTTTGGCAAACTCGTCAGCTATTCTACCGCCGGCTTGGCCCATCCCGATAACCACAACTTTCATATCCCACCTCGGTATTGTCGTTTCGCAATTTTATGCATACTCGCTTCATATTGTCAACCGATTGCACCTTTTACAGGCGTAAAAACCTCCGGGGCAGAGGCTGAAAAACGCTATCTGTCCGGCTGAAAACGTGGTATGCTACAGGATAATAATCTGTTTCTTAAAAGAGCTAAAGGGAGGTTTGCATGAGTCAGCAGGCAGAGGAACCAAAGAAAAACAAGGGGATATCCGGAATGGCTGTTCCGGCAGGAGTGCTTATCGGCCTCGGGGTTGATTTCCTTCTGGACAGCATGCCCGCCGGGCTGTTTATCGGGCTGGGATGTGGTTTTCTGATAACAATGGTTATTCGCCTGAAAACCGGCGAATGGTAACGGTAACCCGGTCGAAAGAACCGGAAATAATTAAGAAGAATACATAAAAAATTAAGATAATTATACAAATTCATGGGTATTTTCACGAAAGAAGCGAAAAAACCGGGTTTCAGGCTTGACAAAGCCTTGTTAATAGGGTATTCTTCATAACCAAAATACAACTGAATAAATGGAGGGTCAGTCATGGAAGGATATTGTGTGAAGTGCAGGGCAAAAAAGGAGATTAAGAACGCCAAAGCTATTACCATGAAGAACGGAAAACCCGCCACTCAGGGAGTGTGCCCGACGTGTGGCACCAAGATGTTTAGAATCGGTAAAGGCTAAAAGCGCTAAAATACATTAACAAAATAGAAAAGAGAGCAAGCTGCCAGGCTTGCTCTCTTTGTCTGTAACAAGCCTGTTTTCAAGCAGGTCTGTTGTTGTTATCGAGAGAATGCCGGACACCAGTAATAAATCCGGTGAGTTTCTCGTTCGTTTTTTCCGATTCCATATACTGAATGATTCGCGAACCGATAATGATACCGTCAGCCAGTCGTCCGATTTGTCCGGCCTGCTCGGGGGTGGATATTCCGAAGCCGGCACAGAGGGGCTTAGAGGTGACGTTCCTTACCCGTCTGATGAAGACTTCGAGGTCGGACGGCAGGTAACTCCTGGCTCCGGTGACACCGGTGACAGAAACAAGGTAGACAAACCCTTTTGAGTGCTCAGCGACCGTTTTCATCCTGGCCTCGTTACTTGTCGGGGCAAGCAGGTAAATGAGGTCGAGTCCGTTTCCCTCCGCATATTTTCCCATCTCCGTGCCTTCCTCGGGGGGCATGTCGGGGATAATCAACCCGTCGATACCGGCCTCGGCACTGGCTTTACAGAAGGCTTCCACTCCGTAGCGGTACACCGGGTTAAGGTAGGTCATGAAGACCAGTGGGGTATCGATTTTTTTCCTCAGTTCGGCGGCTGTTTCGAGGCATTTTCGGGGCGTGATACCGTTCAATAAAGCCTGGTAACTTGCGTTCTGTATCGTCGGCCCGTCAGCTATCGGGTCCGAGAACGGGATGCCGAGTTCGATGATATCGCAGCCGCTTGCCGCCAGCAGCGGCACTGTCTCGAGGGTTGCCTCCACGCTCGGATAGCCGGTCGTCACGTAAGCTATCAGGGCGGTATGACCGGGTTTGTTGAATACGTTTTTCAGTCTGCTCATTATTTGACCCCCAGTGCGTTCCGGACGATATCCATATCTTTATCGCCGCGTCCGGAAAGGTTGACGACGATTATTGTATCTTTATCAAGTGTCTCTGCCAGTTTCGCCGCGCAGTATACGGCGTGGGACGATTCAAGCGCCGGCGTAATACCTTCGGTGACGCAGAGAAGCCGGAACCCTTCGAGCGCCTGCGTATCGGTAGCAGAAACGTACTCCGCTCTTCCCGAATCTTTCAGGTAGCTGTGCTCAGGGCCGACGCCCGGGTAGTCCAGCCCCGCCGAGATACTGTGCGTTTCCATTATCTGGCCGTTTTTGTCCTGCAGGATATACGATTTCGAGCCGTGGAGGATACCGACACTGCCGGCGGCAAGGGTTGCCCCGTGCGCTCCGGTCTCGATGCCTCTGCCGGCAGCTTCGACACCGATAAGCCTGACCGAAGCGTCTCCGACGAACGGGTGGAAGATGCCGATGGCGTTGCTTCCTCCGCCGACACAGGCGACAACGTAATCAGGGAGCCGGTTTTCCTTTGCCTGTATCTGCTGCCGGGCTTCGGTGCCGATAACCGACTGGAAATCCCTGACTATTTCCGGGTACGGATAGGGCCCGACAACCGACCCGAGCAGGTAATAGGTATCCCGGGCGTTCGTTACCCAGTCGCGGAACGCTTCGTTAATGGCGTCTTTCAGGGTACGGCTGCCGTTATCGACCGGTACAACCGTGGCTCCCATCAATTTCATTCTGAAGACGTTGAGTGACTGCCTTTTCACATCTTCGGCGCCCATGTAGACGATGCACTCGAGGCCCAGCTTGGCGCAGATGGCCGCCGTTGCTACGCCGTGCTGGCCGGCGCCGGTCTCGGCAATAATCCGGTGCTTGCCCATCTTCAGGGCCAACAGACCCTGTCCGACAGCGTTGTTTATCTTATGCGCCCCGGTATGAGCGAGGTCTTCCCGTTTCAGGTAGATACGGGCGCCGCCGCACTTATCCGTCAGGCGTTCCGCGTAGTAGAGCGGAGTCGGCCGTCCGGCATACTCCCTGGCGACGGAATCGAACTCTTTCCAGAAACCTGCGTCGTTCTTCACCTTTTGATAGGCGGCTTCGAGTTCATCGAGGACCGGTATCAGCGTTTCCGGAGCGAATCTCCCTCCGTAATTGCCAAAATATCCTTTTTTATGTTCCATTTATTCGAATCCTTCCGTAACCGCCCGTACTTCGGCGATGAAGTCGTTGATTTTTCCGATGTCCTTGACGCCGTCCGTTTCGACGCCCGAAGAGACATCTACTCCCCAGGGGTGCACCTCGGTAATCATTTCGCCGACGTTTTCAGGAGCCAGGCCACCGGCGATGACGACCGGCATTCTCACGGCGACAGCGGCGGCAATCCGGCGGCTGAACGGTTGGCCGGTACCTCCATAGGCGTCTCCAGCTTTCGTATCGAGCAGGTACATGACGTCTCTGCCCCGGAGCCGGTCGAAACCTTTTTCAATCTCGCCGCAGATTGATTCGACCGTTTTACCTTCCGTTATATGAATAACCTTGATGACCGGTTTTTCTATATCAAGACAGTATTCGAAATCCTCGTCACCGCTGAGCTGGACGAGGTCGAGGCCGCATTCATCTGCAATCCGGTTCACTTCTTCGGCGGGGGCACTGACGAAGACGCCGACGACTGCCGGCGGTTTTTCCAGTTTACGGACAGCTTCCGCCATTTCGGCGGCTTTTTCCGGCGTCACCTGCCGTTTACTTTCAGCGAAGACCAGGCCGACGAAATCGGCTCCGGCTTCGGCGGCGGCGAGGATATGTTCCGTTTCGCGCAATCCGCAGATTTTTACTTTCGTTACCCGTTTCATACGAACTCCTTAATGGCGGCGGCGATATCCGCCGATTTGACCAGCGATTCGCCGATGAGGACGGCGTCGATTCTCCACTCTTTCATCTTTTCCATATCTTTCCTGTCCCGGATACCGCTTTCGCTGACGATTATTCTATCGTCCGGAATCAGATTTCTCAATCTGCCGGTGGTGCCGATATCGACGGTAAAGGTGGCAAGGTCCCGGTTGTTGATGCCTATTATGTATGCTTCGCACTCCAGAGCTGCCCGGACTTCCTTTTCATTATGGACTTCGACGAGGCAGACCATGCCGAGCCGGTGGCTGAGTTCCAGCAGTACTTTCAATCTTTTCATATCCAGTATGGACACTATAAGCAGGATGGCATCGGCTCCGGCTGCCCGGGCTTCGTAAACCTGGTATTCGTCGAGGATGAAGTCCTTTCTTAATAAGGGTACCGGCCTGTCCAGAGACTGCTTTATCCGGGACAGGTAGTCGAGTTTCCCCATGAAATACTTTTCGTCAGTGAGAACTGAAATAGCCGCTGCTCCGTTGTCGGCGTATATTTGTGCTATTTCTACCGGATTGAAATCCTCTCTGATGGTTCCTTTCGAGGGCGAGGCTTTTTTCACCTCGGCAATCAGGCGCACCCGGTTGCCTTTCAGAGCGGCTGCGAAGTCGAGCGGCGGGGGAGCTTCTTCAGCCAGCCTTTTTACAGTTTCGAGAGGCAGGTCGTGCTTTCTTTTTTCTATTTCAGGCAGTTTATCGGCCACGATATTGTCGAGTATCATTCGCTTACCCTTTTTCATTGAATCCCGAAGTCAGGGCTGTCAATGCGTCCAGCCTGGCCAGGGCGTTGCCCCGGTCAATTGATTCTCTTGCCATTTCTACCCCGTTCTGTATCGAGTCGGCGATATTGCCGGCGAATAACGCGGCGGCGGCATTGGCCAGCACGACATCCCGGCAGGTTCCCGGGGCGGCGGAGAGAATTTTCCTAAGCATCAGGGCATTTTCTTCGGGTGTGCCGCCGGTCAGAGAGCTGCTTTTGGAGCGGGGAAACCCCAGTTCTTCAGGGTTGAGCGTATAGCTTTTTGTTCCCGTTCCATTCACTTCGCAGACGCGGGTCTGCCCGCCGAGAGTAATTTCGTCGAGGCCGTCTTCGCCGTGGACGACGAGGGCGTGTTTACAGCCGAGGCTTTGCAGTACCAGGGCCATTTTCTCCACCATACCGGCGTCGGCGACACCCAGCAGGTACGTTTCGGCTCCGGCCGGGTTGGTCAGCGGTCCGAGGATGTTGAAAACGGTTCGAATGCCGATTTCCTTTCGCGGCGGCCCGGCGTACTTCATGGCCGGGTGAAAGGAGGGGGCGAACATGAAGCCGATGCCGGCTTCGTCGATGCACTGTTTCACCTGCCCCGGGGTAAGGTCGATTTTCACGCCAAGGGCTTCGAGGACATCGGCGGCGCCGCACCGGCTGCTGGCGGCGCGGTTGCCGTGCTTGGCGACTTTCAGCCCGGCGCCGGCGGCAACGAAGGCGGCGGCGGTCGAGATATTGAAGGTGTTGCAGCCGTCCCCGCCGGTGCCGACGATATCCGTCACCGGGTAACCGCAGGTGATGCTCAGAGCTTTGTTTCTCATTGTCCGGGCGAAACCGGCGATTTCCCCGACTGTCTCCCCTTTCATCCTGAGGGCGGTGACGAAGGCACCGAACTGGGCGGGGGTGACTTCCCCGGTCATGATTTCCTCCATGACCTGGGCGGCTTCGGCGGCGGTCAGGGAGCGGCCGTCAATTAACTGTGATATTGCGTGTTTAATCATTTTTAACCTCATCGTATCGGTTTTTTCCTTTATTGCCTCCGCCGGAATGACGGTGTGTATAACATTATTTTCGGACAGCCTCAATGGTAGAGTGATTAAGGAAATTCCTGAGTATCTCCATCCCGCCCTGGGTCATGAAGGATTCGGGGTGAAACTGGATGCCTTCGACAGGGTGTTCTTTATGCCGCAGTCCCATAATTTCGCCGTCGTCCGTCCGGGCGGTGACCTCGAAGCAATCGGGTAAGCCATCTTCCCTGACCGCCAGCGAGTGATAGCGGATGACGGATAACGGATTCGGCAGGCCTTCGAAGACGCCTTTGTTTTCATGGCGGACCAGCGACGACTTGCCGTGCATTATCTTTTTCGCTTGGCCGACGATGCCGCCGTAGCTGTAGCCGATGCACTGGTGTCCGAGGCAGACGCCAAGCAGGGGTATCCGGCTGCCGAAGGTTTTAATCACGTCGTTGGAGATGCCGGCGTTTTCCGGGTTCGACGGCCCGGGGGATATTACCAGCCTGTCCGGCGCCATTGCCTCTATTTCGGGAATGGTCGCTTTATCGTTTCTTACCACCCGAACCGTTTCACCGAGCTGGCTTAAATACTGGTAGAGGTTCCAGGTAAAACTGTCGTAATTATCGATTATCAGGAGCATCAGTAACCTCCTCCGTTCACCGAGCCGATTTTCTCGGCCTGGTTTATGGCGCTGATGAGGGCGCCGGCTTTATTAAGGGTCTCCTCGTATTCTTTCTGTGGGTCGCTGTCGAAAACGACCCCGCCGCCCGCCTGGGTACAGGCGAGGCCGTTTTTCAGCACCATGGTGCGAATCGATATCGCCATGTCCATATCGCCGGAGAAGGAAAAGTAACCGGCGGCTCCGGCGTAGGGTCCCCGTTTTTCAGGTTCGACCTCGGCGATAATCTCCATTGCCCGTATCTTCGGCGCTCCGGATACCGTTCCGGCGGGGAAGCAGGCGCGGAGGGCGTCGAAGGCGGTCATCTCGGATTTGAGTTTGCCCTGGACGTTGGTGACGAGGTGCATGACGTGCGAATAGCGTTCGACTTCCATAAGGTCGCTGACTTCCACCGAGCCGGGCCGGCTGACCCGGCCGATATCGTTTCTTCCCAAATCGACGAGCATGATGTGCTCGGCCCTTTCCTTTTCATCGGCTTTCAGTTCCTTTTCGAGGGCGGCGTCCCGGGCGGGAGTGTTTCCCCTGGGGCGGGTTCCGGCGAGGGGACGGGTGGTGACGGTATCGCCTTCGACCCGGACGAGGATTTCCGGGGAAGCGCCGATGAGCTGAAAATCCTTGAAATCGTAGTAGAACATGTAGGGTGAGGGGTTAATCGTCCGTAACGCCCGGTAGATATCGAAGGGCGCGGCGGAGGTTTTCCGGGACATTCGCTGCGAGGGCACGACCTGGATGACCTCCCCGGCGACGATATCCTTTTTAACCTTTTCGACGACCGCCTTGTATTCGTCACGGGTGAAATTGGAGGAATACTCACCGGGTTCGGTGGAAACGGCGTGGCCGTTCATCTGTTTCGCTTCCGGAACCGGACCGTTCAGGCAGTCGATAAGTCGGTCTATTTTACCGACGGCTTTCCGGTACTCGGCGGTGATATCGCCTTTCAGGTAGGTGTGGCTGACAACTTTTATCTTGTGGGTAACGTGGTCGAAGATGAGAAAGGTATCAACCATCATGAATATGGATTCGGGGACGCCGATGGTGTCTTTCTCCGGCGAGGGCAGGTTTTCGAAGCGGCAGACCGTTTCGTAGCTCAGGTAGCCGACAGCGCCTCCGGCGAACTTGGGGAACGTTCCCCGCGAGGCTATTTTGAACTTCTTCATCTCGGTGGCTATCCGGGGAAGGGGATCGGTCGTGCCGTCTCCTTCGAGAACGGCGTACGGCTCGGTACCGATGAAGCTGTACCGGCCGATTCTCTCGCCGCCTTCGACGCTCTCCAACAGGAAAGAGTAGCCGCCCCGGTTGATTTTTAGAAAGGCGGAAACGGGGGTTTCGAGGTCGGCGACGATTTCCCGGTAGACCGGTACGACCGTGCCCTCGCCTTTCATGCCTTTGACTTGTTCCAGTGTCGGGTAGTACATACATTCCTCCATTTTTCGGGAATAAAAAAAGCCCATCGCCTCAGGGGCGATGGGCTTTGCTCTCGCGGTACCACCCTGGTTAACTGCCCGTCCAATCGGGAAAATAAAAACTACCGATGAATGGAACAAGCAGTCATCTCAAATCAGGTACGTCTCCGGTCACAGCCGGAAAGATACCCTGGGCTTCGTTAACGGTGCCCTCTCCGTCAAAGCCTACTCGTCTTTAACTTTCGGTTCGCGGCTCCCGAGTCCATTCAACTCCTGCGTACGATACCGGCTTCCACCTTCCCCGGCTCTCTGAATCTCGCCCGGAGCATACTAGTCTCGCTCAAAGCTTTTCGATTATTAAGTTGTCGATAAAATGAAGTATACGGGGGAGGAAAATTTTTGTCAAGGACTAATTTTTCAAGGTACTTTTATGAGTGGATTTCCTTGTAGGTGCCGGTCCTGATGTCTTCGATTATCTGCTCGACCCACATCAGTTCGACACTGTACCCGGTGAGGTAATTGACGGAAATGCGATTCCAGAGGTACCGTTCCCGCGGCGAGCGGGAGGGGTTGACGATGCCCTTCTGTATCCGTTCCTGGAGCAAGTCAATCTGTAGCTCAATCTCGTTTTTATACCGGTTCAGGATATCGATAAGTTCGTCGTTGCCGAGCTGGTGAGACCAGGCCAGTTTTACCAGGAACAGTTTCCTGAATTGCGGCGGCTCGATTGCCTCCGTCAGCCAGTTTCTCAATTCCTGCCGGCCGGCTTCGGTTATCGTATACACCTTTCTGGCCGGGTACCGCTCCTGCACCTGAACTTCCTGCGTGACCAGCCCCTCCCCGGCGAGTTGAACGAGCGAGGTATATATCTGATTGTTGTTGCCCGACCATTCGAAAGCCACTGATTCCGCCACCAGTTTCTTCATTTCATAACCGGTCGCCGGCTTCCAGTTGAGGAACCCGAGAAGCGCGTATTTGATATCCATAAACCCGTTCTCCGTAATATGTTATCCATAACATAGAATATTAATAACATAAAAAATAGTAGCTGTCCAGTATCGTAACACTGGAAAAACGGTACTGACAGAAAGAAAATATCCGGGTACGTGAAAATAGAGGTAATTCGAAAAAGAAATAAAAATCAGGCATTGTGGAAAAGACTTTCTTGACATTATCCGGCCGTCATCCCACAATAAGGTAATTTTTACCGATAACAGGAGGTTCAGCGAAATGACGGAAGGTATTAAGAGTCCCCAGGCAGTGACGCTTCCCATTCACAAGACCCCGGGCGGCCAGATTATGGCGGCCGGCGCGGATATCCTGAACGGATTCCAGTGCCACTTCATTTATGCCTATGCTTACAAGGAAGGCATCACCGGGATGTCCAAAAAACCCCATGTCCATGATTACGACGAGGCAATCTTTTTCATGGGGTCGGACCCGCAGAACTTCGAAGACCTTGGGGCGACAGTCGAATTTGCTATCGGAGCGAATGAAGAGACGAAATTCACCTTCGATAAAGCGACCGCGGTGGTGGTACCGAAAGGCGTCCCTCACTGCCCGATGCGCACTTTAAAGATAACGAAGCCGTACCTCTGCATGGCGGTTTCGCTGACCCCGAAGAGAGAAGACTGAAACGACGAATCGGAGGAATAGAATATGAATAGTGTGAGGCTGCCGCAGTATTCATGGTATAACCCGCGGGAGGTCGAATATCCACTGCCGGGGGGCTGGCGGGTAAGTGTTCGCAATATTGCCGGTTACGCAAAGCCTGCTTTAACGCCGGAGCAGATAAAAAAGGCGGTCACCTTGCCAATCGGCATGCCGCCGTTGCGCGAGTATGCCCGGGGTAAAAAAGAGGTAGCGATACTGTTCGACGACCTGACCCGTTCCACTCACACATAC
>CAYXEG010000041.1:0-8278 GCA_964463875.1 uncultured Dehalococcoidales bacterium
CATCGGCGAGCTTATTCAGAACCAGTTCCGCATCGGCCTGGTGAGACTCGAGCGTGTCGCCAAAGAAAGAATGAGCACCATTCCAACCGAATCGGCCACACCCAGCGCCCTCGTTAATATCAGGCCGGTTGTCGCTGCGATTCGTGAATTCTTCGGAAGTTCCCAGCTTTCACAGTTCATGGACCAGACCAACCCTCTGGCCGAACTTACCCACAAACGCCGTCTTTCGGCGATGGGTCCCGGCGGTCTCTCCCGCGACCGCGCCGGATTCGAGGTCAGAGATGTCCATTATTCCCACTACGGTAGAATTTGCCCCATCGAAACGCCTGAAGGCCCGAACATCGGCTTAATCGGTTCGCTGGCTACCTACGGCAGGATTAATCGCTACGGTTTTATAGAAACACCTTACCGGAAAGTACTCGCCGAAATTCCTGCTGATTCCGATATGCTCGAAGGCAGAATTGCTCACGAAAAGATATCGGATAGCGAAGGTAACGTCATCATTAAAGCCGGCTCGACTTTCACAAAAAAACATATCGAGAAGATAAAAGAAGCCGGTCTTTCTGCGGTAAAGGTTGTTCCTTTTGTCTCTGCTGAGGTATCGTATCTGCCCGCTGATGAAGAAGACCGGTATGTCATTGCCCAGGCGAATGCCCGCCTCGATGAGAAAAGCCAGTTTGCCGATGAGAAGGTTGAAGTCAGACAATCCGGCCAATATTTCTACGAGGCGCCCGACAAAATCGAATACATGGACGTATCTCCGAAACAGATATTCAGCGTTGCCGCCTCACTGATTCCGTTCCTTGAGCATGACGATGCCAACCGTGCCCTGATGGGTTCGAACATGCAACGCCAGGCCGTCCCGCTACTGACTCCTACGGCACCGCTGGTTGCTACTGGCATGGAAGCCGAAGCAGCCGAAAATAGCGGACAGGTCATTATCGCCCGGAATGGCGGAACGATCACATCTGCTACCAGTTCGGCCATCGAAGTCACCACTGATGACGGCAAGGTTGACAAGTATCAACTTTTGAAATTTGTCCGTACCAACCAGGGTACCTGCACCAACCAGAAACCACTGGTTTTCAAGGGTGACCATGTCAGGAAAGGCCAGATTCTGGTCGATAGTTCATCGATGGAAAAGGGCGAACTGGCTCTCGGCCAAAACGTGCTCTGTGCTTTTATGAGCTGGGAAGGCTACAACTTCGAAGATGCGATTATCCTGAGCAGCCGACTGGTTGAAAAAGACGCCTTCACCTCTATTCATATCGAGAAACACGAAGTTGAAGCCAGGGATACGAAACTCGGGCCGGAAGAAATTACCCGGGATGTCCCGAATGTCGGTGAGGAAAGCCTCCGCGAACTCGATGAGAACGGTATCATTCGAATCGGGGCCGCCGTCGGCCCGGATGATATTCTCGTCGGAAAAATCACCCCGAAAGGTGAAGCCGAATTATCCGCCGAAGAAAAACTGCTTCGGGCTATCTTTGGTGAAAAAGCCAGGGAAGTCAAAGATACCTCATTACGGGTTCCCCACGGAGAATGGGGTAAGGTTATTAATGTCAAGGTGTTTAATGGCAATGACCTTTCTGCCGGCGTCAATCAGCTTGTGCAGGTCTGGGTTGCCCAGAAACGCCGAAGCGCCGTCGGCGATAAGCTCGCCGGGCGCCATGGTAACAAAGGTGTTGTTTCAATTATTGCTCCGGTCGAGGAAATGCCCTTCTTGCCGGATGGCACTCCGGTCGATATCATTCTCAATCCGGTCGGTGTCCCTTCCCGAATGAATATCGGACAGGTACTTGAAACTCATCTCGGGTGGGCGGCAAAGATGCTCGGATTCAGGGCTATGACTCCTGTTTTTGACGGCGCTTCCGACATGTCGATTGAGGACGTGCTGGCGCGGTCGTGGATTGCCCGGGAAGCCAACGCTCTGGAAACCGACCCTTCCAGTAATGACGGCAAGATTCACCTGGAAAAAGCGATTGAATGGATTAACGAACACGGTTATAACGGGGCGGAAGTCTTCGATGACCGGTATCCGGGAGCGGCCAGAAATGCCTGCCTGAGACTGTGGCTGGAAACAATGGGATTCGAAAGCCACGACCTCGATTCTATGCAAATGGAAGCCCTCGTCGCTAAAATCAGCACGGAAAAGAACTTTCCTCCTCCGACGGTCGGTAAGGTACTGCTCCGTGACGGGCGCACCGGTGAGCCGTTCGATAATCCGGTAACGGTTGGTTATGTTTACATGATGAAACTCAACCACCTTGTTGAAGACAAGGTGCATGCCCGGTCGACCGGGCCTTACTCGCTCATCAGTCAGCAGCCGCTTGGTGGTAAAGCCCAGTTCGGCGGACAACGCTTCGGAGAAATGGAAGTCTGGGCGCTGGAAGCCTACGGAGCCGCCCATAACCTCCAGGAAGTCCTGACGATTAAGTCCGATGACGTCATCGGACGGGCGAAAGCCTATGAAGCGATTGTCAAGAACGAGGATATCTTGCAACCGGGCGTGCCTGAATCGTTCAAGGTGCTGGTCAAGGAATTGCAGAGTCTGGGACTGGCTATCGAAGTTATCAACGATGAGGAAAAACTCGGTTTTAGCGGCCAATCCGGCCTGAAAGAACTGAATGAAGAAACGGATTTCAATGAAGATGCGCTGAAGAGCCTGATAGCCGGCTCCGGCAGCAGTGTGGAACTGGTCGGTGATGAAAACGCTGAAGACAGCGACGAAATGGACGATGACGTTGTCCTCGAAATCGTCGATGAGGATATCGATGATGACATTGAAGACGATGATGAAAAATTGGATGATGTTGCTGATATCGAGTCCGAAATAACGGATGAAGTTGAAGACGGGACCGACGAGTCCGGGACAGGAGATGAAGATTAATGCTTGAAGTCAATGATTTTGATGCGGTAAAGATATCACTTGCTTCCCCGGAGCAGATTAGAAGCTGGTCGTACGGTGAGGTTACCAAACCGGAAACGATTAACTACCGTACCCTCAAACCTGAACGGGACGGCCTTTTCTGCGAAAGGATTTTTGGGCCTACCAAAGATTACGAATGTTTTTGCGGTAAATATAAGAGGATTCGCTACAAGGGCGTTATCTGCGATAAGTGCGGTGTCGAGGTCGCTCAGTCGAAAGTCCGACGGGAAAGAATGGGGCATATAGAACTGGCCTGCCCGGTAAGTCACGTCTGGTTCGCCAAGGGTATTCCCAGCCGGATGGGTCTGTTACTGGATATGTCGCCCCGTAACCTCGAGAGGGTGCTGTACTTCTCTCATTATATCGTTACTTCAGTGAACGAAGAAGAACGTGAACGGGCTATCGACCAGGCGAGCGAAGCAATCCGCCAGGAAATCGAAACCCGTGAAGAAGCCCTCGAAGCGACTATCGCTGAAATGAAAGAAGCGACTGTCGATGAAGTTAACGAGATGCGGGCAAAATGGGACGATGAGAAAACTCAGCTTTTCGACCAGAATACCGCCGAAGTCGAGCAACTGCGGGATATGCATGTCCGTATGCTGCTGACGGAAAACCAGTACCAGGACCTCACGCAGAAATATCCCCAGGTGTTCACCGCCGGAATGGGAGCAGAAGCGATTCTCCAGGTGATTCGCAGTATCAATCTTAATGAACTGAGAAACGAACTGCTCCAGGAAACCCGATCGAACTCAGGTCAGCGAAGAAAAAAGGCCAGCAAGCAGCTTCAGGTTGTCGAAGCGATTCGTCGCAGCGGTGCCAAGCCGGAATGGATGATTTGTACGGTGTTACCGGTACTGCCTCCCGACCTGAGGCCGATGGTTCAGCTCGACGGCGGTAAGTTTGCCATCAGTGGCACCAACGACCTCTACCGAAGGGTAATCAACCGGAATAACCGTTTGCGCCACCTCATGGAAACCGGCGCCCCCGAGATTATCATTCGGAATGAAAAACGAATGCTTCAGGAAGCGGTCGATTCGCTTATCGATAACGGTAAACGCGGCCAGGCCTACGCTACCAGCGGCAACCATAAACTGAAGTCGCTCTCCGATATGCTTCGGGGCAAACAGGGACGCTTCCGCCAGAACCTTCTCGGAAAACGTGTCGACTACAGTGGACGTTCCGTTATTGTCGTCGGCCCCAAATTGAAAATTAACCAGTGCGGTATTCCGAGAAGAATGGCCCTGGAACTATTTAAACCATTCGTAATGCATCAGCTGCTCGAACGAGGACTGGCTCACAATATCAAGAGTGCCCGACGACTCGTCGAACGCGCCAAGCCGGAAATGTACGATATCCTCGAAGAGGTTGTCAAAGACCGGCCGGTACTGTTGAATCGTGCTCCAACGCTTCACCGCTTGAGTATTCAGGCTTTTGAACCGGTACTTATCGATGGCAGCGCTATCCAGCTGCATCCGATGGTTTGCACCGCTTTCAATGCCGACTTCGATGGCGACCAGATGGCCGTTCATGTCCCGCTCTCCAAAGCGGCTGTCATCGAAGCCAGGGAAACCATGCTCAGCATGCATAACATGCTGTTACCCAGCTCCGGCGAGCCTATCGTCACCCCGACACTCGATATCGTTCTCGGTGTCTACTACCTGACCGGTATCCGACCGGGAGTCAAAGGCGAAGGTATGACCTTCGGCAGCTTCCAGGAAGCCAGGATTGCCTGTGAACTCGGCGTTGTCGATTTCCGGGCAAAAATCAACGTTCGCGACCAGGCCAGGGGTGGCAAGATGGTTGAAACCAGCGTCGGCCGGATTATTTTCAACGATATCCTGCCTGATGAGATGGATTATTTCAATAACATCGTCGATAAAGCTGCCCTGAAGAAGATTGTTACCGGTTGTTCCCGGATTTTGAACGATGAAGATATGGCGGTTGTCCTCGATAACCTGAAGAACCTTGGGTTCGATTATGCGACCAAATCGGGAACGACAGTCGCCATGGACGATATCCGGGTTCCCCTGGCGAAAAAGGCTTTGATTAAGGATGCGGAAGAAAAGACTGCTCTCCTCCAAGAGCAATACAGCAATGGTATCATCACTGAAGGCGAACGGTACAACGGTGTCGTCCAGGTGTGGACCGATACGACGAACAAGATAGCCGATGCCATTTCCGATAGCCTCGACCATTATGGTGGTATCTATATGATGGCTAACTCCGGCGCGAAAGGTAACATTTCCCAGATACGACAGATGGCAGGTATCAGAGGACTGATGACGAACCCTTCGGGGCAGATTATCGACTTTCCGATTAAAGCCAGCTTCCGCGAAGGCCTCAGCGTGCAGGAATACTTTATCTCTACTCACGGCGCTCGTAAAGGTCTTACCGATACGGCCCTTCGTACCTCTGAAAGCGGACATCTCACCAGACGTCTTATCGACGCATCCCATGACGTTATCATTCTCGATGAGGATTGCCAGACCCTCGACGGCCTCTGGGTCTCGGAACCGGAGGACAAGAAACTGCTTCCCTCCTTTGCCGAACGTATGATTGGCCGGATGGCTGCGACAAAAGTCGTTCATCCTGAAACCAGCGAAGTCCTCATCGAGCGCAACGAAGAAATCACTGAAGTTAAAGCCGAAAAAATAATCGCTGCAGGTGTGGAAAAAGTCCACGTTCGCTCGCCCTTAACCTGCCAGTCGAGGCGGGGCGTCTGCCAGAAATGCTACGGACGTGACCTCGCTTACGGCAATATTGTCAATATGAACACAGCGGTTGGTATCATCGCCGCGCAGAGTATCGGTGAACCCGGTACCCAGTTGACCCTTAAAACCTTCCATACCGGTGGCGTAGTCGGCCTCGATATCACCTCTGGCCTTCCCAGGGTCGAGGAACTTTTCGAAGCCAGAACCCCGAAAGTTCCGGCGATCCTGGCTGATATCACCGGCGTTGCTGAAGTCATCCAGAGTGACGAAGGCGATAAAATTGTGATAACGAGTTCGGATATCTTCCGCGACGAGTATACCTTACCCGAAGGTTGGGAGGTGAACGTCAAACGGGGCGAATTCGTCGAAATCGGCACAATTCTTGCCCTGCCCGGAAAAACGATGAAAAAAACTGAAGGTACCGAAGCCGCCGGTCAGACCTCTATCACCAATGGCGAACAGGTCATTCTTGCCGGCGTAGCCGGTAAAGTCGAGATTGATGGCAATAGACTGACCGTCGTCTACGAAGAGCAGGATAAACGTGAATACAGTATCCCGGCAGCTATTCCGGTCAGGATTAAAACCGGCGACTTTATCAAAGCCGGACAACAGCTTACTGACGGCTCGGTTAACCCCCAAGAGATGCTCCATATCCTCGGAAGAGAAGCGGTCCAGCAGTACCTGGTGGACGAAGTCCAGCGGGTTTACCGCTCCCAGGGCGTGGTCATCAGTGACAAGCACATCGAAATTATCGTTCACCAGATGCTGAACAAGGTCAAGATTGATTCTTCGGGCGATACTGAACTAATACCCGGTGAGCTGATTGACCGGTTCCAGTACGAAGATATCAACTCGGAAGTGCTTGCCGAAGGCGGCGAACCGACGACCGCTCATACAGTCTTGCTTGGTATCACCCGGGCATCACTCAGCACCAATAGCTGGTTGGCCGCTGCCTCGTTCCAGGAAACGACCAGGGTACTGACGGAAGCAGCCGTCAGAGGCGCCACCGACAAGCTGGTAGGGTTGAAGGAAAACGTCATTATCGGGCGTTTGATACCGGCCCGTTCGCCTGTTTCGGAAAGAATGCTGAGAATGATGCAGAGCGGCAAGTCGGACTGGGATAAAGAGAAAGTAGAACCCCAGTCCCTCGTGGAAATTAAGGATGTCGCAGAAGACGAAGCTGAAATCGCCCTCTAGTCGTCGGTAGAAAGAAACGATTCATGTACTGCCCCGGGTTTTTCCGGGGCAGTTTTTTTATCATGTACCCTCTCGTGATTGTGTTATAATAGCACAGACGGGTAAAACAACCGTTCGGAAGTTGGGAGGCAGGAAAATTTCTCGTATAGTATCAGGAAAGTCGAGTACGGAAGATTCACCGCTTGATACGAACCTTCGTCCCAAGAGTCTCAAGGATTTCGACGGGCAGCAGAAAGTTAAAGACAATCTGAATATCGCGATTGCTGCCGCCAAGGGCAGGGGTGAACCGCTTGACCATGTGCTGTTTTACGGACCCCCGGGACTTGGTAAAACGACTCTGGCGAACATTATTGCCGCCGAGATGGGAGTCAATCTCAAGATAACCTCCGGGCCGGCTATAGAACGGACCGGCGATCTTGCGGCAATCGTCACTAATCTCCATAAACAAGACATATTGTTTATCGATGAGATTCACCGTTTAAGCCGCATCGTCGAAGAAGTTCTCTACCCGGCCATGGAAGATTTCGCTCTTGACCTCGTTATCGGAAAAGGGCCGGGTGCGAAAAGCCTGCGGCTGAATCTCCCTCCCTTTACCCTGATTGGAGCGACTACCCGGTATGCACTCCTAAGCCCGCCTCTGCGCGACCGGTTCGGTTCGGTGTTCCGGTTCGACTTTTACGATTCGAACTCTATTAAACGAATTCTGGAACGTTCGGCGAGGATTCTCGGTATTCAGGCTGATGAAAAAGGCCTGGAGGAAATCGCCAACCGGGCGCGGGGAACCCCCCGGGTGGCGAACCGGCTCTTGAAGCGAGTCCGTGACTATGCTCAGGTCGTGGCTGACGGCGTGGCTACCCAGGCGGTCGCTGTGGAAGCGCTGGCGAAACTGGAAGTGGATTCGACAGGTCTCGATGAAACGGACCGGAAGGTCTTATATACGATAATCGAAAAGTTCAACGGAGGGCCGGTCGGGCTTGAAACGATTGCCGCGGCAATCGGCGAGGATTCGGATACCATCATGGACGTCTATGAACCGTACTTGCTCCAGTTGGGATTCCTCGAACGGACTCCCCGGGGCAGGCTGGCTACCCGTCCGGCATACCGGCACCTGGGGATTCCTTATGCTGATAAGGAAGAACCTCCCCAGGCGACCTTGTTCGGTTAAGATTTCCCAGCCTGTCCGGGTCAAACTGGATTGACATTTACATTCTCTGCTATATACTTTAGGAATTAAGAGGTGTGGTATGGCAAATTGCCCAAATTGTGGCCGGGCTACCGCCAGGACGAAAGACTGGTGTTGTCAGTGGTGCGGATATCCTTTGTTTTCAGGTTCGTTTAAGACGATAAATAAAACCTATAAGGAATTGAAAGCCGAACGGCTTGCACTCGAAGCTAAGGAAGAACCGAAAACCGAGGCAATAAAAAACGAGAGTGGTCAAAA
>CAYXEG010000041.1:8288-14929 GCA_964463875.1 uncultured Dehalococcoidales bacterium
TGTGGAAACGCCTGTTCGGGAAACATCGGTCGAAACACCCGCTCCTGCACCCATCGAAGAGATAAAAAAGGAAGAAACACCGGTTAAAAAAGAATCGGAGACCGAAACGGTCGCACCCCGGGATTTGTCACCACGGGTAATCCGCCGGATTAGAAGGATAAGCCGCACTCCGGAACGCCCGATACGAAGACGCATAATCAAGCGGCGCCGCCCGGTTGAGAGAAACGAAGAAGAAATCGAAGAAATCATCGAATATATCGACGAAGAACCCGGAAACGAAGAAGCCGGAGAAGTTTATGATGAGTATGAAAACGATGACGGATACGAATACGAAGACGTTGATGACGATGACTACGAAGATGATTATGAGGAAGACATAGACTACCGGGAAGAACAGCCCCGGCGGCCTCAGCCTCGTATTGAGGGGCGTCCGCCTCACTCCAAGCACCGCGAGAAGCCATCAGCAAATGAAGAAAGGCCGTCTCCGCCTCCGGAAAAAAAGAAACCGCTCGTTCCTTATCGGCCTGCCCCGACAGTTAGGAAACCGAAGCACTACCCGGAAGAAGAACTCGGCTTCGAAAATGAAGACGATGTCGAAGAAGCAATTCTCTCTGACGATGATAAGACCGTCGATGATAGCGATGCCGGGTATGAGGATGAAGTTAGCGACGAGGACGAGGAATACGGGTCTGAAGATAAGGAAGACGAGGACGCCTGGGACAGCGATGAGGCTGATGAAGAGGAACTCGGTGAAGTACCTGCCGTTATTCTTGAACCTTCGCTGGTGCTGACCGTTGAAGACATTATTTCTGCCTATGAAACCGACCCTTCGCAAGCCGACGCCCGCTTCGTAAACAAAATTCTCCGGGTTACCGGTGTCATCTCCCGGGTGGATGTCAGAATTCCCATGTCCGTCTATGCCCTTGAGCTGGAGGGAGAGGAAACCCATCCGCTCCGCCAGACACTCCGGTGTGTTTTCAACCGGGAACATGGAGAAATCCTTCAGTCGTTCGTGCCTGCCCGCGAGGTCACCGTGCAGGGGAAATTCGATGGTTCGATAATCAGCATCACCATGAGGGACTGCCTTCTTATCGGCGGAGGTGAATAAAAAATTTTTTGGAAAAAACCGGAGGAGTCCCGCAAAGGACTCCTCTTTTTTTTCGTTCGGTTATTCGGCTATTTGATAGCGTAGGCTACCTGGACGGAGATGGTGACATCCATTTCGCCGGCGCTTATGGAAGTCGGAATACCGGCGGCATCCTCGGCGTAAGCGATTTCACTGACTCTCTTGGATATCGGAGCAGTATACGTATTTTCTGAAACGTAGCTCACGCCGCCAAGAGTAGCTCCTGACAAACTGGCAAGCTGCTGGGCTTTGGCTTTGGCATCGGCCATCGCCGCCTCTCTGGCTTCTCCGTAGTAGGGAGACGGGTCATCTATCGAGAAATCGATACTGTTTATCCGGGTATAATCGCCCCCGGCATCAGCCACCGCATCGATAATTGTCCCGACGTTTTCAATGTCTCTGACTTTTACCGTTACGGTATTGTTGACCCGGTAACCTTCATTAACCTCTTTTCCGGTCTCTCTGTCCCAGGTTGTCACCGGGTAGATGTTGAAGTAGTCGGTCTGAATATCCTTCGATTCGATTCCCTGAGCGGTGAGGGTATTCATGACTTTCTGCATTGCCTCGGCGGCTTTGTCTCTGGCGGCGGTGACACTGATATCCGTCGCTTCGATGCCTAACCTGAGAGACGCTATGTCCGGCGTTACCGTCACTTTACCTGTTCCTGTAACCCAGATGCCATTCTGCTGGTTGCTAAGGTTCAGTGAAGCTATCTGACCTGTAGAACCTCCATCCTCCACGCAGCCGGTCAGTCCGACTACTGCCAGTATTGATACGATACCGAGTACTGCCAACCATTTCCTGTTCATTCTCTTATCCTCCTGTGTAGATACAGTGTATTCTTTTCTAGTAGTTATAACGAAAAAGCCGCCGCGAGGATAGCGGCGGCTTAAAAAAAACTTGCAGCGCTTATTCGGAACGTAAAGCTTCGATTGGGTTGAACCGGGAGGCGTTCCATGCCGGATAGAATCCGAAGAATAGCCCGATACCAATCGAGACCGAAACCGCCAGGATGACGATATCCGCCGAAACCAGCGTTGTAATATACCCTGAGTTATTGATGAAGAATGCCGCTACCCAGCCGATGATGACGCCGATAATTCCTCCCGACAATGTCAGTGCCGCCGCTTCAATTAAAAATTGCACCCAGATATCGGTTTCCCTGGCCCCGAGGGCTTTCCTGATACCTATTTCGCGGGTTCTTTCCAGGACAGATACCAGCATGATGTTCATGACACCGATACCCCCGACCAGCAGGGCAATTGCCGCGATGGCTCCCAGCAGCAGGGTGAGGGTCTGAGAGGTTTCTTCAAGGGTCTCCATGATTTCCTGCATCGACTGGATGTTAAAATCATCGTCGGTACCTACCGTTAGCCGGTGCCGTTCTCTCAGTAGTGTCGTGATGTCGTCAATCACTTGTTGTGTTTTATCTTCGTCGGTGACGGTTAGCGAAATCGACGATACCACATGCTCTCCCCGTGATGTTCTGGTTTGCTGTATTGACTGCTCGAATGAGGTGAACGGAATAAGTATAGAGCTGTCGGTACCCATGTATCCGCCTTCACTTTGTGTTATACCCACCACCTGGAAAATGACATTACCGATACGAAAAATTTCACCGAGCGGATTAGTGTTACCGAAAAGGGTTTCGGCAATCTCGCTTCCGATAACGGCAACCTCGGCGTTGCGGTCGTAATCGCTCTGCGTAAAGAATACTCCTGATGCCATATCAAGCGTGTTGATGTTTTTATAGGAAGGAGCTGTACCGATTATCTGGGCGTACATATTTTCGCGACCGTAAACGACCTGGTTATACGTCGAGGAATAAGCGGCCAGCGAATCGACGTAGTCTATTCGTTCCAGAATTGCCTGACCGTCTTCCTGACTGAGAGTCTGACTGGCGCCGCCGCGTATACCGCTGAAGGTGAATGACCCAGGGCTTATCGTTATCAGGTTCGCGCCCATACTTTGAATGTTCTCGAGAATACTTGCTGTCGCTCCCTTGCCAATCGACATGAGGGTGATGACGGAGGCGACGCCGATAACAATGCCGAGCATCGTCAGAAAACTGCGTAATTTGTGTGTACTGAGTCCTGTCCAGACACTGCGCAAGATACTGAATGTTTTTTTCATTCGTTCCCTCCGGAAACTATCTCTCCGTCCTTGAGGCGAATCGTCCGCTGGCATTGCTGTGCGATATTCGGGTCATGAGTTACCATCAATACCGTGATGCCTTGTTCCGTGTTCAACGAGCTGAGAATGTTGATTATTTCTTTACCGGATTTGCTGTCGAGTTGACCGGTCGGCTCATCAGCTAAAAAGATAGAAGGCTTCTTCACCAGCGCCCGGGCGATGGCTACCCGTTGCTGTTCGCCTCCCGAAAGTTCGAGAGGCCGGTGATGGATTCTTTCGGCAAGTCCGACCTGTTCGAGTGCGGCGATAGCACGTTTTCTATCGACTCCTCCGGCGTAGGTCATCCCCAGTTCGACGTTTGCCAGGGCAGACATCTTTGTCAGCAGATTGAAAGTCTGGAATATGAACCCGATTTTTTTCCCCCTGATATCAGCAAGGTCTTTGTTGCTCAGCCGGCTGACTTCTTTTTCGTCGAGAAAATACTCGCCGGACGATGGTTTATCAAGGCAGCCGAGAAGATTCAGAAGCGTGGTTTTACCGGAACCGGAAGGCCCCATAATTGCCACCAGTTCTCCTTTTTTCACATTCATGGTTATCCCGGGCAGAACGACAAGCTCTCTTTTCCCTATCTGGTATGCTTTCCTGAGGTTTTTCAAGCGTATCATGGTCGTATTTCTTCCCTCACTACGACTCCGCCTCCACCGCCGGGAGCCATGAACATCCCGCCGAAACCCGACTCTGATGAAGAATCCGTTGTCGGAATATAGGCGACCTGTTCTCCTTCGGAAAGCCCGCTCACTACCTCGGTATTCTGCCAGTCATTAAGACCGATAACGATTTCGCGGTCTTCCCTGGTTCCGTCCGCGTTTACGATGGTGACATAATTTTTACCGGCATCGGTACGTACGGCGCCACTCGGTACGAGAAGGACATCCGTCCTTGAATCGGCGAAGATACTGACCGTCACGGTAAGCCCTTCCCGTAACTGAAAATCGGTTGCTGTTGAAGTGAACATGGTTGTATCGTTGACCGGCTGCCACATTCCCCCTTCAGGTGCGACAAATACTTCTGTTTCACTGCCGGCTTCTTCCGGAGGGGACATGAATTCCTGTCTGTCTCCCGGTATGAACCCTTCATCAGTGGGTGCCTGACGACCTTTGAAGTTCCCTGACTTCATTGCTTCCATCATCTCTTCTGCCTGTTCCTGTGTCATACGGCCTTCTTCAACTGCTTTCTTCAGCATGTCGGGGAGTTCACCGGACGCAATCGCATCGGAACCTTCACTGAACGACTGGGCAAATTGATTATCCGGAGTCAGGGCTGCAAGGTCGGTCGTCTTTATCCTTACTTTCACCGTGTAATTGACGACCCCTGACTGTATGGATGCGGTAGGTGAAATACGAACCACTTCCGCCGGGAGAATGAGCGAAGGCATTGCATCTACCTGAATCGTGGCGGTAGTACCGGTCGAAATCGTTGAGATATCCATTTCACTAACCAGTACGTCTGCCTCGAACTCGTTGGGATTGGCGAGTTCGAAAGCCGAGGTCCTTTTCTGGACGTCCTGTCCTTCATTGATGTTTACCTTGGTAATATATCCGGCAAAGGGCGCCGGAAGCTCCCATGACTGGGTTTGAGCCTCCTCAAGTTCAGCGACAGCGTCGTCATACTCTTTCCGGGCATCTTCGAATTTACTCTTGACGATGACAAGCTCCTTATCTTTTATCTCAATTTCAAGGGCAATATCACTTTCGATGGTAGCAAGAGTCTCTTTCGCTTCAGCAAGATTGAGTTCCGCCATCGTCAGTTGTATCTTTTTTTGCTGGTAATTTCTTATCCGCTCGGGAACTGACCAGTTCATTTCATACAGCTCTTCAGCCGACTCGAAGGCATCCTCCGCATTCGATAGGGCTGTCTCCGCGTTGACGACATCGAGTTCTGCCTGAGCTTTCTTCTGGTCGAGATAGGTCTGACTATTGATAGCGGCAAGGGCATTCTCTGCGTTCTGAAGACTTATCTCAGCCTGGAGCAGAGCCTGGTCTTTCAATTCAATGGTTTTCGTCAGCGTCTTTAAATAATCGTCTCTGTCTGAAGTATCGAGCTTCGCCAGTACCTGGTTCTGCTCGACGAAATCACCTTCTTCCACCAGTACTTCAGCTACCGACCCGCCGAGCTCGAAACTGAGAACCTGCTTATCGGAAAGAGCCAGGTTTCCGACAGCCGCAACATCGAGCGACAGGTCGCCCCGCTGTATTGAGGCGATTACTTCCTGTTCGGTTTCTTCGATAACCGTTTTCTGACAACCGGACATCATCGCCAGGATGCCGCTCAGCATCAGCACAGCCAGAATAATTTTTTTAGGTTTCACTAAAGTCCTCCTTAAAATGGATGTATTCGGGGTAAACCCGTTTATTAAAGCTATGTCCACTATGCCAGACAAATGTTAAGATGTTATTAACAAATACGAACTAATTATATAATAAAAAAAGGGATTGTCTACCTGTATAACGTGAAAATCGTCTGTCGGTTAGTAACCGGATGGAAAATATCTGAAAAAACATTCGTAGACGATTCGGCAGAAAACGGCCGGTCAGGCAATCGGCAGAGTAAAACTGAAACGGCTTCCTTTTCCCGGTTCACTTTCAGCTTTAATGCTTCCGCCGTGAGACTCTACCAGCCGGCGGGCAATGGTAAGACCGAGTCCTGTGCCTCCGGTAGCCCGAGTACGGGACTTATCTACCCGGTAAAACCGTTCGAAGATTTGTTGCAAATCGTCGGTTTTTATGCCTTCGCCGGTATCGGCTACACTCACCGTAACGGAATTCACGGTCGATTCTGCGCTGATGGTGACGGCCCCTCCCTCAGGCGTTGCCGTGAGGGCGTTGTTCACCAAATTTCGCAATACCTGGCTGATGCGATGGACATCGACAGGTACCTCTGGCAGGTTCTCCTCGACCTTTGAAGAAAGAATAATGTTTTTTTGCGCCGCCCTGGTTTGCATCAGTTCCTGGGTTGTCGCTATGATTTTACCGATTTCCGTGTATTCGATTTGCAGGTTTAGTTGTCCGGCTTCGGCCAGGCTCAGTTCCTGGAGGTCGCTGACCAGTCGCGCCAGCAGCCTCGCTTCCTCGTCCAGGTTTTTTATGGTCGATTCATCGGGCTTCACCAGTCCGTCGAGAATTGCTTCCAGGTAGCCTTTAATATTGGTGAGCGGAGTCCTCAGTTCGTGGGCTATATCTGCTACCATGTTCTTGCGAAGTTCTTCCGCTTTCTCAAGGTTATCTGCCATCGAGTTGAATGTCTTCGAAAGTTCTCCCAGTTCGCTTTTCTCGATGACCCGTACCCGCTGGCTTAAATCACCCTTACCGAGCTTGCCAGCAGC
>CAYXEG010000041.1:14939-20761 GCA_964463875.1 uncultured Dehalococcoidales bacterium
TGAGCGCCTTTACCGGCCGAAGTACCCGACGCGAGAGAAGGTAGGAAAGGAGTATCGCCAGCAGGGTGGCGAAAAACCCCCCGACCAGGAAATAGCCGCCGATGGAACGGAAAAGAATCTGGAGCGATTCGAAACCTAAATCCGAAGAAGTAGTCGGGGTAATATAGAGAGTCCCGGTTTGAAAGGTGCGGAATATATTCGTCAGAGGTATGCCTTCGGTTTCCGGCTGATACTGCCCGGTAAGGACGTTTTGAGAGTCGGCAATCACCTCGCCCTGCGTATCCGTTACTATTATGTGCAGTTCGTAAAGATTTCCCCACTGTGCGATATTGTCTTGGATTCCGTCCCAGTTGCGCTGCACCGTGTAAATCCGGACAAGCTCCGCCTGTATCCTGTCTTCGAGAGCTTTCATGTTTTCTTCCTGGAAATGCTCTATCTCGTCTTTGATAGTCTGGTGGAGAAGGAACAGGACTGCCCCCATCGCGACCAGGATTACCAGCGTAAAAGAAGCCAGCAGCCGGAACTGGAGTTTACCTGTCATCCGGTACCTCGGCCATTTTGTATCCGGCTCCGTAGACGGTTTTTATGTAGGCAGGCTTCGACGGGTCGGTCTCAATTTTCCTGCGGATATTCAGGATGTGAACGTCGATGGTACGGTCGAATCCTTCGAATCCGTATCCCATCGCTTTATCGATTATCTCAGCCCGGCTGAATACCCTTCCCGGTTCTTTTATGAGCACCCCGAGCAGTTTAAATTCGATTTCGGTCAGGATGACCGGTTCACCCCCAATGGTTACTTCGTGCTTGACGAAATTCACTGCCAGGTCACCGTGGGTGATTTCATCTGGCCCCCGTTCCCCCGGCATTCTCCGTAGTACCACCCGCACCCGCGCCGCCAGTTCCCTGGGGCTGAAGGGCTTCGTCACGTAGTCATCGGCCCCGATTTCCAGTCCCGTCAGTTTGTCGTCGTCTGTCGACATTGCCGTCAGCATGATAATCGGCACATCGGATTCTTCCCGGAGAGTCCGGCAAACTTCTAGGCCGTTCATTCCCGGCAGCATCAGGTCGAGAACGATAAGGTCGGGGTGGTTTGCCCGGGCAAGTTCAAGAGCGGTAATACCGTTATCAGCTGTTAAGACTCGGTAGCCGTCCCGGTTAAGATACATTTTCACCAGTTCGACGGTCTTATCGTCGTCATCGACGACCAGGACTCTTTTACCTGCCATTCGAGCTCCTCCGGTACTATAGTATACATAATTTTATTGTTGAATTGTTAAGTAAATATTAGGGGTTGACCTCCAGGCACATCGAAACGTGAAAAAAAGGGCAGGAGGGAGAATTTCCTCCCTCCTGCCGGGCTGTTAGAACCAAAAATCCGGTTGTACGGGTATATTCGGGTATCTAGTAGCTGGGAAAGGTCAGTTCATCAAAGAAGCAGGAGCCACCACTGTTTCGGAACCTGCCGAACCGACCGGAGATGGCACCGGTTCGCTCACCGGAATCCGAGTCATACTGGTGCTGCACGGGGTTGCGGAATTCCTCGATATCCGGTCTCGATTCATGCCATTCCTTCATCTTCTCGCGAAATCCATCGATGTCGAACTCCGCACCGGCTCGACCCTTCATCCCCTTCCGGATAATCTCTGTACCAAGCAGGGGAAGCGAACCTTCCCTGATACCGGCCGCCTCTTCTTCGGCAATAATGCCTTCATCGATAAGATGCTGAAGGTGACGTTCCATGTTTTTGTTTCGCATCTCGGTCCGAGCTTGCGAGAAGGCGTCTTCAAGCTGTTGCTGGTCTATTCCCAGGATTCGGGCGACTCGTGCCGTCAGGGTATCAGGTTGGCTATCTTCAGTCGTACCCTCGGCCAGAACGATTCCCCCGAAACCTGCCCCGATAATCAGGAGAGCAGCCAGCGTACCGATGATGAACATATTCTTTCTCCGCAACTATCTTCACCTCCTTTCTTAACATCAGCGTTGCCCTCATTGTAACAGCCAAATAATAAAAACCTGTTAAGATGAAATGAGGTGAAATCAGCCAGAAAGGACTGTCGGTGAAATAAGTTGGCTCCATCGAACCGGGTGGTGGTTAATACAGAGAATTGATGGCGATGTTGTAGCCTTCTTCGGCGAGGACGATGGCTTTTTCTATTACCGGGCGAATCGAAATCGGTACGATTCGAAGCAGTTCGTAGAGGCGTGACAGATTTGTGACTGCTTGATTGGTCAACGTTGTATTCAGGATTTGCCGGGGATCGGCTGAGGTATCCCGGGTACCGACTTCGGGAGCAACTGTAATTGCTGACGGGGGTAATTCGACCGTAATCTCCGGGCTGGGGGCTGCTTTGGGAGTTGAGCTGTCTGCCTCCGTAGTCTCTTTGCTTTCTGAACCTTCTCCAGTGACTGCTTCGGGAGTTGCCATAAGTCCCACACTATTCTCGTCTTCGTCGACGCTTTGCATTGCTGACACGTCTTCGGCAGTTGCAGTCATCATTCTTTCTTCGCCGGCAGTTTTCGCCGTTTTTACGGAATTGTCCTGCGTCTTCGATGAGTATGTAGCAATGTTGAGCAGGTTCGTGTTCAAATTCGTCGCCAGTACATCTATTTCTTCAGCATCCGGATTTTCCTGGTTTGCCAGGTAGACTATTTCTTCGACCCGTTTATCCGCTATACGGGCATTTGCCTCTGCTTTGCCAAGGTCGGTGAATGTAAAAGCAAGCTGGACTTTTTCAGTGGCAAGTTTAACCGGATACAGGAAACTGTCCGGCATGGCTCTCGAAGAAGCGGCGGCGGTTCCACCGGTAACAGCGAATACGACGAGAAGAACGGACAAGGCAGTAACCAGGCCGCGCCGCCAGGCGAAACCGAATACCGAACGCTCTTTCTTTTCTTCGGCTTGCCGGAGAACCGAATGCATCTCTGCCCGTGCTTTACTTCTAAAGGCAGAGTCGGGTTTCAGGTCAATTATTGAACTGGTAACGAGCGCCGTTTCGAGCAGCGGCCTTAACTCGTCCGCCATCTCCGGGTAGTCGCTGAGACATTGCTCGGCCGGCTCACCTTTGAAAATCAGGCGGTCGAGGCACTCGTCCAGTATGTTGTTGAATTCTTGTTCCCTCTTATTCATAACTTTCCGTCATCAAGGACTTACGTAATGCGACTATCGCGCTGTGCTGGAGAGCCTTAATCGCTCCCTGGCTTTTCCCCATGATTTCAGCAACCCGGGCGGTCGGCAGTTCGGCTGAAAAACGGAGCGATATTACTTCCCGCTGGGCTTCCGTCAACTGTCTCGCCGCTTCCAGTACCTTTTGCAGTTCCATTCTTCTTTCCACGAGCTTGTCAGGATTGTTCTCTTCTTTATCCATCACCGGCAGTTCGTCGTTCAGCGTATCCGGTTGCTTGGTTTTTTTTCTTAAATAGTCGACAATCTGGTTATGGGCGATTCTATACAGCCATGACGAGAATGGCACTCCCTTCCACTTAAAGGAAGATATCGAGCCGTGAGCCTTGAGGAAAACCTGTTGGGTTAAATCCTCGGCCTCTTCCCGGTCGCCAATCTTTACGACAATATATCTGTATATTTTTTCGAAGTATTCTTCGTACAGTTCGGCAAAGGCGTTCGGGTCGTTCTTTTTTGCCCGCTGTACGACCAGCTCTTCATCCAGCACCTGAGAACTCCTGTCTCCCGGGATACCACATCAGTACACTGCTGTCCCCCGGTTTGAATCAGGGTTATCCTGATGCTATATAGTATAACGAAGGAGGAGTTAAAAAGATAGTAAATCGCGAGTGACCCGGCAACCGGGGAGTATGCTAGAATAAAATAAGAGACGTTGAAGGAGTATACTTTGCCGTACCTGATTCGACCGATGAGGAAAACGGATATTCCCCAGGTGAAAGAAATCGACCGTGAAGCCTTCCCGACGATGATGCCGCCGCCAAATTTTGAACGGGAACTGGGAAACCAGATGATGCACTACTATGTCGTCTGTGACGAAAGCCGGACTGTAAACCATGAACCGGACCCGGTCCGCCCGATGAAAAAACCGACCTGGATGAGCAGCCTCATGCGCCGGCTTTTCGGAGGAGCCGAAGCATCCCGGGGAGAGCCTCCGATTACCGTTGCGCCTTTTGTCTGCGGGTACGTCGGTTTCTGGATAATGGCCGATGAAGCTCATATCACGACGATTGCCGTCAGGCAGGAATGCCAGCGAAACGGTGTCGGTGAATTACTGATGGTGACGGTGTTCGTCCGTGCCAAAGAACTCTTTGCAACCCAGGTAACCCTCGAGGTTCGTGTGACCAACACCGGAGCCCAGCAGTTATACCTGAAATACGGCTTTAAAGAAGCCGGTGTCCGGAAACACTACTATACGGACAACCGGGAAGACGCTTATATCATGACGACTCAGGATATTACCACCGACGAGAGCCTCAAAATGCTTGATAAGCTGCGCCGCCAGCATGCGGGTAGATGGGGAAAAGCGAAATTCTCCCTTTCTGAAAACTGAAGAAAGCTACCTTCCCAGCAGGATATCGAACAGGCCGCCTTTTCCTCCGGGCTCAATGGTTCCGGTTGTTGCCATCAGCCAGTCTTCGAGTCCTGATTTTATCTGGTGTAACCGCCGTACCATCAGTTCCGTATCGACAGTGCCGATATACCCTCCGCCTTTTTCTCTCGATTCCTGCACCTGCCGGTTATAGTCGTCGGTCATTTCATACGTTTCTGTAAGGGCTTCCTGAAGCGACTTCCTGAGAAAGCCAACCTGGCCTTTGTTTATGTTCCAGCCATTCATGCAGAAATGCTTGATTTGCTCGCCTTTAATCATCACTTCTACCAGCCGCAGGTTAATCCGGGTATCGGACAGGAGGTCATTGACAACCCTCACCTGGGGAGCCGCGAAAGGCTTCCGGCGCCGGAGGAGTACCCATAATATCAATACGACAACTATGACGATGACAATCGGCAGAAAGTCGGTACTGAAATTCATTGTTATCTCCTTCATGACGGGTTTCACGGGAAAGAATTTCTTTACATTATATTATATACCGGAATGTAAAGAAAAATGTTAAGACGCATTACCTGTTTTCTGTTATGTTTTTTGACTTCTCCCAGATTCGATACTAGAATGCTAACAATTACCCTTGATAAGGAGGCGAATATGAAAGTAATGGTAATCGGAGGAAACGGGTTGATTGGAAGAAAGACCGTATTGCGGTTGCTCCGGGAAAATAATATAACATCGGTCATTTCGATGGATGTCATCCCGCCGAAAGACTGGATAATGAAGCAGTACCGCGAGTACGGTGACAAATTTATCTATCACCGTGGTTCGGTTGCCGAACTTGAGGAAATCATGGACGCTATAAGCAAGTATGGCATCGACCGTCTGGTCAACCTTGCTTTCATCCTACCCGGGGACGTTGAAAATGACCCCCGATTGAGCGTCAAGGTGAACCTGCTCGGCATGTGTAACGCTTTCGAGGCCGCCCGGCTGGCTGGTATCCCCCGGGTTATCTACGCCAGTTCGGAGGGCGTCTACGGTCCGCAGGATGATTACGGTGACAGGGACGTCACCGAAGACGACCGTTTGCGTCCCGGCAGTCCCTACGCCCTGGGCAAACAGATGAGCGAGGTCATGGCAGAGCAGTATGCCGCGAAATACGGCATCTCCTTTTCCGCTGTTCGTCCGGCTACCTGTTTCGGGCACGGCGGTCGGATACCGAGAGAAATCCGGCTGTTTTCCGAACTGGTCTCGCTGCCGGCTGTCGGTCAACCTTTCCTGGTTGAGGACGATGGCACCGCGCCGTATTCCCTGTTC
>CAYXEG010000042.1:0-16862 GCA_964463875.1 uncultured Dehalococcoidales bacterium
AGCGAATAAAAACGGCTGCCGGTGGTTTTAACCGTAAGTTTCACCGGTTCCGGGCTTTCCCCGTAGATATAGTCAAGGAACAGGGAATTCAGCTTGTCGGTATCGAAACCGTAAACCTGCGTCAGGGCATCATCGTATTCGGTGCCCCGGGAGAAAACATCGAGCAGTTCGAGCATTTTTTCCTGTCCGTACCGCCCGATGAGGAATTCGACCAGGTAGTAACTCGTGGCGTAAGAAAGGTACGAGGTGTCGGCATACGCTGAAAACGGGCTGGAGAGGCTGCGGACGGAAAGGAGAGCGTTTTCATCCCTGAATTTCTCGAAGAAGTGGACGAACGTATCGGTCAGCGGGCCTTCCAGGTACATTGCCAGACCCTCGTCGAGCCAGGTCGGCAGCCCGGAATAAGGGTTATCTGTAATCCGGTGAACGACGAGGTGGGTCAGTTCATGGACGACGGTCCTCATGCCCCATTCGAGATTGTTTTCGGTTATTCCGATAGCAATCTTATTATACATCGAATAGGCGACCCCGCCGGTCCAGGTCTGGGGGAAAATCATTCCGGACTGGAGGCTGGAAGAATCGGCGTAGATGTAGATACCGACCGGTTCGGTGTAATGAATACCGGTGGATTCGTCGAGTTTTTTCAGGCCGTCGACGGCCGCTTCGAGGAGGCTTTCGGCAAACGAATTATTGCCCTTGTACCAGTAGAGGGTCACCGTATCCTTCTTCAGGTACTTCCAGTCGAAGCGGTCATCCTCGAAAACCAGCGATACCGGCTGCGTGGTCAGTGCACCGCCTGAGGTGTCTGTCACCGACCACCAGTACCAGACGACCGTGCCGGGCGGCAGTCCGCCGGTTTTTCTCATATCCCAGAGCCAGTCGGCGGTTATTTTTTTTGCAGGGGCGACGGACAGGTATATCTCAGCGGTTATTCTTGCCTGACTGAGACGTTCGACGTAGTAGTGCAGACGGGCTTCGGTAATGTCAGCGTTACTTTCCGCAGAGAGCGAGAACGAAATAGAAGAAGGGAAATCCCCGACAGCAATGCTTTCGAGTACCGCAAGTTCCGAAACCGCTCGAACCGGAGCGACTCCCGGGAAAAGCGGAAGAAGCAGTGCCATCAGAAATAAAACCAGCAGTTTCCTCATCATGCTGTCTGTCCTAACGTTGCCCGGAGATAAGCGGTAATGAATTCATCCAGGTCTCCATCGAGGACGGCGTCCGGGCTAGAAGTCTGGTAATCCGTCCGGTGGTCTTTCACCATTTTATAGGGGTGGAGCACGTAACTTCGTATCTGGTTGCCCCAGCCGGCCATAACGTGTTCGCCCTTCAGTTTCGTCAATTCTTCAGCTCTTTTTTCTATTTCAAGCGTCAGCAGTCGTGACTGGAGTATAGTCATGGCGATATCCTTGTTCTGGTGCTGGGAGCGCTCGCTCTGGCAGGTTACCACGAGACCAGTCGGGAGGTGGGTGATGCGCACGGCGCTGCTGGTTTTCTGCATATGCTGCCCCCCCGGGCCGCTGGAGCGAAAGGTTTCTACTTTCAATTCTTCCGGGTCGATATTCACATCGACCCCGGTTTCCGCCTCCGGTATCACTTCAACCAGGGCGAACGAGGTATGCCGGGCGTGGTCAGAATCGAATGGCGACAGCCTTACCAGCCGGTGAACGCCGTGTTCCGATTTCAGGTAACCGAAGGCGTTTTCCCCGTGGATGCTGAGTGTGGCGCTCTTGATGCCGGCTTCGTCGCCGGGTGAGGTTTCGAGGATGTCAGCCTTGTAGCCGTGCCGTTCCGCCCAGCGTAAATACATTCGCTGAAGCATAGCAGCCCAGTCCTGGGACTCGGTGCCGCCGGCGCCAGCGTGGATAGCGAGGAGGGCGTTATGGGTATCGTATTCGCCGCTGAAGGCAAGCTCCAGTTCGAGAGCGTCGATTTGAGAAGCGATGGTGTCTATCTCGTTCAGATAGTCCTCCCTGAAATCGGGGTCCTCCTCGGCCAGGCCGGCCATTTCGCCGATATCGCGGATATGCTTTTCCAGTCCGCGCCAGTTTTCTATCGTTCTCGTGTATTCGGACAGTCGTCGCATCACTTTGCGGGCATTAACCTGGTCCGACCAGAAATCCGGCTGCATCGACTGCTTTTCCAGCAGAGCGCTTTCCTTTTCTTTTTCAACGACATCAAAGATGCACCATATCCATGGCAATTCTTTTCTGTAAGTCGGTCAGTTTGTCTTTCAGTTCCTGCACGGGCATACTCCCCTGTCATTGATAGCCGGTTTTTCATGGCTGCCGTTTCTATCGCGTATTTCCGGTCAGATTTCCTCCGGCTGCCAGGTGGGCGAGGCGGGCAGGTTCGGGTAACCGGTAACCGCGACAGCAGTTCATAATCCATTTTACCGCATTTTCGACATTTATTCTGTGCCCCGGAGAAATAAACAGCGGTTTTACCCTTGATTTTGTACGGAGGACAGCCCCGATAGTCTCCGTTTTATCGGTCAGGTAAACGTAGTCGCCGGGGTTTTCCGGTGGTTCGGGATAGTCACCGCAGAGACGGGACTTGGCGCAGCCGATGGCCGGTACATCCAGGAACAACCCGAGGTGAGAAGCAAGGCCGAAGCGCCTCGGGTGGGCGATTCCCTGGCCGTCGACAATAACCAGGTCCGGCGTTGTCCGGAGCTTTTCGAAGGCTTCGAGCAATAACGGCAGTTCCCGGAAGGAAAGGAGGCCGGGCAAATAAGGGAAGACGACTTCCGAACAGGCCGTACATATCTCGCTTATCGTCAGTTCGGGGTAATCGAGCACCACGATGCCGGCGGAGGCGACTTTTTCATTCCTCCGTACGGAGATATCGACGCCGGCGATGTACCTGACATCCTCCGGGCTGCCTTCACGGGAAACCCGGGGAGCGAGCTGCTTCTGGAGAGCGATGGCTTCCGGGATACCGAGATTCCACTCATGTAATCGACTGATGTGCATGATACTGTCTATTGTATACTATTATAGTTCTTTTTTGAATAACCGGCGGACGGTAATAGTACGATATCCGAGCAGCCCGGAAAAGGCGAACGAGCCGGTAATCTATTGTACATAATGATAAAATACATTCGTACCTATTGACAGAAAGATATGAATACCGCATAATAACTTTTACGTAAAGAATAAGGTAAATAGCAGGAATAAATGGTAAAAATCAGGTTAAGACGAGTAGGCGCAAAAAATAATCCGAGTTATCGTGTGGTAGTAGCCGATTCTCGGGCACCCCGTGACGGGGCATTTATCAGTATCATCGGACACTATGATCCGCTGAAAGATCCCTCTGAAGTTGTAATCGATGAGGAAAAAGCAATAAACTGGCTCAAACAAGGTGCGCAACCGACAGAAACTGTCAACAGATTGTTAAACAAAACCGGTATTTTAGATAAGTTTAAAACAATCAAGGAGTGAACATGAAAGAGCTAGTCGAGTATATTGCCAGGTCTATTGTCAACTCGCCGGATGACGTAGTCGTGACGGAAGAAGAAAGCGATCAGGGCATTACACTCAAACTACAGGTTGCCGATGATGATAAAGGTAGAGTCATAGGTAAGCAAGGCCGTATCGCGGAAGCAATGCGAACCCTGGTAAGGGTTAAGGCAGCTAAAGCAGGCACCAGAGCTACCCTGGAAATTATTTAATTCCACCTGATAACAGCTTAGTACACTTCCTACTTGAAAATGTAGACAACTGAATATGACCGAAAATCGGATGAGGATTCTAAGATAGGATTCTGTTCCGGTTTGTTGCCCGATATATCCGGAGATGATAATGGCAGAACCCGAGCGCTGGGTTATTTGCCCGGTATGCGACAAACCGAACCCAGCAGGCACCCGGTTTTGTGAACACTGTTGGGGAGCTGCGATAAACCAGGAGCATCCATTAACCTCGCAAGAGCTAGCCGAGTTTAATGAACGCCTAAGTAAGCGTGCGAGACTCAGGCGCAGGCTGAAGTTCGGAGCCGCCGGTGTTCTGGGCCTGGCATTAATCGGTATTATCCTCTACAGTCTTTTCTACTTTTCCGATTCAGTTTTTAAACCTCCTGTCACCATGAGTTCCAATCCGCCCGCCGATGAATGGACCATGTTCCATCGCGACCTCTCCCACAGCGGTAGTTACGGAGAAGCGGTTCCTCAGGGAAATCTCAAATGGACATTCAGTACCGGCGCCGAGATATATTCTTCGCCGGCGGTTGTCGACGACCTGGTGTATTTCGGCTCCCGGGATTACCATTTTTACGCTCTTGATGCTCAGACCGGGAGCCTTGCCTGGAATTACCGAACAGGGAGCTGGGTCGAATCATCGCCTGCTGTCACTGGAGGACTGGCTTACGTTGGCTCCAATGACGGCTATTTTTATGCCTTCGACGCGAAGACCGGGGAAAAGGCCTGGGATTTTAAAACCGCTTTCCCGGTACGGTCATCTCCGGCAATTGCCGACGACCGGGTGTACATCGGCTCTGATGACTATTACCTGTACTCCCTGAATAAAGACACCGGGAAACTGACATGGAAATATGATACCGGCAGTCCGGCGTTTTCTTCTCCGGCCGTGTCTGATGGCATTATTTTCATCGGCAGCGCTAACGGCTACTCATATGCTCTGAATTCCCTGAACGGACAGCGCAGGCTGCGGTTCAAGTCCCATTACGCGGTTTATGCCGGCCCGGTGGTCGACGAAGAAACGGTGGTTTTCACCACCACCAACGGCATCATCTGGGCGGTTGACGGCAAGGCAAGGACGCGCTGGCGGGAACACGAGATAAAACACTGGTGGCTTCAGATATGGGCAGCAGGCGTTCCCGGGATTCCCAAGCCCCCGGACCAGTCCGGTTTACTCTGGACACAATCGTTGGGCAGGGCACATACCTCGACGCCGGTCATTGCCGATGGTGTCATGTACCTGGGGTCGGATAATGCCCTTATTGCTATTGATATCGAAACGAGGGAGACACTCTGGCAGTTCGCTACCGGTGGTACGGTAAGGTCGTCACCCGCCCTGACCGGTTCGACGCTGTTCGTCGGCAGTGAAGACGGGTATATCTACGCCGTCGATGCCGAATCAGGGGAAGAAATCTGGAGTTATAAGACCGGAGGAAAAGTCGTTTCATCACCCGCTGTGGTGAATGGAGTTCTGTACGTTGGTTCGTTCGATGGAAAACTGTATGCCTTCGATTAATTTTACAAAAAGTACCGATTTTACTGCCTTCATTTTGTAATCATATTTGAACATCCTGCGAAGCCCTGCTACAATGACAGATAACAAAGGATAAGTCTGTTTCGAAAAAGCGCGATTTATCCTGTTTTCCTTACATGGAGATTGCAGATGGATTCCGAAAAAAAAGAAAACCGGTACATTGTGTGCCCGGTTTGCAAAAAACCCAATCCGGCTGGTGCCAGGTTCTGTCAGTACTGCTGGGGAGCCGCGCTGAACCAGGATACGTCCTATTCCGAAGATGAACTCGAAGAGCTTAACCGGCGCCGGGAAGCTTTCCTGAAGCGGAAAAAGCGGATAAAAATAGGCGTCTTGGGCGGTATCGGCGCCGTTATCATTGCCCTGACGCTGGTAATCCTGACTAATTTCACTGACGCTATAACGTCTCCCGACGAAGCCTTAAGCTCGAATTCAGCACCCGGCGACTGGGCGATGTTTCGCCATGATAACCTTCGTTCCGGGAGTAGCGGCAATACTGCGCTGATTCCCGAAGGCGTGTTGAAATGGTCGTTCACGACCGGTAGCGCCATTCATTCGTCTCCGGCGGTGTCGGGGAATACCGTCTATTTTGGCTCCCAGGATTACCATCTGTACGCTGTGAATACCGAATCCGGCGACCTGAGTTGGGATTTCGAAGCGGGAAGCCGAGTCGATTCATCGCCGGCGGTTGTCGACGGCCGGGTGTACTTCGGCTCGAACGACGGTTTCCTGTATGTCGCCGATGCGGATACCGGCGAAAAAATCTGGAATTTCAAAACCCGGTACCCGGTCCGTTCCGGCCCGGCGATAGCCGGAGATACCGTTTACTTCGGCTCGGATGATTACTACCTCTACGCGCTCGATGTCGAAACCGGAAAAGAGCGCTGGAAAGCCGATACCCGCAGCCCGGCCGGCAGCAGCCCGGTAGTCGATAACGGCATCGTCTATCAAAGCTCGCCCGGGTCGTTTTCGTATGCCTATGATGCCAATACCGGACGACGGAGGCTGAGTTTCAATACTGCGATTTCGGTGCATGCCTCGCCAGTTGTGGATAACGGGGTGGTGTACTACGCTACGACCAACGGCATGCTGTACGCCGTCGACCAGACAGCCAGGACCTGGCTCTGGGAGCATGATATCAGACCATACTGGGCGCAGTTGTGGGTGATGCTGCCGTTTATTCCCGAACCTCCCAAGCAGTCAGGACTGTTATGGGTCTATTCGCTGAGAAAGGCCAACGCTACCACGCCGGTTATCGAAGACGGTATCATGTACCTTGGAGCCAGCGAGTATATTCTGGCCATTGACCTCGAAACCCAGCAGACGTTATGGGAATTTCGGACTGACGGCATGGTCAGGTCGGCGCCCGCCAAGGCGGGTCCGGTGATTTACGCGGGTAGTCTTGACGGCAATCTGTACGCACTCGATGCTGCTACAGGAGAACTGCGCTGGAAATTCAAGACCGGGGCTGAAATCGTTTCCTCACCAGCGGTGGTTAACGGTGTTGTCTATGTCGGTTCCTATGACGGAGTATTCTACGCGATAAAGTAAGGCCGGACGTTCAATGAAAGATAACCAGGAAGAATTCATCATCATTGGGATAATCGCCTCACCCTGGGGACTTGAGGGGCACATTCAAATTGATGTGGAGACGGATTTTCCCCAGCGGTTCGACGTCGGTTCGACGGTGTATGTCGGCCGGGAACCGAGGGTCATCGATTCCGTCGTCTGGCATAAAGGCAGGGCGGTCATTAAACTCGGGGGACTCGATACCGAAGAAGATACCGATAAACTCAGCGGCACGTTCGTCGAGATTCACCGGGACCAGTTGTTCGAACTCAGGGAAGGCGAATACTACCATTTTCAGTTAATCGGGATGAATGTCCGGACAACCTCCGGCGAAACGATTGGTGAACTCACCGATATACTGAGAATGTCCGGCGCGGATATTTACGTGGTGAAAGGTGAAAACGGTGAAATCCTGCTGCCGGCAACCGACGATGTGGTAAAGTCAGTGGATACCGGGAACGGGATTTTAACCATCGAAGCCGTCGAAGGGTTGCTTGAACTGAACGAGAAAAAGAAGAAGTAGCTAGAGCTGGGTTTCTCCCCCCCTTCGTTTCCTGCGGGCGACCTTGATACGGGCCATCGAACGGTGCAGCGCTGCTTCTGCCCGCCTCATATCGACATTGCTGGCATGGCTGCTGATTCTTTCGACCGCCCGGCGGCGGGCTTCTTCAGCCCGGCTGAGGTCGATTTCCTCGTCTCTCTCGGCCGAGTCGGCAAGCACGATAACCTTGTCCGGTCTGACTTCGAGAAATCCACCGGAGACGGCAAGGTAAAATTCTTCATGTCCCTTGCGGATTTTTATCTCACCGGGCTGGAGCATTGTCATCAGCGGAATGTGGTTCGGCAGGATACCGAGGGCTCCCTCCACACCCGGAGCAACCAGCAGGTCCACCTCTTCGGAAAAGACCAGCTTTTCAGCAGTGACGATTTCAAGCCTGACCGGCGACATTAGAAAGGGCCTCCCATCGTTTTGGATTTTTCGACGGCTTCGTCGATACCTCCGACCATATAGAAAGCCTGCTCGGAGAGGGTATCGTATTTCCCTTCGAGAATTTCTCTGAAACCACGTATTGTCTCTTTCACCGGAACGTATTTACCGGGCATGCCGGTGAAGATTTCGGCAACGAACATCGGCTGGGAGAGGAACCGCTGTATTTTGCGCGCCCGCGAGACATTCAGCTTATCCTCGTCGCTGAGTTCCTCGATACCGAGGATAGCGATGACATCCTGGAGGTCCTTGTAGCGCTGGAGTACTTTCTGGACTCCCCGGGCGACCCGGTGATGTTCTTCGCCGACGATGTTCGGGTCGAGAATCCTCGATGTCGAAGACAGCGGATCGACCGCCGGGTACAAACCCTGCTCCATGATAGACCGGTCGAGGGCGACGACGCCGTCGAAGTGCCCGAAGGTCGTCGCTACTCCCGGGTCGGTATAGTCGTCAGCCGGTACGTAAATCGCCTGGAATGAAGTGATAGAGCCTTGTTTCGTGGAGGTGATGCGCTCTTCCAGTTCACCAACCTCGGTTGCCAGCGTCGGCTGGTAGCCGACGGCAGAAGGCATGCGCCCCATCAGGGCGGATACCTCCATGCCGGCCATGGTGTAGCGGTAGATATTGTCGATGAAGAGCAGTACATCCCGGCCTTCGATGTCCCGGAAGTATTCCGCCTGGGTCAACCCGGTGTAGCCGGCCCGGAGACGAACTGCCGGCGGTTCGTTCATCTGCCCGAAAACGAGGACGGTTTTATCGAGGACGCCGGATTCTTTCATCTCGTTCCAGAGGTCGTTGCCTTCGCGGGACCGTTCGCCGATGCCGACGAATACCGAATACCCCCCGTGTTCCGAGGCGATATTCCGTATCAGTTCCTGAATGATGATGGTCTTGCCGACACCGGCGCCGCCGTAGGCGCCGACCTTGCCGCCCTTGGTGAACGGGGCGATGAGGTCGATAACCTTCAATCCGGTTTCCAGCATCTCGGTTCCAGTGTTCTGGTCCTCGATGGCCGGCGGTGTACGGTGTATCGGCCACCGTTCGGTAGCGAGTACCTCGCCCTTGCCGTCGAGCGGCGTGCCGAGGACGTTGAAAAGCCTTCCCAGGGTTTTGGTACCGACCGGGACGGATATCGGTTTCCCGGTATCGGTCACTTCCGTGCCGCGGGCAAGGCCTTCGGTCGGCGAAAGCGACAGGCACCGCACCCGGTTATTCCCGGAATGCTCCTGGACTTCGAGTATCATTTTCCCTTCATCAGTGGTCAGTTCCAGGGCGTTGAAAATCTGAGGTAATTCGTTCGGCAGAAACTCGACGTCTACCACCGTTCCGATTACCTGGACTACTTTCCCGGTTGCCAATGTTCACCTCGCAATTCCATATATCAGTCTTTCATCGCTTCCACCCCGCCGGTGATATCGAGCAGTTCCTCGGTAATCGATTCCTGGCGGGCTTTGTTATACTGAAGGGTCAGCTCATGCGTCAGGGCGGAGGCGTTTTCCATGGCGTTTTTCATCGCCACCGTTCTGGCTGACTGCTCGCTGGCTATCGATTCGAGAATAGCGTGATAGACCTCGGCTTCAATGAACCGCGACAACAGTTCGCCGAGAACCGTGCGGGGGTCGGGTTCATACTCGTGTATGAAATCTTTCGTATCCGGTATTTCCGCCAGGGTTATCGGCAGCAACGGCTGGATAATCGGTTCCTGGTGTATTGTCGAAATAAACCGGGTGTAAGAAAGATAGGCGGCGTCGATTATCCCCTGGCTGTATTCATCGATGATAATTCTCGAGATAGGCAGTGTATCGACAAAGGACGGCTTGTCGCCCAGCCCGGTGAACTCGGCAATGACGTTTCTCCGGGTAAGCCTCATGTAATCCAGGCCTTTTCTGCCGACACAGACGAAGGAGACATTGACTCTTCTCCGGCGGCCGAATCTACCAACATTCCGGTTGATATTCGCAACCAGCCCGCCGCACAGTCCGCGGTCGGGGGTGATATGGACGATAGCGATGTTGTTGATGACCCGTTTATCGAGCAGCGGATGAATTTCCTCCCGGCTGGTGACTGCCGCCAGTACCGATAGCACTTCCTGGATTTTTTCGGCGTACGGCCGCCCGGCGATATCGCGCTGCTGGGTACTCCTCATTTTCGAAGTCGCAATCATCTCCATTGCCCGGGATATCTTCGAAATACTATCGATTCCCTTGATTCGGCGCTGAATTGTATGAATATTCTGCAATCTGATTTCCTTGCCTTGTTAGAGCGTCTTCTTCCCCGTGGTGAATTCGGTCAGAGCCTTTTTTATCAGTTCCTCGGTTTCGGGGGTCAGGTCTTTTTCCCGCGCCAGAATGGCCTTTATTTCGGAGTGGTTCTTCTCGATGAACCGGAGCAGCCCGGATTCGTATTCGGGCAGGTTTTCGACTTCGATATCGTCGAGGTAGCCGTTGATGGCAGCATACAGCATGACGACCTGATGTTCGACCGGCATCGGCTTGTACTGGCTTTGTTTCAGGACTTCCGTTATCCGTGAGCCTCGCCGCAACTGGTCGCGGGTAAACTGGTCGAGTTCCGATGTGCCGAACTGGGCGAAGGTTGCCAGTTCCCGGTATTGCGCCAGTTCGAGCCTGAGCTTTCCGGCAACCTTGCGGATTGCCTTCGTCTGGGCGCTGGAACCGACTCGGGAAACGGAAAGGCCGACATTGACCGCCGGTCGCTGCCCGGAGTTAAAGAGGTCGGTTTCGAGGTAAATCTGCCCGTCGGTAATCGAAATGACGTTCGTTGGAATGTAGGCGGACATGTCCCCGGCCTGGGTTTCGATAATCGGCAGTGCCGTCAGTGACCCGCCGCCGTGCTTTTCATCCAGCCGGGCCGCCCGTTCGAGCAGCCGGCTGTGCAGGTAGAAAACATCGCCCGGATAGGCTTCCCGTCCGGGAGGCCGGCGCAGCAGCAGCGAAAGCTGGCGGTACGCCCAGGCATGCTTGGTAAGGTCGTCATAAATCACCAGACAGTCTTTACCGTTCTCCATGAACTCCTCGCCGATGGCACAGCCGGCGTAAGGGGCGAGGTACTGAAGTGCCACCGAATCGGAAGCGTTCGCCGCTACGATAATCGTATGCTTCATGGCATCATACTGCTTGAGGGTTTCGATGACCCGGGCGACTTTCGAGGCTTTCTGTCCGATGGCGACATAGATGCAGATGAGGTTGCCGTCCTTCTGGTTGAGAATGGTATCGATAGTGATGGCGGTCTTGCCGGTCGACCGGTCACCGATGATAAGCTGACGCTGTCCCCGGCCGATGGGGATAAGGCCGTCGACGACTTTCAGGCCCGTCTGTACCGGCGTGTCGACGGAACGTCTGGCGGCGACGTTCGGAGCGATTCTCTCGATGGGGCGGACTTTTGTCGTGTCTATCTCCTCTTTCCCGTCGAGGACTCTCCCCAGCGGGTCGACGACCCGGCCGATGAGCGACATGCCGACCGGCACTTCGGCAATCCGGCCGGTACACCTGACTTCATCGCCTTCTTTCAGCGAAATATAGGAACCGAGCACGACTGCCGAAACGATATCTTCCTCGAGATTGAGAGCGATACCCATGATATCGCCGGGAAACTGGAGCAGTTCGTTGTAACGGGCGGATTTCAGCCCCCGGATACGGGCGATTCCGTCGCCGATTTCGACGACCGTTCCGACGTCATACATCGTCATCGACAGGCTGAACTGCTCAATCTGCTGCCTGATAACCGAGGCGATATCCCGACTTTCTGATGTCATATTTTGTCTCTGTCCTGTATATTTTCCCCCTCTTTCCCAGGGGGGATTGTCGCGCAGACCCTTTTATCTCACTGTCTTACTCAACTCTTTCTTCAATGCTTCCAGCTGCCGGCGGACGCTGCCGTCGATAATCTTGTCGCCGATTTTTATTACCGCTCCGCCGATGATAGCCGGGTCAATCCGGGTTTCGATGACCACCGGTTTACCGGTTATTGTCGTCAGTTTCCTGCCAATTTCCCGGATGAAGTCGCTATCGAGGGTGACGGCGGTGACGATGGTGGCCGTTTCAGTCCCTTCGATACCCAGGTGTTCGTCCATCAGCCGCTGGTATTCGATGAAAAGGTCGTCGGCTTCACCGAGTCGGTTTTTCCGGATAAGCTCCATTATCAGTTCCATCAGTTCGGGACTGAAGCTGGTCAGCCGGCGTTCTATCTCCCCGGTTTTTTCAGCCGGGTTGATTTCCGGATTCTCCAGCTTTTCCCTGAGACCGGTGTCCCTGGAAAAGAGAGACAACACTCTCAGGTTCGAAAGCCAGTGGTTGAGGCTGTTGTGCTCGAGGGCAACCTCGAATACCTTTTTTGCTAATTGTTCGATTACTATGTCCGGCATACTTTTTTCCCTGCTCCGGGAATCATTACTTCTTTAGTAGTTCGCTTTCCTCGAAAACTTTTTCTATCAGCCTGCGGTGTTTTTCCGCGTCGAGTTCCTGTTCGATTACTTTTTGGGCGGCGGCGATAGTGAGGCTGGAAAACTCCTGTTTCAGTTCCTTCAAGGCTTCTTCACGTTCCTGTTCTACGTTCTGCCGTGCCCGGACGACGGCCGCCTCCATTTCCGGCCTGAATTCTTCGAGAGCCTTGCGCTTTATTTCTTCCGCCGAGCGGGTTGCCTGGGCAACGATTGTCTTGCCGGCTTTATCGGCATCGACCAGGCGCCTCATCGATTCCTTTTCGGCTTCGTTTGCCTGGTCTTTCAGGTGCTCAGCCTGGTCCAGTCTTTCCTTGATGTTCGCCGAACGTTCATCCAGTATTCTCATGAAAGGCTTGAAAGCAAATGCATAGAGAAGCCCGAAAAGTATCAGGAAGTTTATTATCTGAGCTATCAATAACTCAGGACTTATTCCCAGTCCGTCCATAATGTTCCTCCTTGCCGGTCCTAGGCGACGAATATCAGGATTGCCGCGACGACCAAGGCGTAAATAGCGACAGCTTCGGCCATGGCGATACCGAGAATCATGTTCGTCATGATTGGCCCCCGGGCTTCAGGGTTGCGGCCGATTGCCTGCAAAGCTCCATAGGCGACTAACCCTACCCCGATTCCCGGCCCGATAGCGCCGAGTCCCATTGCCAGCCCGGCAGCCAGTAACTTTATTGCATCTGCTTCCATGTTCGTAACGTCCTCCTGTTGAATGTCTATCCGATTGATTGATGTTTCAAGCTTCATGAGCCGTCGTGGCGACAGAAGCAAAAACCAGTGTCAGCCCGGCAAAAACAAGAGCCTGGATAACACCGATTAACAATTCGAGGCCGTAGAAAGGTACGGCCAGTACCCACGGCACGAGGAATACCATCATGAGGAGAAGGATTTCTCCTCCGGTCATGTTTCCGAAAAGACGGAAGGTAAAACTGGCAATACGGAAAAAATAGCTGATGAACTCGAGGAGTCCGGTAAAAACATCGATTAATCCCATGAAGATATCGCCGGCCGCCGTCTTGACCCGGCCTTTGAAAAGCTGGCCAAAGCCCCTGAAAAGCCGCCCGAAATTGAACCACTCCTTGAAGAATGGCAGTCCCCGTGCCCGTATGCCGTGGTAAAGGACGAAAAACGAGGAAATTATAGCGAGTGCTAGAGGCAGATTGATGTCCGTGTTGGCTTCACGAAACAGGGGAACCATTTCCCCTTCAACGTCCCGGACGAGAATTGACCCGAATCCGGGTATAAGGTTCATCCAGGCATTCAGCAGGACGAAAAGAAATATCGTCGTGACCAGAGGAAAAAACCGGCGGCCGTTTTCTTCGCCGGCAACTTCTTTGCAGAAGTTCAGCAGCCACTCGAAGACCATTTCGAAAATACTCTGAACCCTTCCCGGGATGATTTTCAGGCGGCGGGTAATCAGCCAGCCGAATATAACCAGGATAGCGATGCTTATCCAGGAAGTGATGAGAGTATTGGAGACACCGAATGGCCCGATAGTGAACAAAACCTCCGGAGGGAGCTGGATGTGGGGCTTGCCGGTGGCGATGGCGTCCAGAGGACTGTTACCGAAAATCGCCTGTCCGAGGGAGCCGCTGATAAAGCCGATAACAAGCAGGACAAGTATGCCTGAAACTGTTCCGGCAATAACAGGAAACGGCAAGCCGAAGATACGTTTCCTGAACATTATCTCTTTTTCTCACTATCCCAGCCGCTGTGAATCAGGGGCTTAATTATTCCATATACTCCAAGACCGGCAAAAACGATGCCGGCAAGGATTCCGGTAATCAGAAAAGCCGGTGAGGTGTCGAATCTCCCGTCGAGCCAGTTACCGCCGATGGTACCGCCGATGATACAGGCGGCCATGAAGAATCCGATACCTGAAAGACTGCAAGCCATCACCCAGCTTTTCATTGCCTGGAAACCTCTATATAACAACAATTCGGTACTACCATCTCTTATAGTATAGTACCGAACGTTGAAGATGTTAAATTAATAAGACGCCTGTTTCACCTCATCCTGAAAGCCGCCTTCCGGTGTCAGTATAGGCGGTTAATATTACGGACAGATTAACAGAATACTATGATTTCCGCTTGTCGAAATCGTCCCAGTTAAGAGTATCGATAAAGTCCTGGAAAGCCGAGAGCTTTTTCAACTCTTCCTCGCTGACTTTTTTGCCTTTGTCGTAGAGTTTTCCCGTATCCTCGAAGATGGGTTTCCCGGTTTCCTTATCGAGCATGATACCGGCTTTATCGAGGACTCCTTCGTCGACGTATATCGGCGCTTCGACCCGTACCGCCAGGGCAAGGGCGTCGCTGGGGCGCGAATCAATATCCATCTGCTTGCCGTTCATGGTCATCAGGATTCTGGCGTAGAAGGTATCGTTCTTGAGGTCGGTGACCATTACCGAATCGACATGAGCTCCAAGAGTTTGAATGATGGAACTCATCAGGTCGTGGGTCATTGGCCTCGGAATATTCGTGCCTTGTAGAATAACTGCGATTGCATCGGCCTCGACGGGACCAATCCATATCGGCAGATAACGGTCGGATTCTTTCTCTTTAAGAATGACAACCCTCTGGTAGTTCACCAGACTTACTCTTATGCTGTCAATTACCATTTCAACCATTTCGTGCCTCCCCGGCATTCAGCCGGCACCTTAAATTCTAACTCAGGGTTGTACTAGTGTCAAATATGGCGGCCGTTGAAAACAATCGTGAAAACAGCCTGTTTCGATTCAGGATTAACTCTGAAAATAAGATAAACAGGCGCATAATTCTGGTTTGAACGAAACCGGAAATGCATATATAATAGAGCGGCACGCCGCGACACGTTTTCCTGAATCTGCCGGTTGGCGGGTATCATCGGTATACGGCGTTTGTGATATAATCTACCAGTCAGAATGCGGGAAAAAAACGACCAGGGAGGAACCGATTCGTGGAGGAGCGTCGAAAATTTGTCGTATGGTTTCATGATGTTACAAAAGAAGATATCCCGCTGGTGGGAGGGAAAGGTGCGAATCTCGGCGAGATGACGAAAGCAGGCATACCCGTACCTCAGGGTTTTATCGTCACCGCCGATGCATATTTTTACTTTATCGAACAATCCGGTATCGCAGAGACGATTGCCGGATTACTGGCTCCTCTCGATATTCATGACAGCCGACAGCTTCAGTCGATTGCCGCCGAGGTGCAGGAACTCATCCTTGCAACCGGGATACCGGTAGAAATATCGGAGGAAATCGAAAAGGCTTACGTAAGGATGGGGCGCGGGCTGGTAGCGGTGCGCTCATCGGCAACGGCGGAAGATTTACCGGAGGCTTCCTTTGCCGGCCAGCAGGCGACATTTCTTAACATAATAGGGGACAAAAATGTCGTCCAGGCGGTTAGAGGGTGTTGGGCATCCCTATTCGGCGCCCGGGCTATCTTCTACCGGCAGGAGCAGGGGTTCGACCATTTTAAAGTCGGTATCGCGGTTCCGGTACAGCACATGGTTCAATCCGAGGCATCCGGCGTCATGTTCACGGTGAACCCGACCACCAATAACCGGGAAGAGATAACCATCGAAGCGGTTATCGGTCTTGGAGAAATGATTGTCTCCGGCGATGTTACCCCCGACCATTTTGTCGTCAACAAGTCCGACATGAGGATACTCGAAAGAGACATCAAAAAGCAGGAATGGAAGCTGGTGAAAGCGGGGGACAGTTCCGAGAACATCAAGATTGAACTGTTACCGGAAGAGCAGGCCGACCAGAAAATTACTGATGACGATATCCTGGAAATCGCCCGTATCGGGGTGCGGCTCGAAAACCACTACCGGTTTCCCCAGGATATCGAATGGGCGAAAGAAAAAGGGACAATATTCATCGTTCAAACCCGGCCGATTACGACCATTAAAGAACCGGTGGCGGCGACTCAGGAGATTCATGAACCGGTACTGCTTTCCGGAGCGCCGGCCAGTCCCGGAATAGCTTCCGGACCGGTGACAATAGTCAATAGCTCCTCGGAGCTTGATAAAGTGTTGAAAGGCGATATCATGGTCGCCGAAATGACGACGCCTGATTTCGTACCGGCGATGAAACGGGCGGTGGCAATCGTTACCGACCGGGGCGGCCGGACGGCTCACGCAGCGATTGTCAGCCGCGAACTCGGTATTCCCTGCGTCGTGGGAACGACCAATGCCATGACTACCCTGAAAGACGGACAGAAAATTACCGTCGATGGTTCGCACGGCAAGGTGTATGACGGCGTTATTAAGGTTGCTAAAGAAGAAAAAAAGGCGCCGGCGAAAACACTGAAAACAAAAACGAAACTGCTGGTCAACCTGGCGCAGCCGGATATCGTCGACCGGGTAGCCTCCCGCAATGTTGACGGCATCGGCCTGCTCCGTGCCGAATTCATGATTGCCCAGATTGGCGAACACCCCTCCCACATGATTGAAGAGGGGCGAGGCAACGAATTCGTCGAAAAGCTCGCCGCGAACCTGGTTAAATTTACCGAAGCGTTTTATCCCCGACAGGTGGTCTACCGTACCAACGATTTCAAATCGAACGAATACCGGGCGCTGAAAGGCGGCGAAAAGTTCGAAGAAAACGAAGAAAATCCGATGATTGGCTACC
>CAYXEG010000042.1:16882-19741 GCA_964463875.1 uncultured Dehalococcoidales bacterium
GTTACATCCGGGATATCGAGACCTTCAAGCTCGAACTGACGGCTATTAAAAAGGTACGGGAAAAATATAACAACCTCTGGATAATGATTCCCTTCGTCAGAACGGTCAATGAACTGGCGAGAATCATCGAGATTGTTCACGGCGAGGGATTGAAACAGACTGATGATTTCAAGATATGGATGATGGCTGAAGTGCCTTCGAACGTTATTCTACTCGAACAGTTTATCGCCACCGGTATCGACGGCATTTCGATAGGCTCGAACGACCTGACCCAGTTGACCCTGGGGGTCGACCGTGATTCGGCGAAACTGTCCGACACCTTCAACGAACTTGATGATGCGGTCATGATATCCCTGGAAAAAATCGTCCGAACCGCTAAAAGCAAAGGAATCACCTGCTCAATCTGCGGCCAGGCGCCCTCTGTCTACCCCGAACTGACGCAGAAGCTGGTGGAATGGGGCATCACCTCGGTATCGGTCAGCCCGGACATGATTGACCAGACGCGGGAAATTATCGCCGGGGTCGAAGAAAAGCTGGGTATGAAATAACGGTACCGGTTCGGTTATAATAAAACCGGGATTCAATTGATAGAAGAACTTCACATTCGGGAGAACATCGAGGAGAGAGAGGAAACTCTCTCTCCTTATGCGGTGAAAAGCCGGAATTCGCCGGGGCGGCAGCGCCCTGAGAAGCCTGACCTGATTCGCACTGCCTTTCAGCGCGACCGGGACAGAATAATCCATTCGAAAGCCTTCCGCCGGCTCAAGCACAAGACTCAGGTATTCATCGCTCCTCGGGGCGACCATTTCGTAACCCGCTTGACCCACACCCTGGTTGTTTCCCAGATTGCCCGCACCATTACCCGGGCATTGAACCTGAACGAGGACCTGGTTGAAGCGATTGCCCTGGGGCACGACCTCGGGCATACCCCGTTCGGGCACGTCGGCGAAGACGTTCTCAATGAGCTGTTCCCCAGGGGATTCCACCATAACGAACAGAGCCTGAGAGTTGTCGATGTTCTCGAAAATGACGGCGCCGGGCTGAACCTGACGTTCGAAGTCCGTGACGGTATCCTCAACCATTCGAAATCGAGCGAGAAAATCTTGGAAGGCTGGGGAAAACTGAAAACCTTCGAAGGGGAGATATGCCGGGTGGCGGATTTCATTGCGTACATCAACCATGATATCGACGATGCCATCCGGGCGGGAATTGTAAATGAAAAGGAACTGCCCGAAGAGGCAACCTGGGTGCTCGGTAGCTCGACCCGGCACCGGATAAACACCATGGTACTGGATATTATCACACAATCCTGGGCAGTATCGGGGAAAGGTACCGGAGAAACCGGTATAAGAATGAGTCTGCCGGTCAGGGAAGCGACCAACACACTCCGGGAATTCCTTTTCGAGAAGGTCTACATACCGAACGGCAAGCTGGAGGAAACGGAGAAGGCAAGAACGAGGCTGCGGTTCCTCTACGGTTACCTGGCCGGGCACGCCGGAATGCTGCCTGCCGAATATAAGAAAAACGCTGGTGACCCGGAGCAGGGAGTTGTCGACTATATCGCCGGCATGACCGACCAGTTTGCCACGGACCTCACCCGTGATTTACAGTGGATGGGGTAGCGGTTTTGTTCGAGGAAACAATACAACGCCCTAAATAAAGCCGCCGAAATGTGCAGGTGATTTATGTTACAATTACACATATAGTGTCGTTGTTTCAGGGAAAATCAATGGAAATCGAGACAAAAATCATACTGGGTGATTGCCTGGAGAAGCTGAAAGAAATTGATGATAACACCATCGATTTGATTTTTACCTCACCTCCTTATGCCGACCAGAGAAAGAATACCTACGGAGGCATTCATCCGGATAAGTACGTGGAATGGTTTCTACCCATATCACGGGAACTGCTACGCGTGCTGAAGCCGTCCGGTACCTTCGTTCTGAATATCAAAGAACGGGTCGTGAACGGTGAAAGGCATACCTACGTACTCGAACTGATTATGGAATTGCGCCGTCAGGGGTGGTTGTGGACCGAGGAGTTCATCTGGCATAAAAAGAACAGTTACCCGGGTAAATGGCCGAATCGATTTCGTGATTCATGGGAGCGGCTTTTACAGTTTAATAAATCGAAGCAGTTCAAAATGTTCCAGGAGGCGGTGATGGTACCAACCGGCGACTGGGCAAAAACACGGTTGAAAAACCTGAGCGAAACCGATAAATCGAGAGACGAATCGAAAGTCGGCAGCGGGTTCGGAAAAAACATCTCGAACTGGTTGAAGCGCGAGTATGCGTATCCGACCAACGTACTGCACATGGCTACCGAGTGTGCAAACAAGAATCACAGTGCCGTATTTCCTGAAGTCCTCCCTTCCTGGTTTATAAAACTGTTTACCGAAGAGGGCGACTGGGTACTAGACCCGTTTTTAGGTTCCGGCACAACCTGTAAAGCAGCCGCTAAGCTGTCAAGGAATTCTATCGGAATAGAATTGCAGAAAACGTACTATGAAATAGCATTGGAAAATACCGATTCGATGAAATACGCTCTCTTCGAAGAAACGCAGGACAATGAAGAATATCAGCCTTGATGATTTGAAACTCTATGTGGAGCAGAATATCGGAAGCTTTCACAAGAGCCGCTTGGACAGCCTGAAAAAACTAAAGCTTGAAAGCATCCTGAAGAGAAAAAATCCATACCTGTATAAAGCGAAAAGTAATCTGGTTCCCGGAGACCTGGTACAAATACTGCTGGATGCCTACCTGTCATCCCAGGAAGAAGGCATTTTCGGCAATTTCCTTGAAGGCTTGGCAAAACATGTTTGCGAACGTGTTTATGGCGGAAAAAAATCATCCGGTGAAG
>CAYXEG010000043.1:0-19399 GCA_964463875.1 uncultured Dehalococcoidales bacterium
ATTATGACCATTTCTATCGAAGAATAATTTCTCTTTTCCTGTTCAAATTCCCGTTTTCGGACAGCCTCATGTAAGTGAGGGGTATATAACAATACCAAATAGATATCTGTCTGGAGAGCCGAGGCTACCAGGTAATACGATTCTGGAATAATGATATTTTACAAAATATCCGTGGAGTGGTAGATACAATCGTCGAGGTACTTGCACTCTTACCCTAACCCTCTCCCATCAAGGGAGAGGGAATTATCTTACTGCTCGTTTCAGCCTTTTGCCGTTTCAATTCATATTGAAGATTTTCAAAATCGGTGTTATCTGGTTAACTCCACGATTACCGGGAAATGGTCGGAAGCGGTGGAATTGATAACTCCGGCATTGCTGGCTCTCAGGTCGGGAGTTATCCAGATATAATCGATTCTTTCATAAGGCGCCGACGACCGGAAGGTAAACCCTTCCGGTGGAATCGCCTGAGCCATTACGTCGGTCAGTCCGGTACTGCGGAACATCGCCATTTCAGTCGAATCAGGCTGAGCATTCATATCACCGGTAATAACGGTATACTCCCGGTTATTCCAGGCGCCCAGGATAACCGGAACCTGCTGCTGCCGGATTGCCGAATCCTCTTCGAGATGATGGAGGTGGGTAGCGATGACATTCAGTACCTCACCGTTGCCGATATCGAACCGGGTAGTCAGGTAACCCCGACGGAGGAACAGGGCGCGGGGCGGCAATTCGTTATTGGCAGATTCGATAACCGGGTAACGGCTGAGAACCGCGTTTCCCCATAATGCTCCTTCGGTCGGCCCGGAAACATACGGTGTGTCAAGTCGCTGCGACAGCCAGTCCAGCATGTCGGTCCGTCCGCTGATAAGCCATCCTCTCGAGATTTCCTGGAGCACGACGATATCGGGATTGGCTTCCTCTATCACCTGGGCGAGGGCTTCAAGGTTGAGGTCACCACCGGTATTGAAGCCGTTATGGAGATTGTAGGTCATCAACCTGACTGGAAAACCCGAGCCGGTTACGGTGGACGGTTCCTGCCGGGTGAGGATACCGGCCAGGGGCAGGGCGAGAAGCAGCAGTGACAGTCCCGGCAGCAGCCAGGAAGTTTTAACCTGGACTGCCTCCGGAGAGGCTTTGGTGGCAGCAACGATGCCGCAGACAGCCATGATAAAGGCGGCTGCCGGTTCGAGCACCAGGTTTTCGTAAGGCAGGGTAATCTGGTACCCGGTATAGTACGCCAGGGTAAGTGCTCCCAGCAGTACGAAGCCGGTACCGTTAGGAGTATTGATACTTTTCGGGGCGGTGTAAGTGGTAACGGTTACGGTAGCGTTTACAAGTAAAGTAAACAGGACTGTTGCGGTTACCTGTCCGATAAACAGGCTAAGAGCGGAAATAAGGGGATTCTCGGAACTGCTGAAAGCTGTCGCGGCGGTGAAAGCAATTCCTGAGAGTATCGAAACAGGCAATCCGTACCGGTTGGTTTTCATCAGGCAGACAGCCGCGGATAACCCGGCGATTTGAGAAAGCAGTACCCAGCCGAAAACGTACGGCTGAGGCCAGCCGGTTAAGACGGTCAGACGGGCGATATTCTGGAAGACAACCAGTTGAAGAAACAGGAAAGGGCCGATTGCCAGCCACGGCCAGGTAACACCCCGGGCATTTTCATGAACCGGTTTCCGGAACGGCAGCGAGTAAACCGCCAGGCAGTGGATGAAGACGAGGAGTATTGTCAGCATCAGGGGGAGAATACCCGGCTGCCAGGCCATATCGTACGTCCCGAAGACGCCGTGAAGGGCGGTATCGAACAGCAGCCCCGCCAGCAAGCCGGTGACCAGGTTGCCGATACCGGCTTTCCCGGCAGCCCTGACTTTATCGATGTAGGCTGACATAAAAACACCGAAAAAGAGTATCCCCGCCAGACTGAGCAGCATTCTGACGAGCGGTTCCGGCCACTGCACCTGAACAAGCAGCCTCGAAAGCCCCAGCCCGAAAGCGCTGACGAGGATGAGCCGGTCGTTTCCCCTGATTTTTCGTAAAACTCCGGCCAGGAAGGAAAAGGAAAAAACAGCCAGGGCGATAATCCCCAGAATCGCCGCGTTCATCGCAAAGCGGTCGCCGAACAGCCACACCATCTGGGATATGGTTACCCTCAACACCTGGAGGCCGAACAGGAGCGAAAGAGCCGGCAGGAGGATTTCTCCGGCGGTCATTATTCCCGGTTGCTTATCGAACGTTGTTTTCAATCGCGTACTCCCTGTTCTCCAATGAGAAAAGCCGTGACTCGAATTATACAATTAACGAAAGAAAAAGAAAAACCGATGCGGAGAAGAAATACTCTCCGCATCGGTCATGTATCCGATAGTTTTCAGGAATAAGCTGACTGTTTTCTAGTACCCCATACCGTGTTTCAGTTCTTCATCCATCCACATGTAGGTAAGAATCAGCCATTCGTCATCGCAGCCGAGCGCCCATTCGCCGTGGTAATTCTGTACCCAGGGCCACCACATGCGGTAGGTCCGGGGAAGCGGGCACCAGATGGCAACGCACTGTTCCAGGATGAACGGCACGGCCTCTTTCAGTTTCGCGGCGTAGGCGGCATCGTTCTTCATCACGAATTCGCGCTGCTCTTCGTATATCTGGCGGGTATAGGGATGCTCGTAGTAGCTGAAGCAGTCGAAGCTCTCGATTCTCGTGTTGTGCATATCGTAGGGGAAGGCGTTCGTCGGTGAAGCGGTGTAAATACCTTCCTCATAGGAGCGCTGACGCCTCATGCCATTCACAATACTGGCTTCGAGTTGCTGGATTTCCATGTCGACATTGATTGCCTTGAAATATTCCTTGACGATTGACAGGAAATCGGTATCGGTCGCACTGCTCGAAATAATCGAGCATTTAAACCCGTCCGGATAACCGGCTTCGGCAAGGAGTTGTTTCGCCTTGGGAACATCGTTCTCGCTGTAGTAGAAAAGTTCCTGAACGCTGCAGCGGGATAAATCATCCGTAAACGGCTCCGTAGGCATTTCGTCGAGCGGGGTGAAGAACGGTTCCCAAGCCTTGTCCGGCGGGTAGGGTGTGCCCATCAAATCGGCAAAACCGTTATAGTAGTCTTCGACCAGTTCCTCTTTGTTGATGGCAAGCGTCAGTGCCTGCCGGACTCTCAGGTCGGAGAACGGCAATTCGGGTTTATCGATTCTGAAATACAGGTGGTTGTCTGCTCCGGGGAGCGTCACATACTTCATGTCAGGTTGCTGACTCAGCAGTAACTGGCCGTCCTCATAACTGATGTTCAAGCCAACCGAGAAATCAAGCGCCCCGGTCCGGAAGGCCGCCAGTTGCGAAGAAGCGTCAGCGATAATCATCCACTTGATAGTGTCCATGTACGGGAGACGGTTCTTCGGGTGAATCGGGTCATACTGCCAGTAGTTATCGTTTTTCGAGAAGGTCAGCATGCTGCCCGAAACGTAGTCATCGAGAATGTACGGTCCGGTACCGACGACGTTCTTCCAGTCCGACATGTCGCCGTAGGTTTCCGTTACCTCTTTCGGGTAGTGATACAGCCAAGCAGCAGTGTAGATTACCTGTAACCCGAGCGCCTGCGGCGGTACCTTGACTTCGAGCGTCCACTCGTCGAGGGCGGTGGCGCTGATAATCCGTTCGTCAGGCGCTACAATCATGCGGTGCGCTCCCATTTCGGTTTCCCAGAGATGGTTGATTGCCCATTCCGCATCGTAGGCATTGTATTCGCGGCCGTTCACCGGGGCTTTATCCCACCAGTGAACTCCCTTGCGGATATTGAAGAGCAGGGTTTCATCGTCCGGTATACTCCAGCTTTCGCAGAGCTGAGGGGTAAGGCGGTTCTTGAATCCGAGGAACCCGCCGATTCCGGCTTCACCGGTTCCGGCCGGAGTCTTCGTCCAGTCGCCCATCAGCAACTCTTCGTTGCAGAGGAAGAGGGTACCACAACTGACCATGAAATTGAGATAGGGGTCAAAGCCCGAAGGCTCCATAAAGGCATAGGTAAACGTGCCTCCGTATTTCGGTTCGTCAGGGTCGCGGTAACCGGAGTCTGTTGTATCACCGGTATCGCCCTTTTTCGAGTCGCAGGAAGCAATCACCAGGGAAAGTGCCATCAGGCAGCTTACGATAATCCAGATAAGTTTCTTGAGATTGGTCTTCATAGCACCTCCGATTTCGATTTACTAGTATTTCGTTGTACAGGATAGTCCGGGTCAGGAATCAGGTGATTGTTACGAAACAATTATCTCAAAACTCCACCTCCTTAACCTTCGGCACGCATAAAAAAAGGACGCAGCCATATCCTCCAACAAGGTTACGGCAGCGCCCCTGTTTTTTATCGTGACTAATCTGTTATTTTACTTGAACGATTGATTGATTATCTGGTTAAAAAATAGTTGTTTGAGAGCAAGTGTAATAATTTATGCACGTTTTGTCAAGCGGAAAACCGGCGGGGTTATTCTGAATGGATGGACAGTGTCAGGCGAAAGAGACTGATTCGGTCTTCATAAATACCGGGGAGGTTAATCCTTATCGAATGCTTCGTCGATAGCTTTCTGGATGCTGGGCGGCAACTCGATGGACTCTTCGCCGGGATGGCCTTCTTCCTGGTCGTAAATCTCTTCGAGTTGCCGGGAAAGCTCGGTCAGGCTGGCTGAGGCGAGGATTTCCTTGTTGATATGCTCGTACTGCTTTCTGCCGGCGGTACGGGTGCGTTCGAGGGGTATATCGATATTTTCCAGTTTGGCAAGGATTTTCAATATGGTGTAGACACCGGTGAAGTCCGGTTCTTCGAACGATAAGTGAGACGGCATATGCGCCATCAGGTTGACAGCGGTGATGCTTTCGTCGGCGAGCAGGGGCGAAAGGGCGTTGAATATGCTGGTCGGTCCCTGGTATTGCCTGCCCAGTGTCTGCCGGACACCGAGCCGTTCCAGTTGCTCGGCGATTGCCGGGTCGCTGCTTCTGCCGGTTATCCTGAGCGGTCGGGTATGAGGAACCGGACTGCCCATGGCACCGGCGACAATATATTGCTGTACCTTAAGCTTCTTCAGCAGGGAGATGATTCTCTCGACCCAGATTTCCGAAAAGTGATTCGGCTCGAGGATACTGCAGAGCAGCAGGTCATTATCCTGGCTGTCTCTCCTGACGTAATAGACGCGGGAATTCGGAAACTCGGTACGGCGGATTCCCCGGCTGTCGAGGTAGGTATAGCTCCGGTCGCGGTAGGTGATGAAATCGTAAAAATCTCCCGGACGTTCGAACTCGGCAATTTTTTCGGCATCGTAGTAGTCGATGAGCTTATCGAGGCACTCGTCCCCGACACTGCTCCAGTTGAGCCAGCCGATATGAACGCTGATGGCGTGAACCGGCTTGCCCGTATAATCATCCGGCAGTTCGATGCTGAAATCGCTTAAATAGTCCTGGATACTCATTTCCCGGCTTTCTCCGGACGTTGTCCATACCGTCCGATATCGCCTCTTACATATCTATTATATATCAAATCCGCCGGCCGATGATAATCCGGAGCGGGTACCCTAAATTGAACAACCGGCACGGTGATGCTATACTTTTCTTCAAACCACATGTTCCTTTGTCTCCTGTTTTCCGGACAGGGATTCGGAACTGTTGCGACAATGGCTGGTGAATGCAGAGCTGCGGTCTGCAATGATGCCCGCTTTGTATGGACGATTCGGCTCCCGGGAGGCAGAATAATAACAGGAAAGTGACTTTCGGCGTATGACCTTTCAGTCTGAAGAATCCCAGGCACCCCGGTATCCCTGGATTGGGAAAAAACCGTTCTACGGCTGGATAATCGTTCTCATCGGAGCGGTTACCCAGTTTTTTCAGGGGATTGCCAGCCAGGGCTTTTCCTCCTACATGGACCTGCTTCAAGCTGAATTCGGATGGACGAAGGCCGCTCTTTCCGGGCCTCGTTCCATCACCCAGATTGAGGGAGCCATTACCGGCCCGATTGAAGGCTGGCTTGTCGACAAACTGGGTCCCCGTAAAGTCGTCACCGCCGGGCTGTTCGTTACCGTTGCAGGCTTTGTCCTTTTCGGTCTGACCGCCAACTATGTCATGTATTTTCTCTCCAGTATGGTTATCACGCTGGGAATAGGTCTGCAGGGGCTGCTGGTCATGTCAGTAACGGTGAATAACTGGTTCACCCGGAAACGCACCATTGCCCAGGCACTCATGGGGTTAGGCTATTCGCTGGCCGGGGTTGCCGGTGTCCCCCTGCTGGTGCAGATTCAAAACAGCCTTGGCTGGCAGGCGTCCTGTTTCATCACCGCGGCGGCCGTGCTGGTTATCGGCTTGCCCTTCGCCCTGCTGCTGAAGGCGAAACCGGAAACGATTGGCGAGATACCGGACGGAAGAAAATCGGTGCAAACGATACCCGATAAACACACCGTGTACCAGAGTTATGATTTTACACTGAAGCAAGCATTTCAGGCGAAATCTTTCTGGCTACTGTCGATGGGTTCCTCAATCGGTAACCTCGGCATCCTGGCTGCCCAGCTCCACCTTTTCCTTCACCTGATGGAAGGCCCGGCGGGAATGGAAAGAGACACCGTATCCCTGGTATGGATGGTAGCCAGCCTGTCCAATATTCCGGCGAGGCTGATAGGAGGCTACCTCGGCGACCGGCTTCCCAAGAACATCATGCTGGGGATATCGATGGTTCTGATGTCGGCGGCGGTCTATATCCTGGCGATTGCCGAAAGCGCTGGCATGGCCTTTCTCTTTTCGGTCGTCTTTGGTATCGGTTGGGGTATCCGGACGCCGATATTGAACGCGATTCAGGGCGAGTATTTCGGCCGTCAGTCGCAGGGTGTGATTCGCGGCTGGCTGAACTCCCTGGGACTGCCGATACTGGTAGCTGCTCCGATTGTTGCCGGCTACATGGCGGATGTCCAGGGCACCTACGAGTACGCTTTTTCTATCATGGCCGGTATAATGCTTATCGGAGCTTTCATGGTATTCATTGCGACTCATCCGGCTCCGCCTTCGGGGAGAAAAACAATCGGTAAGTGACAACGGATGGTTTTCTTGACACGGAAAAGGGACGGGAATAGACTGTAGCCACTTTTAATAACAGGTTTTATCAATAAATGCAAAGGAGTGAACGATGGTGGACGAAGCGACCAGGAAAAGCATTCTGGAAGAAGACAGGAAACTCAAGGACGAGGTTGAGAAACGGAACGGGAAAACCGTCGAAGAACTGTACGCCGAGCGGCAGAAACGTGTCATGGACGCCGTTCAGGGCAAAGTGCCGGACAGGGTTCCGGTGGTGTTCGGCGGCACGTTCTTCGCCATGAAGTACATCGGCCTTCCCTATTCGACCGCCTATTATGACCCGGTAAAATGGAAACAAGGCTACAAGAGAATGATGGCCGAACTCGAACCGGATTCTTACGGCACGGCTGCGGAGATGGCTTCCGGTAACGCCTTGCAAACCCTCGAATCGAACTACACCCGCTGGCCGGGAGGCCCGCTCGGGGAAAACGTCCCCACCCAGATAATCGAGCATGAATACATGAAAGCCAACGAATACGACCTGTTCCTGGCCGACCCGTCCGACTATATCCTCCGGGTATGGCTGCCCAGGGTATACGGTTTCATTGAGCCAATCAGCAACCTGCCTCCCCTGATGAACCTGAGTACGAACCTGCCCATGATTGCCCCGCTCTTTCTTTCTCCCGGCTTTCAGAAGATTGCAGAGTTGATGGTCAAGGCCGGTAACGAGCAGAAAAAACATCTCGAAGCCCTGGGTGATTTTGGTGGTGAGATGAAAAACTTCATCGGTGTTCCGCAAGATTTCCAGTGGATGGGTGGGGTGATGCCGCCTTTCTCGGGCTTTACCAACAACTTCCGCACCTGGAAAGGTATCTCCACGGACATGTTCCGCCAGCCGGACAAACTGCTGGCTGCCCTCGGAAAGATGCTTGATTACCACATTGCCACGGCGAAGCCGCCGGTGAAGCAGCCGGGCATACCGGCCATCGGAGCTTCCTCCGAACCTCACCGGGTTTCGGATGAATTCATGTCGAGAAAACAGTTTGAGAAATTTGTCTGGCCGAACTGGCAGAAAGCCGTCCAGAAAACCTTCGATTTGGGCTACGAGATAATCTCGATGTTCTTCGAAGGGCGGCGGGATAACCAGCTCGATTATTTCACGGATTACCCGAAACACAGCGTCATGATTCGGTTTGCCGAGACCGATATTTTCCGGGCGAAAAAGCTGTTCGGCGACCGTGTCTCACTGATGGGAAATATCCCTATAACCATGCTCCAGCTCGGTTCGACTCAGGATGTCGAAAACTACTGCAAGCGGCTGATTAAGGAAGTCGGCAAGGACGGCGGTTTTATCCTGAGGTGCTCGACCGACTATACCCAGGAAGCGAAACCAGCCAACGTCAAGGCAATGATAGATACGGTCAAGAAATACGGAAAATATTAAGATAGCCGTTACGGAAGAAAAGGGGCGGCAGTGGTATCTGCCGCCCCTCCTGTTTACGTAAGCAGGTTGATTAAAAAGGGAATCACCGCCAGGCTGGCCAGAGTGGTCACGAAGACGACGCTTGAAACGAGTTCCGCTTCGTTTTCATACTTTGTGGCGATGATGGTGGCGTTGACCGCCGCCGGCATGGCCGAGTTCAGAATCACGACTGCCCGTAATATCCCGGTAAGGCCGAACAGCTCGACAGCCAGGAAACCCAGTCCCATCCCGACGCCGACCCGGAGGAATGACGCCAGCAGCGTTGTGCGGACGGAAGAGATGGTTTTCATCCTGGAAAGGTTATTGCCGAGTACCAGCAGCACCAGGGGAATCGCCATCAGTCCGATTATCTCGAGCGGCCGGAGAATGACTTCGGGCAGGGAGACATCGAAAAAGCTGAGCATCAGGCCGATGACCGAAGCATAAATCGGCGGAATCTTGAAGACCTCTTTCAGGCTGGTTCGCCAGTCTTTCCCGGAAGCGATATAGATGCCGATGGAGTAGGTCAGGACACTGCACGGTATCATGTACAGGGTGGCCGCGTAGAGGCCCTCGGAGCCGTAGACGAGGTAAATAATCGGGAAGGGGATATTGACGGCATTCATCAGCGATATCGGCAGGTACAGGCCGGAGTGTTTTTGCTTGAGCAGGCTGAAGACAATGAAAGCGACGACGCCGCATCCCACCATGATGAAGACCGCCGAACCCCATACCTTGGCGGCATTTGCGAGAACGATGTCTTTATCCAGCAGCGAGGTGATGACGAGGGCGGGCAGGGCTATGTAGATAACAATCTCCGAGATGACGGACATGTCAGGTTTTTTCAGTTTACCGAATACGAAGCCGATGAAAATAATCAGGAACGTCGGCAGGATAACCCTCAGCAGCTCAGTCAATTACAAGTCTCCGTCTTCAGATTGGAAGAGTAAATCATTCTTTAGATAACCGAAACAGATAAATCACTGTACCTTGAAATAAACACCGTATGAAAATCGTTTGATAATCGATAAAATAAAAGCGGGATAATAGAGTTGGATGGCGACCCCGAGGGGATTTGAACCCCTGATCTCCACCGTGACAGGGTGGCATGTTAGACCGCTACACCACGGGGCCGGGAGACTGCTGCCTGCGTATCTGCGAGGCAGGTACTTACAAATTCTATCAGCATCAGGCACGGATTGTCAATCTATTCGCCGATGCGCCCGTAATCGTCCGCGAGCCGTACCACGTCATCGAGTTCCGGCGTTGAAACCTCGAGAAAGGTCGTGTCTTCCATGGCGGTGAACCGGTGTTTCGTCTTTGGCGGCAGCCGGAAACAGGTTCCCGGAAGAGCTTCGGTTTTTTGCATGACGCCGCTTTTATCTTCGATTTCCAGCAGGGCTTTGCCGTCCTGGATATAGAGAGATTCGTCCTTCACCTTGTGGTACTGAAGGCTGAGGCGATTGCCCTTTTTCACGAATAAGACCTTTCCCGCGTAGCGGGGAGAAAGGGCAAACAGGAGCTCGTAGCCCCAGGGTTTTTCAGTCTTTATCGGTAGTGTATTGTCCGTCATTTTTCACCTCCGCCGGTGCTGGAAAATCTACAATCCGGCCAGTTTTCTGCCTGCTTCAAGAAGGGCTTCGACTTTTTCCGGGGTGGTGCTTTCAGCGTAAATCCTCAGGAGCGGCTCCGTTCCGGAAAACCGAATCAGCAGCCAGCTATTATCCGAGAGGACGAACCGGAACCCGTCGGTGGTATCAATTCGTTCCAGCCCGATGCCGCATATCTCGTCGGGATGGGCGTTCCTGACCCGCTCGATAATGTTCGTTCTTTCGGCTTGAGGAAAGTGGATGTCAGCCCGGTTGTAGTGAAATACCCCGGTTTTCGAGTACAGGTAATCGACCAGTTGTGAGGAAGTCTTGCCGGTTTTTGCCATGAAATCGAGGAAATAGAGGGCGGCCAGTATGCCATCTCGCTCCGCGACATGGCCTCTGAACCCGTACCCGCCGCTCTCTTCGCCGCCGATAAGGGCATGGCGTTCGAGGAGCAGAGGAGCGATGTGCTTGAAACCAACCGGGGTTTCGACGATATCGACGCCGTACAGTTCTGCCAGTCGGCTCATCATAACCGAGGTGTTAATCGTTTTCCCAATCAGCCCCCGCTCTCTGCGGACTTCAAGCAGGTAGAGGGTAAGGAGAGAAAAGACCTGGAGCGTCGTCAGGAAGACCCCGTTTTCGTCGATAATGCCGAGCCGGTCGGCATCGCCGTCAGTGGCGATACCGATATCGGCTTTATATTTCCGGACAGTCGCGGAGAGCTTTCTCAGGTTGGCGGCAATCGGTTCCGGCTGTATGTCCGGAAAAGAGGGGTTTCGTTCTCCGTTGATTTCGGTAATCACAACCGAACCTCCGGAAAGGAGTTTTTTCAGCCAGCCCGAGCCGGCGCCGTACATGGAATCGATAACGATTTTCAGCCCGCTGTTACGGATAGTTTCAAGATTGACCAGGCTTTCGATTTTTTCAGTGTAGACCGGAGCGAGATCGACATACTCAACCAGGCCTTTCTCCAGAGCCTGAGCCATCGGCATGAATTCGGGCGTTCCCTCGGCGTAAAAACAGCCGACCAGCGATTCGACCCGGGCAGTGACCTCGCCGGTGACGCTGGCGCCGTTTTCCGATTTCAGTTTCAGGCCGTTCCAGGCAGCCGGGTTATGGCTGGCGGTAATCATGATGGCCCCCCCTGCCTGCATGGCCAGGGTGCCGTAACTGACGACCGGAGTCGGGGCGGCGGTTCGGCTCAGCCGCACTTTAATGCCGCAGGCGGCAACGGTTTCAGCCGCCGCCGCGGCGAAGTCTTCCGAGGCGAAACGAGTATCGTAACCGATAAGCAACCCCTTTTCAGCCAGGCCGGATTCTTTCAGGTATTCGGCGACCGTCCGGGCGCAGATACGGACATTATCGAACGTGAAATCCTCGGCAATTATCGCCCGCCAGCCGTCGGTACCGAATTTGATTGGATTTGGTTTCATGGTTGCCCCTTTATTCATTCGGTATTATACAAAAATAAAGGGGGGAATGATACCCCCCTTTAAGGCACTATTTATACCGGGTCTGTATTTCTATCCGAACGCTTCCTTTTTCAGCAGTTCGGCTTTGTCGGTTTTCTCCCAGGGCAGGTCGATGTCGGTACGCCCGAAATGTCCGTAGGCGGCTGTTTGACGGAAGATTGGCCGGCGAAGGTTGAAATCCCTGATGATGGCGCCCGGCCTGAGGTCGAAATGTTTCATGACCAGGGCTTCGATGATTGCCTCGTCGACTTTCGCAGTGCCGAAGGTTTCGATGGATACCGAGAGCGGATGGGCGACGCCGATGACATAAGAAATCTGAATCTCAAGGCGGTCGGCCAGTCCGGCGGCAACGCAGTTCTTGGCGATGTACCGGGCGGCGTAAGCGGCGGTGCGGTCGACTTTCGTGGGGTCTTTTCCGGAGAAAGCGCCACCGCCATGACGGGCATAGCCGCCGTAGGTATCGACGAGAATCTTGCGTCCGGTGAAACCGGTATCGGAAACCGGTCCGCCGATAACGAAGCGTCCGGTGGCGTTGATGTAGTATTTCGTATCTTTAGTCAGCAGATTAGCCGGGACGATGGGTTTGATGACATGTTCGATGATATCTTTTTCCAGTTTGGCGTGGTCGATATCGTCATGCTGGGCGGCGATGACGACGTTGGTTACCCTCTGAGGGACTCCCTTTTTGTATTCGACCGTTACCTGCGATTTACCATCGGGACGAAGGTAGGGGATGGTCCTGTCTTTTCGGACTTTCGCCAGTTGGCGGGCTAACTTATGAGCCAGAGCGGTTGTCAGCGGCATGAGTTCAGGTGTCTCGTTACAGGCGTACCCGAACATCATTCCCTGGTCGCCGGCGCCAATCTTGTCGAGGTCGTCGGCGGCTCCGGTTTTCGCTTCGAGAGATTTACTGACGCCCATATCGATATCTTTCGACTGTTCCTTAATGCCGTTAATTACCCCGCAGGAAAGGGCGTCGAAACCGTATTCAGGATTACAGTAGCCGATATCTGCGACAACCTTTCTGACGATGCTCTGTACGTCAATATAGGTGCAGGTGGTTATTTCTCCGAGTACGATGACGAGGCCGGTGGTGACGGCGGTTTCGCAGGCAACCCGGCCGTTCGGGTCCTTTGCCATGATGGCGTCGAGAATTGCGTCCGAAATCTGGTCGCAAACTTTATCCGGGTGTCCCTCGGTAACCGATTCCGAGGTAAGCAGATAGCTGTCTGAGCTGTTAAATCTGGTTGTCATTTTTCTCCTTTCTATGTCCCTTCCTGCCAGCTGTTCAGGTAGATTTCCTGTTCGGCGGTCAGCGTGTCTATTTTAATGCCCATTGAATCGAGCTTGAGACGGGCTATTTCCTTATCGATTGCTTCAGGAACCGAATGGACGTTCAACTCCAGTTTGTCATGATTCTTAACCAGGTATTCGAGGCAGAGCGCCTGGTTGGCGAAGCTCATGTCCATGACGCTGGCGGGGTGGCCTTCCGCTGCGGCGAGATTAATCAGCCTGCCTTCACCCAGCAGGTAAATGAGCCGGCCGTCTTTAGTGGTGAATTCCTCGACGAACGGGCGAACAGGCCTCCGGTTTTTCGAAACGGATTCCAGTGCCGGGATATTGATTTCAACGTTGAAATGGCCGCTGTTGGCGATAATCGCCCCGTTCTTCATTACCTTGAAGTGAGCCTCGTCCAGGATATGCTTGTCGCCGGTGAGGGTAATCACAATGTCAGCGACCTTGACTGCCTCGATGAGCGGCATGACCTGGAAGCCGTCCATGGCCGCTTCCAGCGCCCTAACCGGCGATACTTCGATGACGACGACGTGGGCGCCGAGACCTTTCGCTCTCATGGCAACACCCCGTCCGCACCATCCGTAACCGCAGATAACGACGACTTTTCCTGCCCAGAGAACGTTGGTAGCCCGGGTGATGCCGTCTATCGTGCTCTGGCCGGTGCCGTAGCGGTTATCGAAGAAGTGTTTGGTCTGGGCATCGTTGACGGCGATAATGGGATACCTGAGTTTCCCTTCGTTGGCCATGCTGTGCAGCCGGATAACGCCGGTCGTCGTCTCTTCCGTGCCGCCGAGAACGTTTTTAATCTGGTCGTTTCTCTTGGTATGCAGTATGGTAACGAGGTCGGCTCCGTCATCGGTCGTCAGGTGCGGGGTATGGTCGAGAGCGGTTGTGATATGGTTATAGTAGGTGATATCATCTTCGCCCTTGATAGCGTTGGTGGGAATGCCGAACTCCACCAGGGCGGCGGCGACATCATCCTGAGTGCTGAGCGGGTTCGAGGCGCAAAGCATGACCTCAGCGCCTCCCGCCTGGAGGGCAAGCCCGAGGTTGGCTGTTTCGGTGGTGATGTGAAGGCATCCCGAAATCCGTATTCCCCGGAGCGGTTTTTCTTTGGCGAATCGTTCCTGGATTGACCTGACCACCGGCATTTCCCGGGCAGCCCATTCGATGCGCTGCCGGCCGGCGGCCGCAAGTGAAAGGTCTTTTACATCATAGTTTTTCTTTGAGGTCATTCTATCTCCTTGTGCTTAAAATCTTGAATCGAAAAAGAGAAATGTCGTCATGGCTCAGACGGATGGCCTGGTTTATTCCTGCTTCCTTTCGGCCTGCCGCCTTTTTTCAGTCGGGGATGTTCTGCGGGGCATTGTTCGAGAGGAACCGGGCAGTCAAGACAGGTTTCTCTCCCATATTCCTTGCAGCCGTCAATCCAGGGGACATCTCCGTTGAAATGCCCGTGGAGAGGGTGCTTTTCCTTTTCATCTTTCGATGGTCTGCCTGACTTGCTCATCGCGGTATTATTTACTTATCCAGATACATAAAAAATCTTTATGCAATCATACCATACGGTTTCAGGGAAAATTCCGCCGAATAAACGATATTTTTTATGATATCTCCATAATACCATAAATCAGGCACAGGGGATGGTTACAGGAGTATTTCCAGTTCGAGTTCGTCTCTGAGGGGGATACCGTCGTTACCGGTAAGGGGGATTTCGGGTTTCAGTTTTCGCGAGTATTCAAGTACCTTTGGGTAGACAGCCGCAATCGTGAACCCGTATTTCTGGTAAAAACGCAGGGCATGAGTATTGTCGTTTGTGGTTATCAGCCATAAGCGGTTGCATCTTGCCAGAAAAGCCTCCTGTTTCACGGCATCGATAAGGGCAGTACCGATACCCTGTCCTTCGCTGGTGCTGTCAAGCGAAGTGATTTCACACTGATTATCGATTATCTCATAGGTGATAAGTCCGGCAGGTTTGTCGTTGTGCAGTGCCATAAATCCGGGATTATCGAGAATGTTGAACAGCCTGCCACGCGATACCATCATGACCGACCCCCAGGTTTCCTTTAAATGTATCGTTATCCAGTCCTTGTCTTTCTTGTTAGTCAGCCTGATTTTCAATGATTGCATGGTCATTACTATGGGGGGCTTATTACTGGTTGATGTACGATTCCGCAAGCTCGAAGCATTGAGATGCGGCGGCGATTATCTCTTCGGTCTTCTCGTTGGCGGTATTGGGGTAATCGAGCTTCATGCTCTCCATGCGGCCGCTTTCGCAGGCACGGTAGCACTTGTAAAAATTGAGGATTTTCAGCAGGTCTTCGTCGCCGGTGAAGGAGACATAGCAGTCGACCAGTTGACGGCCGAGGTCGCTTCGTCCGTAGCGGTCCAGGTCGAAGGCGAGCAGGGCTATCTCCGAAGCTGTATCCCCGTAGCGCATGCTGTCGTTGAACTCGATGCAGTCGAAGATATAGACATCATTATTGACACAGATATGCTTTGTCCGGATATCTCCGTGACAGTCACGGATTTTATTATCGGCTATTCTTTCATAAAACAGGGCAGGGTTTTCCTCCATGAAACGGTTGGTATAGTCCTTGATTGTCCGGAAGGCCTTCTGAGAAATTGTCTTGCTGATATACCGGATGAGGTTGATGAAATTGTATTCGGTATTGGTCATGATGAATTCGAGGTCACCGTAATCGATAATCGCCGCTTTCCGGGCGGCATTCTCATGGAAATCGGCCAGCTTGCGGGCGATTCTCTCCATTGTGTCATCAGGAACACTATCGTTCAGCAGCAGGGTATCGAGCATGGCTTCCCGGGGTAACTGCTTCATCTTTACTGCGTATTCGATTGCCTTCCCTTTTCCTTCGACCGAGAAGCCGTGCCTGTCTTCAGTAATCGGAACGGTATCGATATACAAGTCCGGGCACAACCGTTTGTTCAGGGTGATTTCACGGTTGCAGTAGAAACGTCGTTTTTCGAGGGTGGTGTAGTCGAGAAAACCGAGCACAATCGGTTTCTTGACCTTGTAGGTATAGGCACCGGTAAGAAACAGGTACGATGTAGCTTTCTGTATCAGTTCGATAGTCAGCGGCGCATCAGGGTAAGCCTCAGGACTGAGAAGGGCCTGCGCCAGATTCGGAGGTTCAGACATAAATACCTTACTGTCCTCACGTGATAGTTATATTTTATATACTTTCATTATATCATCGAAACGCAAACCTGTATTCTCGCTTCTGTTTCTTCGTGACGGAAGCGGGATAATGCTTGCGGTACCTGATATGTTATATGAATTTGCCGGTCAGGCGGATGCCCCGGCGGTCTTTTCTTTCGCCTTCAGTCGGGCTTTCCTTTTTTTCTGTTTTTTTATGGCTACTTTTCTTGCTTTGTTCATATTCCTCTTTCAGTTTCAATCAGAACCGTTACCGGATATATTTGCCGATAATCAGTTCGAGTTTCTTTTTTTGCTCTCCGGGTATTTTCTCCGGGGAGGTGACGAAGGCTGTCTGTAGAGCGGTAGCGCAGGCGCAGGTCCGCTCTGCCGGTATCCGTTTGACGCTTCTGGCGATGATATCTTTTGCCGTATCGATGTTGTGGTGCAATATTTGAAGGATGACATCGACGGTAATAGCCTCGGCCGGCCTCCACCATGAGTCATAATCGGTAACGCAACCGATAACAGAGTAGCAGATTTCAGCTTCCCGCGCCAGTTTTGCCTCGGGAAGGGTGGTCATGCCGATAAGATCGGCTCCCCATGACCGGTACATTCTCGATTCAGCTCGGGTCGAAAAAGCCGGGCCTTCCATGACAACGAATGTTCCGCCTTTATGGACGGTGGCGCCGGTTTCCCTGGCGGCATCGTAGAGAATTTCGTTCAATACCGGGCAGAACGGATCGGCGAACGGAATGTGCCCGACGATGCTGTTGCCAAAAAAACTGCTCTCCCGGAGTCGGGTGCGGTCGATAAGCTGGTCAGGGATCAGCAGGTGCCCCGGCTCAATCTCTTTCTTGAAGCTACCGGCTGAGCAGACGGCGATGATATGTTCGACGCCCAGCGATTTAAGGGCGTAGATATTCGCTTTCGAAGGTATCTCGGTCGGCATATACACATGACCCCGGCCGTGGCGGGGCAGGAAAGCCACTCCCGTGCCGCCGAGTTTCCCGATGATGATACTGTCGCTTGGCTTGCCGAACGGGGTATCGACAGCAACTTCCTCGACATCCGTTATCCCCTGTATTTCATACAGCCCGGTTCCCCCGATAACCCCTATTTTCGCTTCCGGCATGCGGTTACTCCTGCTATTTTAGTAATAATGTGGACTCACTTTGCATTCAAACACAACGAACGTCATTGCGAGTTTCGATTTTCGACGCTCTGATGGAACCCTTTACTCCTCATTCCATACGGCGGAGAAAATCGAACCGAAGCAATCCCAACAAATTTTCATTCTGACCTCTCTGATGAATCAACCTTAATTTTTAGTAATCGGTAAAGTATGGCCAAGTTTAAGCCCCACCAGAATCCAGTCCTCAATAGTAGAACGGAGTTCTTCTTCGCATTTACTTAAAGTTTCACTGAATGCGATAACTCCCGGACATGAAGGAATACGCCCGGCGAAAGTTCCGTCATCAAGTTTATCGTAAACAGCTTCTGCTAACGCCTGGCTGATATAGTCGGTAAGTATAAACTTAACCTCCATCATAATCCTCCGCTGGTAACCATTATACCCGATTTACCCGGATACCTGAACCAGTTTCCTGATACCTTCCCCGAAGGGCGCTTTCATGATGCCATGTTCGGTTATTATGGCGGCTATGTACCGGTTGGGGGTGACGTCGAAAGCCGGATTCTCCACCCGTATCCCGTCCGGGGCGGTCTGCACCCCTCCGAAACGGGTTACCTCGTCCGGGTTCCGCTGTTCGATAGGGATATCCTCGCCGGTTGCCAGCGAGACATCGATGGTCGTCGTCGGGGCGGCAATGTAGAAGGGTACCCCGTTTTCCTTCGCCAGTACCGCCACCGAATAGGTGCCTATTTTGTTAGCGGTATCGCCGTTGGCGGCGATTCTATCTGCACCGGTGACAACGCAGTTGATTTTACCTTTGTTCATCAAATAACCGGCCATGTTATCAGTAATCAGGGTAACCGGCACGCCCGCCTGTTGCAGTTCCCAGGTCGTCAGCCGTGCCCCCTGAAGCAGAGGCCGGGTTTCGTCGGCGTAGACACTGACCCTTTTTCCCTGTTCATGCGCCCGGATAATAACCCCGAGGGCCGTTCCATACCCGGTCGTCGCCAGTGGCCCGGCGTTGCAGTGGGTGAGTACCGTCCAACCATCCTGTATCAGTTCCGCCCCGTAATGACTGAGGTCTTCGGTTGCCTTCGATTCGGTTCGGTGGATAACTTCCGCTTCCTTAACCAGCCGCTTCCTGATTTCTTCAGGGTCTGTTCCTGAAGCTGCCGCCACGTTCATTCGTTCGACGGCGAAAAACAGGTTTCTGGCGGTCGGCCTCGTTCCGGCAATTGTCCGGCTGATGGTTTCATAGTCTTGAAGAAACGCTTTCCGGTCGTTTGCTCGTATGGCGAGGGCGCCGAGGGCGATAGCGTACCCGCCGGCGACGCCGATGGCCGGCGCGCCCCTGACCTTGAGTTCCTTTATTGCCGAAGCCACCTCGAGGTAGTCATCCGTCTCGATATATGCGACCTCCAGGGGCAGTTTCGTCTGGTCGAGAATCCGTACCCTGTTGCCGAGCCATTCAATCGGTTTTACCGTCATATCATCCTTTGCTCAATACCCGAATCGTACTTTTGTCATTGCGAAACTCACCGTCAATTCCAATATTCACTTATTAAACACAAAGTAATCGGGAAGCTGTGGCAACCCATACACATCAGTTCGCCCGCCAGCCTCTTTATTCCTTCCCATTCCCCTCTGCTTTACCTGTTTTTGCATTATACTTATTCATCGTCGCCGTGATACCGGAGGTAATCAGCGAAACCGCCGCCTCCGCCGCCAGGGGAATCGCCGGCTCGATGAGCTTTTTTTCCTCGGAATTGAAATAGCCGAGCACGAAATCGATGACATCGTCTTCTTCCATGCCGCCGGAATTCCGGAAGGCCGGCGGACGGCCGATGCCGATGCGAATCCGGTGAAAGTCAGGGCTGCCGGTTTCGGCGATAATCGATTTTATCCCGTTGTGTCCCCCGGAACCGCCGCCGCAGCGAACCCGTATTTTCCCGACCGGTAGATCGAGGTCGTCATGAATCACGATGATATCCTCGGGAGCCAGCCGGAGCTTGTTTTTCAGGAGGATTACCGATTGCCCGCTTAAATTCATGAACGTCTGCGGCCGCGCCAGCGTCACGTCCATGCCTTCGATAACCCCTTTGCCGGTGCGGGCTTTGCCTTCCGACCGGTTCAGCTTTATCTTGTACCGGTTCGCCAGCCGATTGACGCAGAGAAACCCCAGGTTATGCCGGCTGAACTCATATTTCTTGCCCGGGTTGCCCAGGCCGACAATCAGTTTCATGAAAT
>CAYXEG010000044.1:0-3934 GCA_964463875.1 uncultured Dehalococcoidales bacterium
CGTTTCACGCCGCTTCGGTCGAAAAGCTTATCCAGCGGTTGACAAGCAACCCCATATCAGTTCCGAAAACCTACATCGACAACCTCAATATCGCCATTCTGATGAGTTCAGTCAGGCTTCCGAACGGGAAAATTGGCCGCCGGATTACCGATATCTGCGAAATATCCGGCTATGATTCTTCGAGTGCATCGTTTAACATCATCGAAAGCTTTCACTGGGACCCGGAAGTCGATAGTTTTACATTTACGGGAAATATGACCAGTTACATTCTGGAGCATAAAGTAGCCCCGATGATGGGAATACCCGGCAGTAAAAAACAACTTATCTACAAGGAAGTAGACAAACGAGCAAAAATACTTGCCCGTTTACACCAGCAGGAAGGAATTACAGGATTCTACGAAATCCTGGAAGTCCTTTCGAAGGCAAAAAGAGAGGGGTTATTCTAACAGAGTAAACAATTATGTCAACAGTTACCTTACCTTTTTCACCAGCTCATGAGATAGAAAACGCCGATACCCTGAAGAATACCGATTTCTACAGGAAGCTGTCGGATGACTTCAAGACAGCGATTGAGGAAAGTCCTCATCTGCTTGAGTATCTGCATATCCTCCCGGTTGATGAAAAAGGCATACCAAAGTACTGTCCGACTCTCTCGAGGAACCTGGGAGACGATAAAAGCCCGAATTACATCTACCCGACTTCGAAAAAGGGTGTATTCGTCCATATCCTGGCTAACCCTGCCGACTACCGTCACAGTTACATACCGATAGAACCAACCCTTATCACGAATGTAGACAAACTCGTCGAGGAAGTCGAAACGAAACTGCTCGAGTTAAGGAGTAACCTGCCGGAAACAGACAAGACCTTAACCCGCGAAGAGGAGATGCTCCAATACCTCGATAAAGTCATCACAGTTGACAACACGAAAGCCGAATCAGGTTTACTGGATTCCTTAAAAAAAATATTCGGCTCCCTCCAGGACCAGGTGAAACCTCTGAAGGTAACCCGTGCCCAGATGGAGGCAATCAGATACATTTTTTTACGGGAAAAAGTCGGTCTGGGAGCCATCGACTCGTTGATAACCGATCCATACATCGAAGATATCAGTTGCTCCGGTACCGGGCAGATATTTGTCGAGCATAAAGTATTCAAGGGAATCAAATCCGCAGTCACCTTCACGACATCGGATGAGTTGGACAAGTTCGTCATGTGGCTGTCCGAACAGATTAGGAAACCGGTGACGTTCCGGGCTCCGATTTGTGACGCCACCCTGCCGGATGGTTCGAGAATCAATATCGTTTACGGGAAAGACATCTCGAAGAGAGGCTCCAACTTTACGATTCGTAAATTCGCCGGTGTTCCCGTATCGATATTCGAGCTTGTCGACTTTCAATCGATTACCTACCAGATGCTCGCTTATCTTTCCCTGGTAATCGGCCATGGTAACAGCCTGTTCGTCTCGGGAGAAACAGCCTCGGGGAAAACGACGCTCCTCAATGCCCTGACGACCTTCATTCACCCGCTGGCTAAAATCGTCACCATCGAAGACACTCCCGAACTGCAGGTACCTCATCCCAACTGGGTCCGTGAGGTCGTGCAGACAACGAAAGCGGAAGATGCCGGCGGGGCAATTACCATGTTCGATTTACTGAAAGCCGCCCTCCGGCAACGCCCTGACGAGATTATCGTCGGAGAAATCCGGGGTGTCGAGGGCAACGTCGCTTTCCAGGCAATGCAGACCGGACACTCTGTCATGGCCACCTTTCATGCTGCCTCAGTGGAGAAACTGATTCAGCGCATTACCGGAGACCCGATTCTCGTCCCTAAATCATACATCGATAACCTGAAAGTGGTCGTCCTGACGAGCATGGTCAAACTTCCCACCGGAAAGACAGGAAGACGAATAACCAGTATCAATGAAATCGTCGGTTATGACCCGGTCTATGATTCATTCACCTTTGTCGAAGCTTTCCACTGGGACGAATCGACCGATACGTTTAGTTTTACCGGATACATGACGAGCTATATTCTGGAAAATGTCATCGCCCCCAAAATGGGCATTCCAAGCCGGAAAAAACAACGGATATACTCCGAAATCGACCGGCGTACCAAAATTCTCGAAAAACTTCATCGTGAAGAAGGAATTACAAATTTTTACGAAGTCCTCGAGGTCCTGGCCAAAGCTCAAAAAGAGGGATACTTTTAATCATGGGATTACTGAAATTCTGGCTGAAAAAGAAAGGGCTCGAATTAGCCGATAAAGATTCCGAAAAAAAGAAAATCGACGAATCATTATCCGATATGGATTTCTTCTGTCAGCTTTCATATATGGCGGCTATTGCCACCTCCGGTATTTCCCGGAGCGGGTTGTTCACTCACGCTTCCAACCTGCCATACACGTCAGCGAAGTACTTCAAGCAGGTAGACTTCGTTGCCAAGGCGTTCAACCACGATTACTCGGAAGCGTGTAATATCGTCGGTCAGTCTACCGATAAACCTGAAGTGAAAGAGCTTCTGTTACGGTTATCCGGAGCTCTGTCATCCGGCGAAGATATCGCCAGTTTTCTCGAACGGGAGTCAATGGTCGTCTCCGAATCATACGGTAACCAGTACGAGAGACAGCTCGATTCGTTAACAAAATGGAGCGACGCGTACGTCGCCCTGATAATGACTTCAGCCATCGTTACCGTCATGGCGGTTGTTACTCTGATGATTGGTAACGCCACTTCGCAATTCATCGTCCTCCTCTCGGTGCTGACAATGCTGATTACCATCGCCGGCGCCTGGTTTATCTACCGGTCAACACCGAAGGAAAACAAGGTGCATACGCTGCCGATAAAATCGAAGGAGCAGCACCTGGCTAAAAATATCAGTAAACCCTCCCTCGGCATTGGTGTCATGGTCATCTCCCTGTTGTTTGTCATGGGAATCGAACTCGGATTAATCCTGATTTGTGTCGGATTATTTCTGTTGCCGCTCGGCCTGATAAGTAAAATGGATGACAACAAAATTAATAAAAGGGATATCGATATCGCCGGCTTTTTGCGTTCGCTGGGAGGGGTAAGCCAGGCAATAGGAAGCACAGTCAATGAAGCGATGGCCAGGCTCGATTTTCGTTCGTTAGGTATTCTTAAAGACGATGTCGCCCTGCTTCACAAGAGATTGTCGGCCCGTATCGACCCGAATATGTGCTGGATGAGGTTTGTCTGCGAGACAGGTTCCGAACAGGTAAACCGAAGCGTCAGGATTTTCTGGGACGCAGTGGCTATCGGGGGAGAACCCCAGAAGGTCAGTAATGACGCCAGCAATTTCGCCATGAAAATATCGCTGCTCAGGGCTAAAAGGAACATGATTGGGGCCGGCTTCATGTGGCTTGTCATGGCAATGCATGCAGTACTGTCCTGTCTGCTGATTTTTATCTTCCAGATTCTGATGACGTTTACAAACCTGTTGAAGGAAATCGCTCCGGATATGGAGGGAAGCGTCTCGGCAGGAATAGGTATGCCGGCGATTATGTCGTTTGCAGATGCAGGGGGAGAGCTCGGTCTTCTGTATTTCATGGTTATCGTTATCATCATCGTTCTGGCAATCTCAAACGCCTGGTCGACATACTCGATAAATGGTGGCCACATGTATTGCCTGGCATACTACCTGGCAATAACCGCTTTCGTCTCAGGCGTTGCCATGATTGCGGTTCCGCCGGTCGTGGCAATGCTCTTCAGTGGTATGGCATGAGAAGGTAAGGTACATGAATATGAGCGCATTAACAAGTAATCCGATGTTCTTAATCTCGGGTGCGATACTGATAGTAATTGTTGCCTGGTTTGTTTTTCGGAGCGGGTCGAAAGGTACATCGAATCACGAAGATAAAAAAGCCGGCAAGCTGGAAAAGGGGGCGGGAAAAACCGGTACCCCGGATGAGCCTGTTTCAAAC
>CAYXEG010000044.1:3944-7418 GCA_964463875.1 uncultured Dehalococcoidales bacterium
CGGAAAAATCTTCTTTCTGGAAGATAAAAAGGAGTATTCTGGCAAAAGTACGCTCTGTGCCGAAACCTGAGATAGAGAAAAACGAAAAGAAAGCCAAAGTTCCCGGAAACGACGAGAAAAAGGTAAAAAAAGCAAAAACCTTGCCGGTACCGGAACCAGTCTTCCTCGCAGTCGAAGCTGCTATCCCAGTTGAGCCGGCGACCGTTGCTTCCGGAGACCTGGTCGCAATTGAAGGCTTCGGCTCGAGCGAGATGGAGATACCGGAATACGGAGAAATTCAGGAAGATGCCGGCGAGGTGGCGGTTGAGCCGGAACAGGACATGAGGGAAGAAACCGAACCGGAAGTAACTTCACCTGTTCCCGTGGAAGTGGTCCAGGAAAAATCCCATTCGGGGAGCGACATTTTCAGCATGTTCACCGACGATGTCGGGGAAGAGAGCGAAGTGAGTATCTTTGCCGCAAAGCTTGACCCGGTCGATATCTACAGTCTGCTCGAAGAAGTGGAGAACATCAGAAAGTGTATTCGAAAGTAAAACAATGTTTGAAATAGTTAAAGTTACCTTGTTTTCCGGTGTGCTGGCCTGGCTGGGAATCATCGATTTCAAGAGCGGCCTTATCCCGAATAAAATCGTCTACCCGGCTATCATTGGTGCCCTGCTGCTCAACATATACTCAGATGAAGTCACTATACTGAGCGCTCTTATCGGAGGATTCAGCACTGCGGTGTTTTTTCTTATTGTTGCCCTGCTGTTGAAAAACATGGGCATGGGGGACGTCAAACTGGGGTTTCTGATGGGGCTGATGGTCGGTTTTCCCGAATCGATTATCGCTCTCGTCAGCGGGGTATTTTTCGGAGGGCTGGCAGCCATTTTCTTCGTGGTTTCACGGAAGAAAAACAGGAAAGACAGTATGCCTTACGGGCCTTACCTCGTTATTGGTACCCTGTTTACCCTGACAGGAATACAGTTCTCGCTGTTCGATTTCCTGTACCGCTTGTAATTTTTCCCCCGGATTCATACCAAAATCACCCAGGTACATTCACGTGTACCTTAGATGTGTTATGATTCCAGGCCGGCCGAAGCTTTCGCTTTCCTCTTTTTCCTGATATACCAGTACAGGAGGAGAAGGACAAGTGCTCCCAGTTCGAAGAGAAGCCCGTATGACGTCAGGAAATTGTTGCTGCCCGCTTCGATAATCTCAGGAATGACAATGACGAACTCTCTTGTTTCCGACCAGGCACCAGCAGCTCCGGCGGTACTCTCAGCCCTGATACGCCAGAAAAACGAACCGGCAGGAACACCGGATTGAATTGCCGGTTCCATGTTGAAAATATATTGAATTTCTGAAATCCCCGCCTTCTGCATCAGGATGGAATCAGGACCGAACGACGGGTCATGCGTTATCTGAACATGGTACGTGATATCACTGAAATCCTGCAAGGGTTCCCAGGCAAGGATAATATTCGTGCCGATACTACTCTGTTTATCTGGGGTAACCGGCGCAACCGGAGGCAGTACCTGCGATTCGACACTGAGCGTCAGTTCAATGCGATTGATGCCATCGGTGACTGAAATAACTTTGACTCCCGGAGTGCAAGCCGGAACAGGAAAACTCGTCGTGAATGACTCGTCGGTACCGACCGGAATTTCCGTTACCGAGTCTCCGTCGAGGGAAATCATCGCCACCTTGTTCGCGATGAACCCGCTCCCGGACATAATAATTTCACTCCCGACTTCAGCGATAGTCCGGTTAATCTCTGCCTTGGCTTTCGGCAATACAATGAAATCATATGAGTACGTAGAGACACCATCGGTCACAGATACGACATGCTCGTCTCCCGGCACACAGGGAGGAATCACAAAAGAAATGGAACTTCCGCCGTGCTGGTCGGCTTTTGCTTCCGCCAGAGGTATGCCATCGAAGTAGGCCACGGTATACCGGTAAGGAAGGAAGCCATTCCCGGAGAAGGTGACATTACTGCCGATAAATCCGATGTTCCGGTCGAAAACACCCGAACTTGAAACGATGAGCGTCGTTCCCGACCGGGCATCGCCATCATACGCTTCGATGATGTAGGTATCGCTGGTACAGGCGGGAATTTTAAGACAGGCGTCAAAACTTCCCCAGTCGTCGGTTTTCACGGTTTCGGGATTAGTCGTCAGTTCCGGGACGATAGTGCCGGCGTTATACATCTTGAAGGTGATGGTTTTATCCGGAACGAAACCGGTACCAATGAGATTGATGTCCGTTCCCGGGCTGCCGGCATTGGGAAATATGACAATTTTTTGCCGCTGCGAGGTGAATTTCACGACGGCTTCATTCCCTCTTCTGTCGACCGCTTTAATATCGTATTCGTCGTTGACACTATCGGGAACGATGAATGTCCGGTTATGAAAACTTCCCTTTTCATCGGTATAGAAAGTATCGATGCTCCTGTTCCCGAAATAAAGGGGAATCGAAGACAGAGGTGCGAAACCGTTACCGGATATCGTAATACCATCTCCGACATAACCGGATCGCCGGCTTAACTCTATTTTCGGTTCGACAGTAAAAGGAATCGATACCCAGGCGAAGGCTCCGGCAGTTCCATCGTGTACCCAAATCTGGTATGTTCCGGCGGGTACTTCGTCAATGACAACCGTTGTGTTCAGCTTGCCCCAGGTATCGATTACCTCGGTTTTATACAGGGTATTTTTATCCGGAAAGTATATGTCAACCTGGGATATCCTGGTGACGTTCGAGGTTATTCCGCAAAGAACTGACGGCGTAAAACAGACTCCTTCAACCTCGACGGTCGTTCCGACCGGGCCTCGAACCGGGTGCGAGGTTAATATATTCCCCTCGGCTTTCGCGGAATCTCCCGGAACAGCCGGAAAGATTGCCGGCACCAGAACCAGCAAGGCTATTATCATGAAGAAATTTTTAACGTTTTTCATTCGTCGGATTGCTGCGGATATCATTTTTCAGGGTACCATCCCCACCATCCTTCCGTACCGCAATTACTGCATTTCATAGGAACCGCCAGGTATCCGTGCGCGCCGCAGGTGCCGCAGGTAAACTGGTCGCGAGCAGCAAACCCGGGAGTCCCTTTCAGTTGTTTCTTCAGTGTTGCGAACTGCTTGTCGAGTTGCTGGACGGTGAGGGATTCATTGTTAACTTTAGCAGCGAGACTGTTGATTGTTGACGAATAATCCGGATAATCCCTTTTTTCATTACTCAGGCTGCCGATATTCTTCTCGATTGCTTCTATTCTCCGGGTTAGGGATTCCATCGTCGTCATCAACTGGTCAAGCACTTTATTGACTGCGGCAATTTCTGCCGAGGCAATCGGTTTTACGGAAACCGGGGACGGAGAAGGCACCGGAGTTTCCTGAACTTTCGTTACCGGTTTCGGTGACACCGGCTTCTGGGTTACCTGATCTTCTTTAGTAACGACCATTTTAGCATCGTGACATGAAAATATGATTTTTCCAC
>CAYXEG010000044.1:7428-19058 GCA_964463875.1 uncultured Dehalococcoidales bacterium
ATTTTAGCAGCGGCAACTTCCGGAGGAGGCGAAAGGCTTCTCCCCGTTGCCTGCTTGAATAATGCATCTATTTCTGCCTGAGGTAAAATATTGCCTGCGTCACTCATTATCGCCTCCGGCAGGTATCCCTGTCTGAACCCATTGTTCTTTTCCCAGATAGATGAGAACGTTAATACTCAACGACATCCATAACGAGCCGGTGCATATGCTGGCTCTCCGTTAGATTCAGGTCATACGGATGTTTCAATTCACTCATTGTTTTATCGTAGCAAATCCGGACTATCGGCCTGCCGACAAACCCGGGGTTTGCGTTTGATACTATTCCCCGCTCGCCGGTATTCAGGTTAACCATCACTCCGGTCGGGTAAAGAGGTACCAGTTTCGTAAAAAGCTGAACCAGTTCCGGCTGGAACATCTCTCCGCTGAAAGCCATGATAAACTCGACGGCTTCATGAGGGAGAAAACTCTGCCGGTATGGCCTTCTCGAGACGAGTGCATAGTACACGTCAGCAATCGAGATAATCCGCGAAAAAACCGAAATAGCTTCCCCTTTTAATCCGTGGGGGTAGCCTTCACCATTCCAGTATTCATGGTGATGCATCACGGCGGTCGCTATAACCGGGTCAAGTTTCGCATGGTCCTTCAATATCTGATATCCGTACTGGCAGTGCTGCTGCACCTCGTGTTTCGCCAGCGTATCCAGGATATCCGGTTCGCTCAACATTCCCGCCGGCAAGGCGACATACCCGACGTTCTGAATCATCGACGCAATCCCGAGTTTCAATAAATCGGGTTCTTTCATGCCCAGCTTTCTCCCCATCAGGAGAGCCAACCCGGTAACCTGTACCGGATGAACAAAATCATAATCCTTGAGAGAAAAGCAGCCGATTGCATTTACCTCGCCAATCACCACCGGATAGAGCTGCCCGACCATGCTGTACACCATTTTCTCAATCGGGCCGGTATCGATAACGGTAAGGCTGGAATTGAACAATGCGACGTCCCGGCTGATATCAATGAAAGAGCGTAATCTGCTGGCGGCTTCGCCTTCGAGCCGTTCCGGCATCAATGGCGTCACCGGAACATCATCAACCCTCCTGTCTTCGAAAAATATCTCGCCCCCGCCCATCTGTCCGAGAATTGAGACGTTATCATAGGTCAGCCTGGTACCTTTTGACAGTATCTTATTGCCGAAACTGTCGTATATGTCAGTGCTCAATTCCAGTCCGGGATGGGCATACTGCATGGAAATCCTTCGCATGAGCTGTTCCTTTCATCATGCATTTACGGGTATTCTTGTTACAGGAGAAGCTTTTTCAATTTTCGCTCCGGGCTGTTTTCGGTAGAAGCAGGCTCCGATGCTGGAAAAACCGATTTTCTGGGCATCGAGCATAACTTCCGTACCGCCGATGAAGAGCGTGCCGTTATCTTTCAACGACTGATGAAACTTGATGTTCAGGGCGTGTTTTGCTTCCTCGGTAAAGTATATCGTAACATTGCGGCAGATAATCAGGTCGAAGTTTACCTCGAACCGGTCTCGCAGGAGGTTTTGCTGTTGAAACTCGATGTGTTCCTGTAAGCCGGGTTTCACCATAAATTTATCGTCTTTCTTCGTAATATGCCGGTTGACAATTTTTTCAGGAATATTCCTGATATCTTCTTTAGTATAAGGGCCGCCCGCCCGGGCATACCTCATCGCACCTTCGTCTATATCTGTAGCCAGTATCCGGTAGCGTACCTTCGGAACCAGCGCCTCCAGCATCATGGCTATTGTGTATGGTTCCTGTCCCCTCGAACAACCGGCGCTCCAGATATTCAGGTCCCGGCTGTTTTTTAACAGGTCAGGAAAGATAACAGACTCCAGTTTGTTGAATAGATGGATATCGCGGAAAAATTCCGAAACGTTAATCGTCAGAAAGTCAAGCATCTTTTTCAGGTAAGCCTTGTCTTCCTCAAGTTTTTTACAAAATTCAGCCACACTCCGCATACCTGAGTTACCAACATAGGTCGTCAGACGCCTTCTCATCTGTTTATCTTTATAGTCGTCAAGATTGATGAGGGTTAACTTCAATATTTTCTTTTTTAGATAGGCATAACTTTCGTCGTCCAATCATTTACCTCCGGAACAGTTGCTTACTGATTACACATCGTAACTATTTCTTCCGCCATTTTTTGAAGTGGGACGATTCTGTCAGCATATCCGGCATCGACAACGCTTTTCGGCATCCCGTAAATCACGCAGGTCTCTTCATTCTGAACGGCCGTCATTCCGCCGACTCTCTTGATATATCTGGCTCCTTCGGTCCCGTCTGACCCCATGCCGGTAAGAACGATTCCGACCGTCGCCGGGCCGTATTGAGCGGCAACGGACTCCATGGTTATGTTGGCTGCCGGCCTCAATCCCATGACCGACGGCTGCTGATTCGTCTGAATCCGGTCTCCTTTAGCGACAGTCATGTGATAATTCCCCGGTGCGATATATGCCTGCCCTTCGCAGATAATGTCTCCGGGTTCAGCTTCCTTGACTCGTATTTTCGAAATATCATTCAGCCTGGTTGCCAGGCTCCGGGTAAAATTCGCCGGCATGTGTTGAACGATGATGATTCCCGCCGGAATATCGGCCGGGATATGCGGAACGACTTCATATAATGCGCCCGGCCCTCCGGTAGAGCTGCCTATGACAACCACTTTCGACCGGGCTGTCAGAGGCCGGTTTTGATTATTGCGGTAAATCTTATCGGAGGGAGTAACTGTATGCGTCCTGCCTGGAATTTTTTTACCGACTTTTTTACCGACAAGCGCGGCCAGTTTGACCTTGTTTACCAGAGTCTCATCCTGGTTATTAACCTCTGATGCAGCGGAAAGCAGCGATTTAAGATAGAAATCAATCGCTCCTATTTCAAGCGCTTTAATGGTGGTATCCGTTCCCTCATCGGTCAGGCTGCTGAGCATGACCACCGGTGTGGGGGTTTCGGACATGATGTGTTCCAGCGCTTCCAGACCGTTCATCTTCGGCATTTGAACATCGAGAGTGACGACATCCGGTCTCAGTTCTTTTACCTTTTTTATGGCCTCAAGCCCATCTTTCGCATAATCCAGGATTTTTATGTCCGGATCCCTGCTGAGTTGTTTGATTATCGAAAGCCTGGCAAAACTTGAATCGTCAACGACAAGCACTCCTGTCATGTTTTCCTCTCACCCCGTAGTGAATAAAAACTAGGCAATCAGCTTTTCGACGGTACTCAATACCCTCGGACCATCGAACGGTTTGACGATGAAATCCTTCGCCCCTGCTTTGAGGGCGCTCATGACCATGCTTCGCTGGCCCATGGCAGTTACCATGGCAACCTGGGCATCCGGGTCGATTTTCTTGATTTCCTGCAGTGTCATGATTCCATCCATTTTCGGCATGGTGATGTCAAGCAGGACTCCGTCCGGTTTCACGCTCCTGTATTTCTCGACGGCCTCAGCCCCGTTACTTGCTTCAATTACCTCATGCCCCACTTCAGTTAACAGTTTCGAGCATCGCATGCGCATAAAAGCGGCATCATCTACTATCAGTATCCTTGCCATTATGACCTCCCTTGGTTATGTTAAACAGATTATCCGTATTTTAGTATCCCGACAGGTTAAACTTGCACCCTCTGTCAGCTTGCCAGCAGTTTCTCGACAATATGGACGATTTTACCTTTTTCAGCCGGTTTGACGAGAAAATCCCTGGCGCCGGTCTGCATGGCGGTCAAAATAATGGATTGCGACCCGATACATGAAACCATCGCCACCCTGGCTTCAGGATTCATGCTGATTATTTCATGAAGCGTGACAATCCCATCCATAACCGGCATATTGATATCGAGAAGGACCGCGTCCGGATTCGTTTGCTTGTATTTCTCGAGTGCTTCCAGTCCGTTGGCAGCTTCTTCCACCGTGTAACCGTTTTCCGTTAATGATTTCTTATATTGCATTCTCACAAAGGATGCATCATCGACAACCAGTACTTTTGCCATTTTCCCCTCCTGACTTTTCATTACCGGCTTAAAGTTCTCTTAATGCTTCGCCCGCCGTACGCACCAGCACCTGTCCGGTGTCAGCAAACATCCATACCGAACGTCCCTGGTTTCCTCCGGTATCGCGGGCAAATACCTTTAAGTTCCTCTCGGCAAGGACCTTGTTGACACTTTCAAGATTACGATTTCCCATATCGAAAGTATCGTTCATTTCGAATGACTTTATCATTCTGGCGCCTCCGGCAATCTTGACCTTGATATTCATTTTACTGGCCCCGGACTGCTCCATTTTTTCAACTAATACCGGGATCGCCACATCAGCATATTTCGTGGCTGTTTTATCAGCCAGACCATGTTTACTTTGCGGCAGGACGATGTGAGCCATTCCGCTGACTCTGGAGACCGGATCAAATACACATACACATATGCAGGACCCGAGCCCGAAGCAGGCCAGTGATGCCCTCGAATCTTTCGTCACGACTAAATCACCCAGGCCGACAGCGGTCGTATACTCGTTGATGCGTACCTGTTTTGTCATTAGTACCATTTACGTATTCCTTGCATGTAGTAGTATGTTGTTCATGAGTTCCATCGTTGGTATTATCAGAAAGGTCCCGTTGATTTGTTTGTTACCGGTAACAAAGGACGCTCTTACAATAAACTGAGTGTACTGGCCGACAATCCAGTTCTCCGCGGCATTCCGAATGACAATACTGGCTTTATCGATTTTCAACACAGGCGGTGAAGGTGAAAGGACGATATTCGTAGCGTCGGCAAGAACGTTAAGGAAAAACGCTCCGACGATATTGCCTACTTCTCCCAGAAGTGACAGTTCTATTTCACCAAGCACCATGTTTTCACGCGGAGGTAACCCCATCTGATTGCCGATTAGCTGGAACGCTAACCGGGTATCATGCACCAGGAGAAAATGCCCCGTGGTATCTCCATAAATATCGAGGTGGATACCGACAACCATATTGTCCGGGCCGCCCAGATACTGTATCGTGTCTTCCAGGGGAATCTGGTTCATATCCAGACCGATAACCGTCAGTTTCTCGCCGAGCATTCTCGAAAGCCCGTTGATGGAATTCTCGATTCCCCGGCGGACCAGCCATTTACAGATAGCGAAGTCGCTTTCACTTAAAAGGTGATCCTGGGTTGCCATAGTATGTTGTTCCACAGCTGTACCTCTGATAATATTTTTACACAAACGATTATTGTTAATAAGGACAAACAGTCCAATTAAAGAAAGCTCGGCAGACTCAATCGGCGGCCTGTGCCTGACCCGTTAATTGCCGTCCTTGGGCTGAAATTTGACTGTTCGAATCACCATCCCGGTTAAAGAGCCTGCCGATGCGAGGCGCTCTGCCGGTTCACTACCGCTACACCACTCCGTACTCGAAGGAAGAATAGCTGTGACCGGCAGCCATGACCATCTTGATTAACGAGGAGATATCGAGTATGAGAGCCACTCGGCCGTCTCCCAGAATCGTTGCCCCGGCAATACCTTCAACTTCGCCGAGATAGTTACCAAGTGATTTGACTACGATTTCCTGGGGTTCGAGGAGTTCATCTATCACCAGACCGATAAGGCAATTGTCCGCCGTGACGATAACGATAAGTTTCCTCTTGCCTGCCGAATCACTATCGCTGCCGTTGAACACGTTGTTGAGGCGAACCAGCGGAATAAGGCTTTCCCGCCACCGGATGATTTCCCTGCCGCGAATAGTCTGAATCTGACTGTTATCGATCGACACTGTTTCGGCGATGGAACCCATCGGCAATATGTAAATGGCTCCGCCCACCGAAATGAGGAATCCCTGGACAATGGCAACGGTAAGGGGAAGCTTGATGATAAATTTACTGCCGGACCCCTTTTGCGTTTCGATATACGTCGTTCCCCCGAGGCTTTCGACATTAGCCCGCACGATATCCATGCCGACGCCTCTGCCCGAAACTTCGGTAGCCTTTTCCTTGGTTGACATACCGGCCAGGAAAATCAGGTTGATTGCGTCTGCTTCGGACATGCCTTCGGCTTTGGCGGGTAAAATCAATCCTTTCTTAACGGCTGTCGCTTTCACTTTTTCGGCATCGATTCCGTTACCATCGTCTTCCACGGTGATAACAATATGGCTTTGTTCGCGATAGGCGCTCAGTTTTACCCTGGCGGTTTCATTTTTCCCCGCAGCCATCCGCGACTCAGGTGACTCCACGCCGTGGTCAACTGCATTACGGAGCAGATGGGTCAACGGGTCACGTATCTGCTCGATAATCGTTCTGTCCAGTTCGGTATCAGCGCCTTCGATGGTAAAATCAAGCTTCTTCTTCTGAGATTGAGCGAGGTCACGCACCATCCTCGGGAAACGGCTGAATATCGTGCCTATCGGCACCATCCTGGCCTGCATGATGTATTCCTGGAGTTCGTTGATGGTCTTGATGATGTGATCGGATGTTTCCGCCAGCTCGTCTATCAGTTCATCGCCCGGGTACTTCGTGCCCAGCATTTTCCCGACCTGGCTGATTTTCGACCGGTCAATCACCAGCTCTTCCACAACGTTCAGCAGGTTATCGAGAACCTCGACATCGACTCTCACACTCTGCGAATTGTCGTTTCTGGCATTTTCCTTCTTTTTAACAGGCGCGTTTTTCCCGGTATCGGAAGACTGGTGAGTACCGACTGGTACCGGTGATGATTCTTTCGCCGGCAGAGGTGTTTCGGAACAAGCTTCGGCGGGATACGGCACCATTTCAACCGTCTTGATATCGCCAATCGTCGTCAGCGCTTTTCTCAGTTTCTCGATATCCCGGCCGGTAACGAAAGCCACCTCCATGTGGAGGCTTTTGCTGTCCTCTTCGACTTCATCTTCCGTCGGAGAAGAAGCAACGATGGTGCCTGCATTGGAAAGCTCATTGAAAACCTGCATGCACCGTACGGCCGGCCAGTCACTTTCTTCACTTATATCGACCGTTATCTTTAAAAAAACCTGGCCTTCGGAAAGCGACTGCCGGATTTCTCCAAACCGGGCGGTATCCAGGTGCAATGGCCGATTTATCTCTTTGGTTTTTACGGCGGAGCTATCCGAGGCTTCCCTGATTTTCCCCAGGGCTTCCTGGATATCAGGCATGTCATCGTCCGATGAATTGATATAACCCATCAAAGATTTCAGAACATCGAGACCGAATAACAAAGCATCGATAATTTCGGTGCTGACATCGAGATTTTTATTCCGCAGTTTATCGAGCAGGCTTTCCATCCCGTGAGTGAGGTCTGCCATCGACTGAAAGCCGACCATTGCCGAAGAGCCTTTTATGGTATGAGCGGCACGGAATATCTCCTGGAGTAATTCAAGGTCATCCCCTTCTTTTTCGAGCCTGACAATATCTTCATCCAAAAGCTCAATCTGCTCATTTACTTCTTCCAGAAAGACTTTCAATTCTTCCGGTGTCAGTTCAGCTTCTAAGTTCATGGTTACCTCACCCGTGGCGACTTCTTTACCGCCTGACTGTTCCTGGTATTCCGTCGTTTTTATTTGATAACTTTATGTAAATAATCCTGTCGAAAGGACAGTCAATAAAAGCCTGGACTAGACCAGTATTTCTTCACCTGATTCCACGCCGGTACAATCCGCTCCTTTCATAATCGAAAGGACTTTGTCGAGGTCGAGGAGAATAATCAGTTTGCTTTCCAGTTTCGCGATACCTCTCAGGTAATCGGAGTCGGAATTCGTAATCATGGATGATGGCGGATCGATAACCGAAAGAGGAACTCTCAACACCTCGGTCACGGCATCGACAATGACGCCGACATCTCTTCCACCGATATCGACAACGACGATACGACTTTCCTGGGTCTGTTCCGCCAGGCTTAAATCAAGCCTTTTCCTTAAATCGACAACCGGGACTACCCTCCCCCGCAGGTTGATGACCCCTTCGACAAACGATGGTGCTCCGGGTACCCGCGTGACTGATTGCATCCGGATAATCTCCCTGACGACACTGATATCTACTCCGTAAAATTCCGTTGCCAGGTCAAATACGACAAGCTGAGTTTCGGACGTAGTTGCCACTTTTTCTGCCATTATCGTTCCTCTTATCTCGATTACTATTGATATTGATTTACTTCTTGTTCCGGTTTTACACCGGGGATTCAGTAACTCTTAATCAGGGATTTGAAACACTGCTATATTTTCCCGTAATTTTTCCGCCATCTGAGCGAGAGACTGCGCCGAAGCAACGACTTCTTCCACCTGAGCGCTCATCTCTTCCGCAGAGGCCGATACCTCCTCGGTTGCGGCGCTGTTCTCTTCGGCGACCCCCGCTACGCTTTCAATGGCTTTCATCACTTCATCGGAGCTTGCCGCCATTTCTTCAGTAGCAGCGGTATTCTCTTCGACAATTTCACTGACGCTGTCGGTTACCTTTACCATTTCCTCGCTGAGGCCATTAAGTTCGGTTGATGCCTGAGCAATACGGTCGACTTCCCGGCTGACTTCCATCACAGTTTCGATGATTTCATCCAGTGAACTACCGGCGTTGGTCGCCAGGTCGTAACCGGAATTAACTTCATGGTTTCCATCCTCCATGGCTCTGACAGCTTCATTGACACCTCTTTGAATATTGGAGATAAGGTCGGCGATTTCTTTGGTAGCGGTCGAAGACCGCTCGGCAAGTTTTCTTACCTCATCGGCAACAACGGCGAACCCTCTTCCCTGTTCGCCTGCCCGAGCTGCCTCGATGGCCGCATTGAGAGCCAGCAGGTTCGTCTGGGCGGCGATGTCATCGATTGTCGCGACGATTTTACCGATTTCGTTGGACCGTTCTCCAAGAGAGGTAACACCGGCCGAGGCGACATCCATGGCATCCTTGATTCTCTGCATGCCTTCAACCGTCTGGCGGGTCATGTCCGTTCCCTTCCGGGCAGCCTGTCCTGCTTTTTGAGAACCTTCGGCGGCTTCATGGGCGTTTTGCGTAACCCGGGATACCGACTCGGAAACCATGTTGACTATCTCAACATTCCGTTCGATGCCTTTCGCCTGGTTCTGGGCACCCATCGATATCTGCATAATAGCCTGAGAGAGCTGGTCGACTCCTTCGGAGGTCATCTGAAGCGAAGAAGACTGCTCGCTGGCGCCTCTCGCGACCTGCTGACTGGTGGCGGCAATCTGCTGCGTCGCCTGGCCTGCCTGGTCGGCGGCGTTGGAAAGCTGAGCGCTCGATTCGGCGATATTCTCAGAAATTTCTTTTACAGAACCAATCAGATTCCTTAAATTAGTTACCATTTTAGAAAAAGATACACCGATGGCATCCTGCTCTGAATTGACATTGATGGTTGCTCTTAAGTCACCGTCAGCTACCTTTTCCGAGAATTCTACGATAGAAGCCAGGTAGTCCCGGACTTCATTGCAGGCTGCAGCCAGAGCACCGGCTTCGTCGTTTGCCTCGACGGCCAGCCTTTCATCGATATTACCGCTCGTAATCTGTTTCAAGGCGATAATGATTTTTGCAAGGGAACTTCCTGTTCCCTGAACAAAGAACCAGGCTACCGCCAGCCCGATAACGACGGTAACCAGGCAGGCGATGAGTATCATACTCCTGGTCGAAGCGGCTTCCGATGCCGTGTTCTCAAGTAAATGAATCGTGTCGGTACGTATCTGCTCATAAGCCGCAACATCGTTTACTGCTTTTTCCGCAGACTGCTGGATTCCATTCAATCCGCTGTAACCGATGATACCGATAATGAGCGCTGTGACAATACATATGAATGAGGTTGCTATGAGTTTTGTTCTGATTTTCAGGTTCTGTAGTGATTTCACCTTGCCCTCCTCTGTTGTTTGGTCACGTATAATATCCCGAATTGACGGGCAGTACCAACCATACACAATTCATATATCTGAATTGATTTTGTCACCAATTGAAACGTGGTATAAGATACACCGGGGTCGAATTTGTGAATCGAGTCGGTACATATCGGTGAAACGCCGGGTATCATGGGGAAAAGGCGTCAGATACCAAAGTCCGTTCAGTCACAGGGAGGATACTGTTCTCATCGCAACTGCATCCTAACTGAACTCGATTCCCGAGAGTACTCTGGCAAGGTCAAGCAGGATTATCATTCTGTCTTCCAGTTTGGCTATTCCTCTCAGGTAATCCGAATCCGAACTGGTAATCATCGACGACGGAGGTTCGATGGACGCCGTATCAATCCGCGATACTTCGGTAACGGCATCGACGATGACACCGACATCCTGGCCGTTGATATCGACCACGACAATCCGGCTGGCCTGCGTCTGGGAACCTGCGTCTAAAGAAAGCCTTTTCCTTAAATCAACCACCGGTACAACCCGGCCGCGCAGGTTTATCACACCCTCGACGAATGTATGGGCGCCGGGAACTTTAGTGATATTCTGCATCCGTATTATTTCACGGACATCATCGATATCCACGCCGTAATTTTCAGAGGCAAGATCGAATACGACAAGCTGGATTTCCGTTAATGTCTCAATTTTTTCAGTCATGTTACTTTTTTCCTTATGTGTATTAACAAAAGATGAGAGGCCGGAACATTCCGGTCTCTCATCCTGGTTATTTGTTTACCCGGCGTTTGCAAGCTTGAATATCGCAATGTTGTTTCTCAGGTCTTCCGCCATCTGAGCAAGAGACTGAGCCGACGCCACCACTTCTTCCACCTGGGCGCTCATCTCTTCCGCCGAGGCCGATACCTGTTCGGTCGCAGCACTGTTCTCTTCCGCAACACCCGCCACGCTTTCGATAGCCTTCGTTACTTCATCCGAACTGGCGGACATTTCCTCGGTCGTCGCCGTATTCTCTTCGACAACACTGCTGACACCATCGGTTATTTTCACCATTTCTTCACTGAGCGTGTTGAGTTCGGTCGAAGCCTCGGCGATACGGTCGACTTCCCGGCTGACTTCCATCACCGTCTCCAGAATTTCGTCCAGTGAGCTTCCCGCATTGGTAGCCAGTTCATAGCCGGAATTGACTTCGTGGTTACCGTCTTCCATGGCTCTGACTGCTTCATTGACACCGGTCTGAATATTCGAGATAAGGTCGGCAATTTCTTTCGTCGCCGTCGATGACCTCTCGGCAAGTTTCCTCACCTCATCGGCAACGACCGCGAATCCGCGTCCCTGTTCACGCCCGGGCGGCCTCGATAGCCGCATTGAGCGCCAGCAGGTTCGTCTGAGCGGCAATATCATCGATAGTCGCAACGATTTTACCGATTTCATTCGATCGTTCGCCAAGAGAGGTGACACCGGCCGAGGCGATATCCATGGCATCCTTTATTTTCTGCATGCCCTGAACGGTCTGGCGGGTCATATCCGTACCCTTACGGGCAGCTTCTCCGGCTTTCTGGGAACCATCAGCCGCCACCTGAGCGTTACTGGTTACCTGCGCGACAGCCGTTGAAACCTTGTTAACGATTTCTACGTTTCTTTCGACACCTTTTGCCTGTTCCTGGGCGCCAAGAGAAATCTGCATGATTGCTTTGGAAAGCTGGTCCATACCGGTCGATGTTTCCTGGAGGGCCGTTGACTGTTCGCTGGCACCCCTCGCAACCTGCTGACTGGTAGCGGCAATCTGCTGTGTCGCCTGGCCCGCCTG
>CAYXEG010000045.1:0-18837 GCA_964463875.1 uncultured Dehalococcoidales bacterium
AAACCCTGCCTCAGGTTCAGGCGGTCTGCCTGGAACGCCTGAAGAGGCTGTCCACGGCAACTGTCAATAATGTCGTTCAGCAGGCGGCGGCGTCTCACAATCTCCCCAGAATCGGCAACAAGCGCCTCAAGATTCTTTACGCTACCCAGGCAGATGTCAATCCCCCTACCTTCGTCTTCTTTATCAACGATAAGAACCTGATACATTTTTCCTATCAGCGATACCTTGAAAACAAGCTGCGCCAGACCTTTGGCTTCACCGGCACTCCCCTCAAAATGGTATTCAAAACAAGAGGAGAAGAATGATAGTTTTACAGTTTCTGGCAGTCATCGTCGTCGGTTACCTTTTAGGGTCGATTCCTTCCGGAGCGATAATCAGCAAACTGTTCGCTAAAGTAGATATCACCCAGTACGGCAGCGGAAGGACCGGTTCGACAAACGTCCTCCGCACGGCTGGTAAAAAAGCGGCGCTGCTGGTGCTGCTGCTCGATGTGCTGAAAGGCTCCCTGTCGGTTTTATTCGCCGGACTGATAGTCGGCAAGACGTTCCTCGTTATCGGTGATTTCGGCCTCGGCCTGCTGGTTGCTCAGGTTCTGGCAGCGCTGGCCTCTATTGCCGGCCATATCTGGTCGATATTCCTCAAATTCAAAGGCGGACGGGGCGTAGCAACCTTTTTCGGAGGGCTGGTAGCGCTCTGCCCGGTGGCAGCTCTTTTCGGCAGCGAGGTATTTATCATCGGAGCCGGCCTGACACGGTTCGCATCGCTCGGTTCTATTGCAGGCGTCGTCGGTACCTACACGATACTGATACCCCTGACGATATTCAACGGATTCCCGGTCGAATACCTGGTGTACGCGCTGATTGGTTCGGTTATCATCATCGTCATGCACCGGGAAAATATCGGCAGGCTGCTGGCCGGCAAGGAACGCCGAATCGGCGAGAAAGCAAAACCGGTTAACGACAGTAAATAGCTGATAAGGCATTCATTCGGGAAGTACCGGGGAAAATTCCTAATTCTTCTTTTTCCCGGGTTTTGGAGAGCCCATTTCCTTCGCCAGTTCCTCAAGGAGCTGGCGTTGTTTTTTCGTCAACGTTTCGGGTGTCACGACCCGGACGACGACAAGCTGGTTACCCTGCCCCCTGCCCCGCAGATGATTGATGCCCTTGTTTTTTAACTGAATAACGTGGCCGGTCTGGGTACCGGCGGGAACTTTCAGTTTCATGGTGCCGTCGAGGGTCGGTACTTCAACCTCGGTACCGAGGGCTGCCTGGGCAAAGTTGACCGGCAGTTCGTAAATGATATCGTCCTCCTCACGGACAAACAGGTCATGTTCTTTGACTTCGATATTAACGTAGAGATTGCCGGCGTAGCCGCCGCGGGCGCCGACATCGCCTTCTCCGGTCAGCCGTATCCTCGAACCGCTGTCCACGCCTGCCGGGATATTGACAGCTATGGACCGCTGGAATTTCTCTTTACCCGTGCCTTTACAGTGAGGACAAGGGTCAGTGATTATCTTGCCCTCGCCGCGGCAGCGCGGACAGGTGGCGATATTGGTAAACCGGCCGAAAATACTCTGCTGAACTCTCCGTACCTGGCCGGAGCCGCCGCACTCGGAGCATTGTTCAGGCTGCGTGCCGGGGCGACTGCCGATACCATGGCACTCGGAACAATACTCGATACGCGAGATAGTGAGTTCTTTTTCGATACCGAAAGCAGCCTCTTCGAGGGTTATGCTGATATTGCAATGAAGGTCGGCACCCCGTTCGGGCGCCTGTCTACCGGCGGTGGAAGTACCGCCGCCGAAGAAAGCATCGAAGATGCTGCCGACGCCGTCGAACCCGAATCCTTCGAAGCCCTGCCCGAAAACATTACCGCCGCCGTGACCGTAACGGTCGTAGGCGTCGCGTTTTTCCCTGTTCGAGAGAACTTCGTAGGCTTCGTTGACTTCCTTGAATTTCGCTTCCGCCCCCGCATCATGATTCCTGTCAGGATGGTACTGCATAGCCAGCTTGCGATAAGCGGCCTTTATTTCACTTTCTGAAGCGTCCTTCCTCACACCGAGTACGTCATAGTAATCTTGTTTGGCCAATTATTTACTACCCTGCTTTCCTGAATCCCGCTTATCCCGGGGTAACGGGATAAGCGGGAAAGGTATTTATAGGGGCTGAAAGCCCTCAATTGCGGATGACATCCATCAGATTCTACCGGTTAGACCTCTCTGAATTCACCTTCGACTGTTCCTTCTCCATCATCGTGCGGAGGAGGAGGAGGGGTTCCGGGGCCGGCTCCGCCCGCTCCCGGAGGAGGAGTCTGCTGCTGGTACACCGATTCACCTATTTTCTGCATGATGGTGTTCAATTCGTTAGTGGCAGCTTTAACGGAATCGACATCCTGCCCCTGCAGGGCAGTTCTCACCGCTTGAATCTTTTCCTCGACCTGCTTATTCAGGTCGTCTGAAATCTTGTCCTTGTTATCCCGCAGGGTTTTTTCAGCGGTATAAGCAAGGGTATCGGCGGCATTGAAGGTTTCAATCTTTTCGCGCTGTTTCGCGTCCTCGGAAGCGTGCATTTCGGCTTCTTTCTGCATCTTCTCAATTTCGCTCTTTTCCAGACCGCTCGAAGCGGTAATGGTTATCTTCTGCTCTTTACCGGTACCTTTATCATGGGCTCTGACGCTGAGGATGCCGTTGGCGTCCATGTCAAAACTGACTTCAATCTGAGGCAATCCACGGGGAGCCGGAAGAATGCCGTCGAGCATGAATCTGCCCAGTGTCCGGTTATCGGCCGCCATAGGGCGTTCGCCCTGAACAACATGGATTTCAACGCTGGGCTGATTATCAGCCGCGGTGCTGAATATCTGGCTCTTCGAGGTCGGTATCGTTGTATTGCGGGGAATCAGGGGGGTTGCGACACCACCGAGAGTCTCGATACCGAGGGTTAGCGGGGTAACATCGAGAAGCAGGACATCTTTCACTTCGCCTTTCAGAACGCCGCCCTGAATAGCGGCCCCAATCGCCACTACCTCATCCGGGTTAACGCCTTTGTGAGGTTCCTTGCCGAACAACTCGGTAACCTTTTTCTGAACCAGCGGCATGCGTGTCTGACCGCCGACGAGAATGACTTCATCAATCTGCCCGGTGGTCAAACCGGCATCTTTCAGGGCCGCCCGGCAGGGCTGAAGCGACTTTTCTACCAGATCCATGACCAGTTGTTCAAGTTTCGAGCGGGTCAGGTTGATATTCAGATGTTTCGGCCCCTGAGAATCAGCCGTGATAAAGGGAAGGCTTATCTCTGTCTGCTGAACGGTCGATAACTCGCATTTCGCTTTTTCGGCAGCTTCCTTGAGCCGCTGTAAAGCCATCTTATCCTGTCTCAGGTCTATCCCCTGGTCGCGTTTAAATTCATCGCAGAGCCAGTCAATGATTCTCTGGTCGAAGTCATCGCCACCGAGGTGGGTATCGCCGTTGGTCGATTTCACCTGGAACGTACCTTCGCCGAGCTCAAGAATCGAGATATCGAAGGTACCGCCTCCGAGGTCGTAGACAGCCACGGTCTCTTCGTTCTTTTTATCGAGGCCATAGGCGAGAGCGGCCGCTGTCGGCTCGTTGACGATACGGAGAACATCCAGACCGGCAATCTTGCCGGCGTCCTTGGTTGCCTGGCGCTGGCTGTCATTGAAGTAAGCAGGAACGGTAATGACTGCCTCGGTTACCTTTTCGCCGAGATACGACTCAGCATCGGTCTTCAGTTTCTGGAGTATCATCGCCGAAATCTCCTGGGGGCTGTATTCCTTGCCGCCCAGCAGAACGCGAACGTCGTTATTCGGAGCTTTAGTAACTTTATACGATTTTCGTTTGACGTCTTCTTCAACAGTCAATTCACGGCCGGCCGGTTCGCCCCACTTTCTGCCCATGAACCGCTTGATACTGTGAATTGTGTTTTCAGGATTGACAACCGCTTGACGTTTGGCAATCTGCCCGACCAGGCGCTCTCCTGATTTATTAATTGCAACGACCGAAGGAACAAGGTTACCTCCTTCAGCCGAAGGGATAACCTTTGGTTCCCCCCCTTCCATTACCGCTACTTCACTGTACGTTGTTCCTAAATCAATGCCAATTACCTTCGCCATTCATTTTCCTCCTGTTTTCAAGAGACTTCTTCCGGTTACTCCGGAAGAAATGCTCCGATTATTCTTCTTTATCCGAATTGACAGGCTCTCCGCTGCCGACGATTACCTTCGAAGCCCGAAGAACCTTATCGTTGAATTTGTAACCTTTCTGAACCTCATTGAGAATCTTACCTTCTTCGCCGCAATCCTGGCGGACCGCTTCGTGAAGGTAAGGGTCGAACTGTTCTCCCTGACAATCAATCGGGCAAAGCCCTTCCGATTCAAGCACAGAACGAAGCTTGCGTTCGATAAGCCGGACGCCTTCCACCCATCCCGGGTCAAGCGACTTGTCAGGGACAACCGCTATTGCGCGGTCGAAATCATCGAGTACCGGTAAAAGTTTCAAGGCCATCACCGAGCGGACCAGTTCACTCAATTCTTCTTTTTCTTTCTCGGTTCGCCTTTTAAAGTTTATATAGTCTGCCTGGGCTCTCTGCCATTTCGCGAGATAGTCTTCCGACTTTGTTCGTTCATCCTGCAGCGCCTGCTTAAGTGCCTCCACATCTTCCTCCTCCACCTTTCCGGCATTTTCGTCCTGCGATTCTGTCTCTTTTATTTTTTCTTCTTCCATCATTTCCCCTGCAAGTCAGACGAGTCAGCTCATCGTGCCTTCATGTGGTATTTCCCGGCCGTACAGCCGCGCCACCAGAATATCAAGGACAACGGTCAGGTATTCGACCGTGGCAATCGTCCTGGCATAATTCATCCGGGTAGGACCGACGACGCTTATCGTCCCGACCGCCTCATCCGGCAGGCCGTACTGGCTTATTACCACGCTGTAATTATGAACCGACTCGGTTTCGTTCTCTTTACCGATAACAACCTTCACGCCAGCGCCTTCAATCTTTGAAGGAATGATGCATTTCACCAGGTTACGGTGCTCCACCAATTCCATCAGATTAAGCGATAACGGATGATTCTGGGCAAGTTCCGGCTGGTTCAGGGTAAAGTGAAGGCCGTCGAGATAAGAGCCTTCATACTGGCTGTTATCTTCGGCTTCCATTTCTTTGATAACGCAGTCGACGATTTTCCGTTCCTCCGCGGATAACTCCTCATCCATATTCGCAATTTCGTTCCGGTTTAAGTCGCTGAACAGGTCGCTCAACCGGTGGGTCATTATCCTGAGTTCGTCCTGGTTAACCGCAGCTTCGAAGTTAATCAACTGCTGCCGGACTTTAGCGCCTTTCAGGACCAGTATAACAAGAGCCAGCGAACCCTGAAGGCAAACCGCTTCAACCTGCTTGAGCTGGCACATTCTCGTCCGGGGAGTTGTCACCAGCGCTACGTTATTGACCATCTTCGCAAGAAGCGTCGCAGCCAGGTTCAACCAGCCGTCCAGTTCGCCTTCCACCTGGTGAAACAGATGGCTCACCATGCGTTGTTCAGACAGCGGCAGCTTGATTTCCCCAAGCCCGTCAACGTAACTGCGATACCCTTTATCGAGAGGAATACTGCCCGATGAGTGATGCGGCCGAATGATGTATCCCTCTTTTTCAAGCCGGACCATCTCATTACGTATCGTTGCCGAACTGATATTCAGTTCAGCTTCTTCGGTTATACTTCCGGATGACACCGGTAAGGCTTTCGTAATGTATTGAGCGACAATTGATTTGAGTATCGATTCCGTCCGAGAAGATAACATCTCAAATCACCCCCGTTAGCAAACTAATGGTTTGTTTGCTAATTCATTTTTATCATTTTCAGGAACGATTGTCAAGATGTTCAGTCTCATAATTCAATAAATCAGGCTTCTCCTTACGGGAACAAGGGAATATTCGTTCTGTTTGACCTTCAGGTTCGTAATGTGTTATATTTAGCTTTGAAATCATGGAAATTACCTGGCTCGGACATTCGTGCTTCAAACTGAAAGGCAGCCGCGCTGTCGTTATAACCGACCCCTGTTCCCCTGAAACCGGGTACAACATGGGAAAGGTGACGGCTGATGTCGTGACGGTCAGTCATCAGCACGCCGGGCATTCGTACGTATCCGCCATCGGGGGAGAGCCAAAGGTGCTTTCCGGGCCGGGTGAATATGAGGTGAGCGGCGTTCTCGTCATCGGCATGCCCTCCTACCACGACAACGCAAAGGGCGTAAAAAGAGGCAAGAATACCGTTTTTATACTCGAAATCGATGAAATGAATATCTGCCACTTGGGGGATATCGGCCATTCGTTATCAACTGACCAGGCTGAATTGATGGATAACATCGATATTCTCTTCGTACCGGTCGGGGGTGACTCATCCCTTGATGCCGCCCAGGCAGCCGAGCTTGTCCGGCAACTCGAGCCGAAAGCCGTCATTCCGATGCACTATAAAACCGAAGCGACCTCAAGAAACCTTGCTCCCGTCGAGAACTTCCTTAACGAGATGGGCATCAAGGAAATCGGCTCTCAACCGAAGCTGAACTTCACCAAAAACAATCTCCCGCTGGTTACCCAGGTATTCCTGCTGGATTACTAGTTTTTTCCTCCGTCACAGTCTGTCCACGCTTTTTTCTTTTCCCAAGGCTTGCATTATAGCTGGAATGGTTTCCGGGGACGGGTCAGTATCAGGACGACCAGCACCGCTGCCATCAGCAGGATGGTCGCCACCTGCAAGCCGAGATTCACGTAGACAACCCATTCCGGAAGGCCGTTGTTTGCCGAAGCCGGAGTATCCGTTTCCGTGCCGGTAGTCCGGTACCGGCCATCGGACATTCCGGCTTCCGGGTTCTCTTCGGGTGTTTCAACGATAAAAGCGCTTACCGGACTCCATTCGCCGCAGGTAGCGCCGGTCACCGCCCTCACTTTCCAGTAATAGGCGGTATCCGGTTCAAGCCTGACATTGCACCTCCAGACTGCGACGGGAACGGCATGCTCCCCTTCCCTGATAATCACTGGCGCCTGAAATAACGGCTCATCGGATACCAGCAGTTCGTACCCCTCAGCTCCGGTCAGAGCTTCCCACTGAAAAAGAGGTTTGCAGGCGACCGGTTCTGAACCTATACCAGGGCTGTATAAAACGGGCGAAACCGGTACTTTTTCCATATCAACCGATTGCTGCCCCGCCGGCAACGATACGGACTGAGCCGGAGCGATAATGAAGGCGCTGATGGCGCTCCAATCGGTATACCCCTCCTGTCCGTCGCCTCTGACTTTCCAGTAATAGGTTTGCCCGTTCTCAAGCTCGATATCGCTATACCAGGCGTTTACCGAAAGGGCAGCTTTTGATGTTTTTTTAATCACCGTACTTTTGAAATCCGGGTCGCGGGCAACCATCAAGTCATACTTCTTAATACCGTTCATGGCATTCCACTGAAACAGGGGTTTTGTATTCGAGAGTTCAGCGCCGGCAGCGGGATACGTCAATATCGGGCTGTTACCGGATATATCCTTGGTCGGAACGAAATTCCTCCGCTCGGACCAGGGGCTTAAGGCAGGCTTGACCGCCCGTACCCGCCAGTAGTAGCAGGTATCCGGTTCAAGGCCGGTCAGAATGACGGAAGAAGCGCCGGTGTACCCCGAGTATCCCGAGGGGAGCGAAGCGAACAAGCCGTCGTAATCGAGCTGCCATTCGTACTCCGTCGCTCCCTGGAGGACTTCCCAGTCCAGTTTCACGTTCTTGAAATCGGTAATTTCACCGGCGTCAATGGGGAAAACCAGGCTCACCGGCTGTGTCAACGAGTCCTGGTACTCCAGTAAACGGGTACCGGTGGTATCGAAAGACCAGAGGTAATTGCCGCTGACCCACAGGCCGTTGAGAGTAATGCCGTCATCCAGCCCGTTCAGGAGCGTTTCGAAGGTCGGTAAAAAAGAAGACGTCGATGGATTGAGCGAACGCTCGACGCCTCCCCAACCCTTACCGGTGTTTACCATTGCAGTATTGACAGCATACATCGCCCCCTTTTCCGCTAGAGTAACCCCGTTGATTTTTACATCGGAAACAAGCCGCCGGTCCAGTTTCTCCCAGGTTTCGCTGCGGCCGATGATATAGCGGTAGATACCTTCATCGTCTGCATCAGAGACGGCATAGACCGTTTTATTTACCGTAAAATCGTTATCGAAGCACACTTTAACGTTGCCGTGAAACGGAGGAGCGGCGGCATCGAGCGGCAGCGGCCGGTACGATACACCGGCATCATCCGAAAGGTATACCCATCCAAAGGTATTCGCAATCATCAGCATCGAATCGTTTCCATAGTCCGGCGAGCGTTGAACGGAGGAGAGCGACTGGTTTCCGACATTCGTTGCCAGCGACCAGGTCGCTCCCCCGTCTTCGGTGGAATACAAAACGATATCGAAATCCCGGCAGCCTCCGACGTAGACGGTGGTACTATCGATGACATTCCAGGTGTCGATGTCTACCGGAAGCGTGGATACGGAAAACGTCCGGCCGTTATCGAGCGATTTTTCTACCAGGGTATTCCCGTTCGACGAAGCAAACAGGTAGAGGACAGGGTTGTCCCGGCTGTAATCGGCAGGGACAGAAACGCCCCTGATATACGAATCGTTCAGGGAGCGGTTGGTAATCCGTTCCCATCGAAGGCCCCGGCAGGTGCTTTTCCAGACATTGCTCTCGAAGCCGGCGGTATCAGTGGTGACCAGAAAAAATGTACCGTCCTGCTCGTACTGCGGCGACGGAGCGAAATCCTGGAGGCTGTCGGGGCCGATTACCGAGTCAATGAGCGATATCTGCTTGAAAGTGTGCCCGCCGTCTTCCGAGCGTGATAAGGCGCTTGACGGCCCGGACGTCGCCGAGTAGACGAGTCCGTTGGATGCATAGTCAATATTCGGAACGACGAGGGTGTGTCCGGACCCGGTAGGCGGCTTAAGGCTCTTTACCCAGGTCTGTCCGGAATCGTGACTGTAATAGACGCAGCCTGATGCGGCATCGCCGGCGAACAGTGAGTTCGAGCCGAGTGAAAGGCTGGTGACATCGAGAGAATTCAAGCCGTATGCCGCTCCTGTGTTCAAATCTGTGACGTTCGAGGTTTCGGTGGCTTTCAAGAGGGTCATCCGGTATGCATCACCGGTGCCGTTGCCGGAATCAAGCCCGATATAGAACGAGAGCTGCTCAGGATGAGACTGGGTTTCGTCGGGAACAGCCAGAACGGCAGATACGGGGTCGATACCCTGGATAATCGCCGGAGCAAACGACTGATTCCAGGCTTCTTTGCCATTTTTCGTCATTACCAAGGTGTCTTTCTCATCAGTGACAACAGCCATAATAAACGGGTTCGGGTAGTCCGGGGAGAAAGCGACGGAGCAGACATCGAACCCGATCAGTTCGGTATCTTGCCATGATGAAAGAGTACCGTTATAGGTCAATATGTAAATGCCGCCGAACCGAGAGGTATCGGCATCACGGGTCCCGGCGATTATGAAGGTAATATTATCGTGCTGCATGGTTTCGATGGAAGAAATGGTAATATTGCCGGAATGTGTATCGACAGGCAGTGCCGGTAATTGTTGAAAAATAACTCCGTTATCATTTGATATGAAAACTGATTGACCCTCCGTATAGATGAGCGTGTCAGGTTTCCCGGGTGGAGAAGACAGGTCGGTTATGGTATCGGTGACCGCTCCGGTGTACCGCCAGGTAGAGCCGTTATCGGTTGATTTGAACAAAGACGATGGAGCGCCAGAGCCGTTGACCGAGCAGTAGATAACATGGTTATCGGTAAGGATGATGTCGGTGATATCGGTATCCTTAGCCAGTACCCAGCCACCTGTATCGCCCTGTCGTGGAATGTTAACGCGGTTCCAGGTACATGATGCTTCCGATGCTTCGCATTTTGCCATATATGGTAACAAGGGCAAAATAAATATCAGAACGATAATAATAAAAATCGCGTTATTGACGTTAATTTTCGTATGTTTCAGGTAATCGATTCTCATGTATCGATTTATAATATTGTACGAATATCATGTCTGTCAATATGCGCATTTTTCGTATTCGAGGCTGTATTTACCATATATATACGTTATTTAAGAAAGTTTAACCGTTCGTTTTCAATTATTCGTACATATGTTCTTTGTTTTCTCCGGTTACCGGCTTCCGCCGGTATTGTACTTGTTATGATTAAGTGCTTCATTGGTTATCTTTTCGTTGAAAAGCAGGATCCGGTAATTGAATGATGCGAAGAATCATCGAGAACAATATGAATGTACCAGGTATTCGTTGACTACTGGATACCGGCTTCCGCCGGTATGGCGTTACTCTTCACAGACTGCCCAATAAAGTTATCTTCCCGACGAAAGTCGGGAACCAGTATTTTTACGAAGCGTGGGAACATTGAAGATACTACAGATGCATTACCCAATCTATACCTTTCGGTTACCGGCTTCCGTCGATATGGCACTGGTTGTGATTAAGTGCTTCATCGTTTATCTTCCCGTTGAAAAATTGAAAATCCCGCATGTTAATCGGGACGGGATCCGGTAATTGAATGAAGCGAAGAATCATCGAGACAATATAAAGGGAGGCCGTTTTTCAACGGCCTCCCTGTGTTTCAGGATTTAATTATCCTTTTGATTCGGATTTAGGCTACGCGCCGGGTCCTGACAATAAGGACAATCAGGGCGATGACGAGAACTGCGCCAACGACGACGATAATCCAGAGGAGGTAGGTAGGTATCGCCGGAGGAGCGGGTTCAACCGTTATCTTGGTCGGAGGAATTTCGACGGTAATCTCAGGTTTCGGGGTTTCGACGACTACCGGGGTTGTTCCTTCAACAACAACTGCTTCAGCTTCGGTGGTGAAGATACCGGCTGCCCAGGGGGTGAATGCGGTGGAACCCGCATCCAGGACGCCGCGGACTCTCCAGTAATAGGTGGTTTCGTAGCGAAGCGGATCGGTTGATTTGAAGAACGGGTCATTGACATTGTACGCCCACTCGATGATGGTGAAGGTAGGATCTTCGCAAAGGGCGATTTCGTAGTGATGGGCACCGGCGACTGCCTTCCAGGTGAAGGTAGGAGTAACGGAGATATCATAGGCGCCGATTGCCGGGCTGCCGCCATCGAGGGTAGCGATGCTGGGGGCAGCAAGAGTTTTGTCATTGACGAGAGCGAATGGAGTCCCTTTCATATCCGCAATAGAAGGTACGGAAGGCGGAGTCTTCGTCCCGTCAATCTGGAACCAGGCATATCCACTCGGAACATTGACGCCCTGGTAGTTTGCTTTCGTCCAGAGTCCTGAGAGACCGCCACCATAGTAGACGACGGTATATTCGGAGACATTCGGATCGTAAATCTTGATGGTAGCGGTTGTACCGGCGGCTGCATCAACATAAATGTCCCAGTAACCGAGTACTGTACCGGTCCCCATGATAGGAGGAGCCGTAACGACAGGATTCGCTGCCAGTTTTGTAGTTGCAGCTATGGTCGGAGCGGCACTGAAGTTAATCTCAACTTTAGCAGTGTCTTTTCCGGCAAGGGTAACGGTATTTGTCGCAGCGCTCGCACCCGGAGCCGCTTCTGCACCCAGAGGGGTCTTCACATCGATAGTACCAGGAGCGGTCGCTGCGATTGACGAAGTAGCCGCACCGGCAGCGCTGCCCCACCAGTTCAGGGTAAAATTCTGGGCGGCGGCGTTAGCTTTTACATTCAACGTGTTTTCGAGAGTATTGAAGTTCGCGTTGACGATACCACCACCGGTGATGTCGAATACGTATGACTTCGCATTGGTATTCTTGATGATGTTGTTGTTATAGGTTGAGTTACCAGCAACATTAGTATGTTTGATTACCGAAGCTGCCTGTGCATTGCCACAGCCATCGATAGTGTTGCCTTTAACGGTGATGGCAGTGTTGGTTTCGATTGCGGTATCGAGTGTATTAAGATTATTGTTTTCAATCTTAACCGTACCACCGGTTACAACAATGCCTTTACCGCTGCTGCCGGTGATTGTATTTGTTTTAATAGTCGAGTTGGCCGAAACGCCAACAGCTACGCCGCCGGCTTTCACGGTCATGGTGTTTCCGGAAATCTCAGATGTGCCCGCAGCGGCTACACCGGCTTTTGCGCCGACGTTAATGGTGTTGTTGTTGATTACTGCTTCAAGAGCACCAGCATTGACAACAACAGCGGTATTATTCTTGATTTCTTCGAAGGTACAATTTTCAACCTTTGCTTTATTACCTGTGATAGTAACACGGTTGGCCGCGGCCGTGCCTGATTCGAACGTAAAACCGGTCATGGTAACTTCATTACCTGCAATGGTAACACTGCCGGTAGCCGGTATGATGGCTCCTGCCTGACCTTCGATGGTTACTTTGTTGGCTGCAATATTGATGACTTCATTATAGACGCCGGGAGTAACGACAACCTTACCGCCATCACCGGCATTACCGATGACAGCAGCGATGAAGGTACTCTGAGCCATGGCGATACCTGCTGAGTTGTAGGCAGTCGCGATACCGGGAAGCCTGCCCAGCGTAGGTTCTTTAATGGTAACAGATGCGGTCGTAACCTCGGTTGTTTCGGTGGAGGTCTTAACCGTCATCGCGTAAGTACCGGGATTAGCCGGGTTTTTCAGGCCGGCGGTTAACTTTACGTAGACTTCAGCGCTTGCACCAATTTGATCGGCGGCTCCAAGTGTAACAGTGACCGTCCGGGCATCGTTGTTGCCCGAAAAAACAGGTGCTGCAAGAGTAGCGCCGATTTGAGCAGGCGGGCTGGCATTATTCCAGCCTTGTCCGGCAGAGATGACACCAGCGAGCGACATGTTATCGACTACATACCCTGCCGGGAAAGTAATGGTGATTGTTGCGTTCGCACCAAGGTAAACGGCGGTCTTGAAGAAAAACGTGTAACCGGGGTTTAATTTGCTGATTTCATCATGGGTGGCATCGATAGTCACGGTCGGCTGAGATAGCGCCAGAGCCGGAGCTGCTGTTGCTAAAAGGCCGACGAGCATGGCTATGGTTAAGCCGATACCCAGCAATTTAGAAAGCTTTCTTTTCATTTGACCTTTTCGGTCCTCCTTTTAAGATATACAAAATATGCTTTGCGTTTAACGAAAAACCGGAGTTAGAAGATTCTCCTTATCCGCCAACGCGGAAGCTAGAAAATTTCCTGTCCGTATCTGAGTTTATCAACTCGCTCCCCTTGCGGGTCCTTCCCATTGCATCACCTCCTTACAAGGATATACTCATACCTCGCACCGACCTGATGCGACAGATATTATCTCAATGATATCACACAAGCTGTTTTTGTCAAGTGTTTTACATATATTATTTCGATATTGATTGTAATAATATGTTAATTTCGCCCCGCTACCACTATATTTCTGCGCTCCCCGGTTGTCAAGACCTTTCAAGGGTCACTAATGTGGTACCAAAGTACCGTTTCTCCTGTTATAACGTCGGAGAAAGGAAAAGGTTAGTAATTATTTTTTTCATTATCATTCTTTGTAGCGAATAATTGCACCGAAAACCCTGCTCGCCACTAAACAAACCGACAAACCGAACCCGCCACCTCAGTAATGCGATGTCATAGAACAGCTAAGGAACCTCTGATTAACATCACATACCATCGAACGGATATTCCCTCTCCTTCCCCATAGCCCCTTCTCTGTGCAAACAGGGAGAAACTAAAAAGTCAAAGACTCGCGATATTCCTTAGTGTATGGTTATGATGTGATATCAAAGAGGTGAGGTTACTAGAGTCCGATTGTGTCATAAAAATTTGACGATTAAGAACATCTGTGCTACTCTAATGGTGCCTTTGTGGGAGTTAGAATAAACCCTTCGCTGAGATTCCCCATGTCGTATGGCCTGTCAGGGAGAACCGGGAAACGCTCCCTGGAGATAGCAGGAACCCAGCGGCGGGAACAAAACTACGCATTTTGAGGACGGTTCTAACCTCGGCCCCCTTGAGCGGGTAGCCTTGGGCGCAGCGTTGGAATAGCGTGGGAATCGAAAGCCCGGTAAAACCCAGTAAAGGGCGAATATCTTCATATCCTACCGCATAACCGAAATATCTTCGTAAAATTGGGGTACCGAGACTTTGCAGCCATCGAAAACGGTGGAAAAAGTACGGTAGCTCTTGACCCGGAAAAGCGGCGGGACACCTCATTACAGCCTCGCCGGGAGGTTGTGATACCTCACTATCCCAATCCGTGAGTCTACATCGTTGTGCCCTTTAGTTTTGAATGAGGATTTTTTGTACATTTACAATTGAATGATGGTCTTTATCATTAAACCCCGATTTTTCCATTCCTTATTAATCAATTATCGGGGCGAGCCATTCGTCAACAGAAGGCGCGGCAATCTACAGGAATAAAACATAATTTTGTAGAGATTACTTCGGTTCAGCTATTGACGCTGAATCTCGTAAAAGCGGCCATGAGACAGGTTACCTCGTTCAGCGTGACAGTATAAAGGGGCATGAAGAAACCGGTCTACAATTCTTTTACCATGTAGGCGCCCCGGAGCTCGTAGCCTTCGTTCCGGTAGTATTCCCGCGCCCCGACACCGCTGAGGACGAGCATTTCGGGAGCATGGTATTCCTCACGGGCAATCCTTTCGGCGGCGGCGAGGAGCCGTTTCCCCAGGCCGCGGTGCTGGGCCGAAGCCGGGTCCTGCTGAGCCAGGGGCACCTCCGGGCCGTAAACGTGCAGTTCCCGCACCATGGTCATGTTTTTACTTTCGTTTTTACCCGGGCCGTACTCATCCCGCTGAATTCTCAGCCGGAGCATGCCGAAGAGGGTATCCTGTTCATCTTTATAGGAAAGGAATATTTCCCAGCCGCCGGAAGCGGCATAATCGTCCCGGGCAAGCTTCGGAGTACCCGGCACGTAGCCGTTCCGGGTACGGTGGCCATATTCACGGCAGCGGATGCAGCGGCATTCGTTGCCCGCCTCTTTCATCATCTGCTGGACGCCGGTGCGAAGGGAGTCCTTGAGGCCGCCGACGATGTAGTTCGCCGGTATATCCCGGAGCACCCTGGATATCCGGACGTAATCCGGGACGAGCGCTTTCGTTTCCGCGACCACCCGGGTCATGATCTCATCCGGGTACGGTTCATACTTCCCTTCCCGGTACCATTGTTCGAGGGTCGTACCTTCTATTACCATGGTAGGATATATCTTCAATCCGTCCGGACGGAAGTTCGAATCCTCGAACAGGCGCTGGGCCATGCCGATATCCGCCTCCGGCGACGAACCGGGTAAACCGGGCATAAAATGGTAGTGCACCTTGAAAGCGTATTCTTTCAATCGGCGGGTAGCGTCGATGACATCCTGAACGGTATGTCCGCGTTTCACCAGCCGGTAAATTTCATCGTCGAGCACCTGAACACCGAGTTCCACCCGGGTGGTGCCGAAATCGAGCATCCGCTCTATTTCCTTCGGACCGCACCAGTCGGGGCGGGTTTCGATACACAGGCCGGTACAGCGGTGAACGGCAGTTTCGTTAATCTGTTTGGCTTCTTCGAGTGTAGTCGATTCGACCTCGTTCAGGGCATCGTAACAGCTTTTAATGAAGCCGTACTGGTACTCTTCCTCGCAGGCGAGGAAGGTACCGCCCATGATAATCAGTTCAATCTTATCGGTCGGGTGCCCCATGTTCGTGAGCATTTGGAGCCTGAGTCTGACCTGCTCTGCGCCGTCGAAGCCACAACGGATTGCCCGGAGCACGGCCGGCGAGGTTGGGGTATAACTCTGGGGGGTATCGGAAAAGGTCGGACAGTAGATACATTCGCCGGGGCAGTGCGCAGGGGAAGTCATGACCGCGACCGGGGTGACTCCCGATATTGTTCTGGTATTTTTCTTCATAGTATACTCTCATTATAGTTTAACAGTTTCATAGTGCTTCAAACAATCGATTATCGTACAGAAAAAGAGATTCATGACCCAGGAAGCATTCGATAGAATCGCCCCGGGCTGGTACAATTACCGGCACTGGTCGATATTCCGTACCGAACTTGAGAGGCTGGCAGAGCGATGGCAGTCAGGCACCCTTCTCAATGCCGGTTGCGGCCACGGGCCTGATTTCCTGCCGTTCAAGGACAGGTTCGACCTCTATGGGCTCGATTTCTCCCGCCCGATGCTGGAGTATGCCGAGACGTACGCCGATAAGTTCGGCTATTCGCCGGCACTGGTTCAGGCAGATTTACGGGCACTTCCGTTCAAAGACAATTCGTTCGACCGGGCGATAGCCGTCGCCACCTACCATCATATAGAGACACCCGCCGAACGGCTGTTATCGCTGAGGGAACTGAGGCGGGTACTGAAACCCGGCGGAGAAGCCTTCATTACCCTCTGGAATTACTGGCAGTCGAAATTTCGCTTCAAGGGTAAAGAGCCAAAGGTGACCTGGAGGATAAAGGATGAGGTCGTTTACCGGTACTACTACCTGTTCTCATTCCCGGAAGCCGAACGGCTGGTCAAGAAAGCGGGATTCCAACTGCTGGAATCCCGCCCTGAATCCTCGTGGCATTTCCCGATAAAATTGTTTTCCCGGAACATCTGTCTACTGGTGAAAAAACCGGAGTAGCTACCTTATATATATAAAGGTTTTTGTTACCGGTACTCCATGACTTTCTTCACCGAGGCAATAATCTTATCTTTATCAGGAATGGCGAATTTCTCCATCGGCGGGCTGAAGGGCACGGGAACGTCGAGTCCGCACTCCCGGGTTGCCGGGGCTTTCAGCGCTCTGAAGGTATCCGGGTCTTCGACAACAAGCGAGACGATTTCCGAAGCAGCGCTGCAGGTACGGCAGGCTTCATCGACGGCAACCAGCCGGCCGGTTTTCCTGACCGATTGACGAATCGTTTCCGTATCGAGCGGGACGAGGGTGCGGGGGTCAATCACTTCCACGGAAATCCCCTGCTTTGCCAGTTCTTCGGCGGCGGCCATCGCTTCGTAAACCATCAGGGAAATCGCGACCAGGGTGACATCGGAGCCTTCTTTTTTAACCGCTGCCTGGCCGAAGGGAATGGTGTATTCCTCCTCCGGGACTTCTCCCATGACCGCTCCCAGCTTCATGTGCTCGAAGGAGATAACCGGGTTATTATCGCGCAGGGCTGTTTTCAGCAGGCCCTTGGCATCGTACGGAGTTGCCGGAATGATGATTTTCAGGCCAGCGACGTTCATGTACATCGAATAAGGGTTCACCGAGTGCTGGGCGGCGGCGGAAGCACCGAGGCCGTTTCTCTGGCGGTAAAGAATAGGGAATTTCGCCTGCCCGCCGAACATATAGGTTATCTTGGCGGCCTGGTTGACAATCTGATCGAAAGCAACAAAGGCAAAGGTGGCCATGCGGACATCGGCAACGACCGGAAAGCCGGAACCGGCCAGCCCGATAGCGGCGCCGACGAAGGCTGATTCCGAAACCGGCGTCAGCCGTACCCGGACAGCTCCGAATTCCTCAAGGAGTTCGGGGGTAGGGTCTTCGGCAATATGAATCATTTTATCGTTCCGGCGAAATTCTTCCCGGAGGGCTTCCAGGGTTGCCTGGTCGTAACTGATTGTTCTCATGTTTTCTCCTGTAAGGGTGATTTTAGTTATGCGGAATATATGTCTTCGAGAGCGTCTTCGGGAGCCGGGAAAGGGCTTTCGATGGCAAACCGGACCGCTCCTTCAATCTTTTCCAGGACCGCCGTATCGATATCTTTCAATTCCTGTTCGGTGATGGTGCCGTCCGCCAGGAGACGCCGTTCCATGGCAGCGACCGGACATTTCTTTTTCCATTCTTCGATTTGTTCGAGCGGACGGGGGTCCGGCATGGACTCGAAATGCGAGCGCCAGCGATAGGTCTTGCATTCAAGGAGTATCGGGCCACCACCGGCCCGGATTTTCGCAATCAGTTCGCCGGCTTTTTCGTTGACAGCCACCACATCATTGCCGTCAACGACTTCACCCGGCATATCGTAGGCAACTGTTTTCTTGTGTATATCCTTGAGTGTCAGGCCGGTCGTATCGGGAATCTGGGAAGCCCACTTGTTGTTTTCACAGACGAAAAGAAGGGGCAGTTTCCACTTCACAGCCAGGCTGAGCGACTCATGGAATTCACCTTCCTGAGTGGCGCCGTCACCAAAAAACACAGCGGCAACTCCTCCTTTATTCTCAAGCTGGGCGGCGAGAGCGGCGCCGAGAGAAATGGGCAGACCGGCACCGACAATGCCATTCGCCCCAAGCATGCCGATACTGAAATCGGCGATGTGCATCGAACCGCCTTTACCTTTGCAGTAGCCGGTCTTCTTGCCAAAGACTTCGGCCATCATGCGGCGGACGTCCGCGCCTTTGGCGATGGTATGACCATGACCGCGGTGACTGCTGACAATCCGGTCGGTAAGACGCAGGTTATTGCAGACCCCGGTGGGTATGGCTTCCTGGCCAATCGAGAGATGGACGTAGCCAAGGACATTGCCGGCGGCAAATTCTCTGGCAATTCGTTCCTCGAACCGGCGAATGGTCAGCATGGTGGTGTACAGTTTTACGAGTTCCTTTTTATCGAGACTCATTCATAAACTCCTGGTTAGATTTCAATGAAATGATACATGTTTTTTCATTATACCTGAATCGGCGCCATGCCTGCTTCCAGACGGGCATCATTTATCTGGATAAGGACAGATTCTTCGAGTGGTTTCAGGCGGTAGCCGAAATCCTGATACGCCCGGTGGCTGCTTATCCGCCAGGGGATTCATGAGGACAGTTCGGAAGCCGAGGTCATGAAAGCACTG
>CAYXEG010000046.1:0-18482 GCA_964463875.1 uncultured Dehalococcoidales bacterium
TGATGCTGGACCAGTCCCTGGGCGCTCTCTATCAAGACGGACTTATCAGCGGGAAAAATCTGCTGGCGTTCTGTAATGACCGGGCCGAGGTCGAGAAGCTTATCGGGGAAGTCCATGTCAAGCGTGACGGGCACAAGCAAACAGAACCTTTTTATAAACTTTCCCGGCAGGGAAACGCTGCGGGTGGTCAGCAGAAGCCGGAACAGACCATGCAAGAAGGGACGCTCATCGTAAAGGAGTACACCCAAACCGTTCGTTAGGATGATTTATTTCAGACCCGTAACCAATAAGATTAAATCAGGAATCAGGATAGACAGGGAGGTGCAACGTAAGCAAATTATTTTCGACTTATATTAAACAGAGTCTTCCCTTCAGAAAAATAAGAAATTACTAAAAATAAAACAGGAGGAGCAAAACAAAAAGTGAAAAAGTTTTTCAAATCGTTCCGAAAGAGCCAGAAAGGGTTTACGCTGATTGAACTTCTGGTCGTGGTGGCAATTCTGGGTGTTCTCGCTGCGGTAGCCGTCCCCAGCGTCGGCAAGTTTATCGGCAGCGGCAAAACCCAGGCTCAGGAGGTTGAACTGCACAACGTGCAGACTGCTACCATGGCTCTGATGGCCGAAGCAAAGAGCGGAGAGATAGATACCCCTATTACAGTTTTAACGAGTGATCTATCAACTGCAACAAGCGTAACAGATAATGGAACCCATAAAGTCTCTGATTATATGACCGGCCTCGAAGACGGAAAAACGTCCAAGGTCAATCAGTACACAATATCCAAATATGGTGTTATTACCTGGGCGCCGAAATAGTAGCGCATCTGGCTTTCGGAATGTTTTGAGTCCTAGCGTCAGCCCGCCTACCCAGGCGGACTGACGCTCTCTTTTCCATGCTGATTAGTTCCCCCTGAAACAGTCAGTAGTCGACAGATGTGGTAGAACCTGACTTTCCTGATAACCTGCCGATGTCAGATTTATACCTGGAATATAAACAAGACAAGCTATATTTGATGATGAATGAACAGGTGGCTTACATTCGGCCCGGGTTATTTTTTTTCCCATAACTACTCACCTGAAAGATGTGAAGTGTCCACTTCTTGTTCAAGATAACATCCCTCGCTAAAATTAAGAGAAGACAGCTCCGGCCATGTACCCTTTATGAATTTTCCGTTGCTGTTACTCCTGCCGTTGTTAATCATCTAAAAAGAGCAATCGTTCTGTTATTATGCCTTAACAGCAAGGTTTGTAAAGGGAGTTTTGTCGCTGGAAGACCTTTTGGTCGGCAGTGTTTTCAAACATCCATGGCTGTTACAAGTTTGGTGAAAGCACCCATTTCTCGAAGAAGAGTTCAGAATCCTGCTAAAGAAGGGTATCAAAGATTGAAGCCAATACCTCCCGAATCCGATAGCTTGGAAACGGGGAGGCTATTCGGTCGAATTCGAACTGATTTTACATTTTAAGGCTTTCACATGATTTTTAGGTATACTGCGGATTACACCTTTATCTTCGCCAGCCGTGACCGGATTTTCCGGTAGCTTATCAGAACGCCGTAGGCAAGGGCGGTCGCCGCGATGGCAAGAATAAGGTCGGTCAAAATGGTGTTATCGATATTCGCCAGGGAAAAAATGGTGACGAGTATCGACCGTACCAAATCAACCCAGAACAGGGCGACAGCGACAATCAGGCCGAACTTGAAATTTGCGGGTACCGTCTGGCCGATTTCCGTAATCGGTTTTTTCTTTTTACTGCTTTTTGCTTCAGGCATATTCTTCTCCGTTCGTCAGTCGTTTTTTTTGATTATACCATCACCCGCCGGTTCAGCCTTCAGCTGTGTTTTTGACAGGCCGCTGACGGGCGGGTACAATCTTGCTTAAATCGTTCAGTCAGGAAACGGAGGGTACATAATGAACGTTCGGGATGTTATCAGCAGTATCATGGAACTTAACGGTAAAGAGCGTGTTAAAGAAACCTGCGATGTATTGCTGGAAGGAAACTGGGAAGAGCCAGTGAAGGGTATTGCCGTGACCTTCATGGCGACCGTCGAGGTTATCGGGAAAGCCATCGAGGCCGGCTGCAACCTGATTATTACCCATGAACCGATTTACTTTACCGGCCAGGATAAGCTGCCCCCGGTCCAGAACAACCCGGTCTACCATAAGAAGAAAGCCCTCATCTTCGATAACCGTCTTTCGATTTGGCGGTATCACGACCACATGCACCGGGGGAATACCGACCTTATCTACGCCGGCATGCAGAAAGAGCTTGGGTGGTACACCTGTCTGGACATGAACATGGACAAACCGCAGCACTGCTACTCGATACCGCCGGTGACACTGAAAGAGCTTTCCGAGTTCCTGAAGGAAAAGCTTGACATAAAAGTAATCAGAGTGCTTGGCGACCCGAACATGGTGTGTTCCCGGGTCGGAATGCTCGTCGGCGCCATGAGCATGGGGATGAGCGACGATAACATGCCGGCGGCGATGATGAACGAGAAAAATCTCGATGTCATGATATGCGGCGAGGTGCTCGAATGGACGCTGACGCCGTATGTCCGGGACGCCTCGGCAATGGGCTTCAAGAAGGCGATGATTGTCCTCGGCCACGCGAAAAGCGAAGAAGCCGGCATGAAACACCTGCCGGAACTGATTCAGCCGCTCGTCGGCGATATCCCGGTATGGTTCATCGATTCCGGAGAGCCGTTCATTTGGCTGTAGTCTGAAATTATCGCAGGAAGCTATTCATCAGAATAGTGAATTCTTCGATGTTCTGCTTGTAGACCGAATGCCGGCCGTCCTGAATGATGTGGACACGGCTATCGGGCATAATTTGAGCCGCTGCCCAGGCATTGCTGACCGGGGTTATCCGGTCCCGTGCTCCCCAGATGAAAAGTGTCGGGAGCATCAGTAACGACAGCCGGGGTACCAGTTCGACGGCATCCTGCTTTTGCAGAAGCATGCTTGTTCCGAGGAGGATAACTGCCAGGGGAATGGGATTCAGGAGACTGAAAGGGGCGTGCAAGCGTTCGGTAATGCCTTTCACGGCCTTCATGAAAAAAGAGGTAACGGCGCCGATTGCCCGGCAGGCAGCCGCCGGGGAAGTCAGCCGAATCCAGGTAGCGAGGTGGGTGCCGGTGCCGACACCGTCGATGATAACCAGTTTTTTCACTTTCCGGCGGAATTTTACTGCGTAGCGCAGGGCAATACCCCCGCCGAGCGAGTGTCCGGCAAGGTAAAAGGTCTCCAGTCCCAGCGCTGATGAAAAATCGTCGATGAAGTCGACAAACTCGTCGATGATATTCTCGCTCTCGAGTGGTTCGCTCCTGCCGAAGCCGGGTAAATCGGGGACATAGACGGTGAAGTGGCGGCATAGAGCCGTAGCACTCTTCAGCCAGCCTTTCGCGCCTCCGGTCCCGCCTCCATGGATGATGACGAGAGGCTCCCCCTGACCGCCGGTGAAGTAGTGAATGTCGAGACTGTTAACTTTTTTTATTGCACTGTGGATTATGTTTTCTCTGTACAAGGTTTCCTGAAAAAAGGCCGTAAAAAAACCACCCGCATCGATAATATTATCTGAGGGTGGTTCTTAATATTGGTCCAGCGTTACTCTTTTAGTATACCATTTTTCTTCCCGTGATTACAGTTTTCAGGCGTTTGTAATATCGCCAAGCCCCAGCCTCTCCATCCCTTCCTTCGTCTGAAGCCCGGTCTTTACATCCCACCCCCGCAGCCGGTAGTATTCATCCTTCAGCTTCTCGAAATCGTCCCGCAGCAGCCGGTTGCCTTTAATGGAGACGATTTGCCCGTTCGGACCGGGGACTTCGCTTTCCGGGGCGACGAAAACGAAACCGAGCGGGTCCCGAAAGATGAAATCCGGCAGGGTATCGTCCTCCCGGCCTCTCCAGCCGTCCCGTACCATGACCGCCCGCTGGAGGTTAACGTTCCGTTCACCGATTTCCAGCAGCCCGGCTTCGTCGATGTCCCGGCCGGTGACCGCCGAAATTATCCGGCTTTCGAGGGTGGCGTTGCCGATTGAGTTGTCAATATCCCTGACCTGCCAAATCGGCCAGGCAAGGTCGCAGACAATCATGCTCTCCTTGGCGCAGGTATAATCCTGAATCACCTTTGCCGCCAGGGCTTTGCCTTCGAACGAAGCGAGGTTACCGGCTTCGTCGCTTCCCCAGTGCCGGGCGGCGATATCACCGAATACCTCTGTCGAAAGTCCGGCGTTTTCCCATCCCTGCCGCCAGTTCGTCCACCGGGAAACCGGCATGGTGATTGCATGCAGTAACTGGATAGCCCGGCGCGGTTCCATCATGTAAAAAATCGCGTTCGTCAGGAACATGCGGGGGTCGTAGTCGAGCGACTCGCTGTTCTTCGTTATCACCATGCCTTCGAGCAGTTTCAGAGCGTCGGTGCCGAGGTGTTCGGCGGCTGCAAGGGTACCGTTTGCCAGGATATCTCCGAACCCTTCCCTGAGAGCAACTTTCCTCACGAATTCCCGGAGGAATGCTTCGCTGCCTATCATCGTAAGCGGCAGACCGGTCGATACTTCGGTCAGGATACCTTCGGAAAAGCAGCGGCTCAGCCAGCCGAACATCGGGGCGATGACGACCGTATCCAGCCCGTATTCATCGCAGAGTTTCGTAGCCAGCCTCGAAACAGCCTGGCTTTTTTCGTTCATGCCGCCGTAGTAGCGCATCGCCGGTCCCATATAGACACCGGCAGCCTGACACTGCGATTTGAATTCCCGGCCGTTTTCATCCAGGTAATACCCGCGAGTGCAGCCGCTGATGCAGCCGTAGCAGGCCTTGTTCCGTATTTTCAGGGGCAGGATGTGCTCGTAGTCCTCGAAGTTCCTTGTCCGGAGTTCGTAGACCTGCGTCGCCAGGGCGTCAAGCCGGCCGGGGTCGGCCGGTACCGGGCGGTTTTTCCTGTCCGCTTTAACGACGACCGCTTTCAGGTTCTTGCTGCCCATGACGGCGCCGAAGCCTCCGGAACCGGAAGAATTATCGGCACCGAGCACGGTAGCGAAGGCGACCCTGTTTTCACCGGCAGGGCCGGTCGTCAGTACCCGGGCGGTAGCACCGAACTCGCTTTTCAGCATTACCTCTGCCTGGTGGGTCGTTTTACCCCACAGGGCGACAGCATCATGCAGTGATACTTTTCCTTCGTCAATCAGGATGACGGCGGGACGTTCAGCTTTCCCGGTGAAAACAAGGCCATCGTACCCGGCGTACTTGAGCCAGGCGCCCCAGCTTCCGCCGAGGTTGGCAAAGGAAAAGGTTTCCGGCGTACCGGAGGCCGATTTTCCGCATATCTGCCAGCGGCAGCCGGCGAACCGGGTGAATCCCGCCAGCGGCCCGGTGACGCATATCAGAGGATTCTCCGGGTCGAGCGCGCGGGTTTCCGGGGTGGTTTCGTCGTAGTACAGTTTCGCGCCGAAACCCCGTCCGCCGAGAAACCGCGACGCATAGAGGGAGGTATCGAGGGTATCGAAGTTTCCGCTCGAGAGGTTGACCCTGAGAATTTTTCCGGCGTATCCGAATTCCGGCAAAACTTTTCTCCCTTTCGTTGTCCGTCAGCAATCGGTGTTTCTATCCTAGCTTGAACTGCCTGACGTTGCAACAGAATATCCTATGACCGAAGAGTTTTTCGGTAACCTTTTTCAGCTTTTTCCGTTCTCTTTATAAAGGCGGCGGGTAAAGGCTTTTTGTGCCCGGATTACCGCCGTGCTGCTCATTCGTTTCTCAGGGAGGTTCGCATGACTTCATTCCGTTCATATCTGGTGACGGGTGTCAGTTTTTTATTATTCATGGTCATGACAGCCGGTATCATGTCCGGCTGCTCCGTCGGGCTGACCGATATCATACCCGAGGGGTTGTCCGGAGGCAGTGAAGAAACCGATATCCTCGAAGCGCTGAAGGAAGACCGTTTTTCCGACGCGGACAGGGAATCGATAACCCGGCAGTTACTCGAACAATGTACCTTTTACCAGGGCAGGGTGACCATTTTTGAAAATCAGAAGTGGACGTCGAGGGGAACGGACGGGTCTTCCGGTGTCGGTGATTCCACGGTCTCTACCGATGAAATCCTCGTGTATGACCCTGAAACGAAAAAGACGTACATCGTATCGCGTTACATGTCCGCCGTCGGCCAGCACGGGGTCACCGTCAATGACATGCACGGTAATTTTCTTCAGTATGCGGACATTGTTCATTCGGGCGACCTTTATGAATATTACGGAACCGGGTTGCTCTGGCGAAAGCAGCTCGAAGACGGGATAGCTTCCGAATCGGTTCTCAGCCGGTACACTCTGAATTTCGGCGCCAATCCTGTCAGGATGGATAACGAGCGGAGCGTAATCTACACCTACCCGTTACCCCGGCAGGTAGACTGGGTAACCTATGTTTCCATCGCCGGGACTGACCGCCGGGGCGGAGCGAGAATCTTTCCTCCGGAAGAAAACAACAAGAACCCGGACATCGACCTGGTACCGGGATTGACGAATGTCAGCGATTCGAATCCGTATAACTCCGGTGAAACCTGGGTGTATGAAGCCACCGACCGCATTTGGACCCCCTCCGGAGAATTTTACTATGACTACTATAAAATCAGCTATGACGACGCGATGAGCGAGATAGACCGGCTGGAGCGGGAGGCGAATGCCGCGAAAACATTCGGGGAAATGGCGGAGAATCAGCCTCCGGCATGGCAGGAGACGGCAAACCTGGCAGATGGATTGAACGCCATCGCTTCGGCAGCCGAGGGACTCGAATCGATGACCAATATCCTGTTGCCGGAAGACGTCATCGATGCCCTTCAAGCCAGAAACGCTGCGGATGCCCTGGCGAACGAACAGGTTATCCGCCGGTTCATGGCCGAGTTCCAGCCGGCGCCGGCCTCATCGAGCGGAGGAAGCGTCGAGTCAGCCACGCCCCGAAGTCTGGAAGGCGTGGTCATCGAATCGAGTGATGAAAACGGCGCCGGGCCTGAGCAGAAGAACCTGAAAAACAAGTATACCGAAATACAACCGCATATCGAAGATATCTATACCGAATATACATCGATATACAGTTCGATGCAGCAGACGGTAAACCGAATCAGGGACCTTTCCGGCAGTCCGGAGCTACCCGTCAATTCGGTTACACAGCAGTTAAGGGAATTCAAGGCACAGGTTGCAGCGGCCGTCAAGCTGAACCAGACAACCGAAATAATCCTGGGTGATACCCTGATTGTTCTGAATGATTTGAACCTGATGGGCGGTGTCGATAAGGAAACCAGCTACGGTGAGTTGAACCGGCTGTTCTCTCTCTGGCAGGAAACGTTTGCCTTTGTAGAGAACACCAGTATCGATATGGCGGGCGGGGTTGCGCTGCCTACCGGATATCCGGAAAGTATCGTACCGGTCATGGATGGAGCACTTATTGCTGTCGCCCAGCGAATTCCCGGTGACGCGGGCGAAGGTGACGGGTACACCCTGACGCTGAAGACGAACCGTACTCCCGAAGAGGTAGCCCGATACTACACCGGCCTGCTTCAGGGAGAGTCGGAATTTTCGTCGTTTTCGTTCTCCGGTATCACAACATTAGCAGGTGAAAAACAGGGCTATGAGTTTTCTGTCGCAATCATGGCAAACAACCTGGGAGGCAGTGAGAAAACCGCCGTACAGGTAAGTTTAGTACCTCTCGAATAGAGAGAAAAATACGGTCAAGGAGTTAGAGAAATTGGTAAAGAAAATCGGATTGATACTTTCGGTACTGCTTATCGCGGCCGGTGCGTTCGGGTGCGGCGGGTCGAGCGAGAATCAGGACGCCGGCTTACCGGTTACTGAGGACAGCCCGACTGCTCCGTCAGCCGCCGGGACATCCACCGGTGGTGCTTCATGGGGTGACGACGGCGGGGCGAATACAACGACGGAAGCCGCGACTTCCGTTGACGAGACAACGGAAACCGAAACTTTTACGATTGACAGGGAATCCGGTTTGCCGAATGGTTATCCCAGTGACATCTTTCCCGTTTACCCCGGAAGTCACATTCTTGATGTTATGGAAATGCCTAACAGCTATGTCGTGACGGCGTATTCCGAAGCGCATCATTCCGATGTCATTGCTTTTTACAAGGAAGTATTCCAGGATGCTGAAGTGATGTCGCAATCGGAGACAGAGATAAGCCTGACGTCCTTCGGTACCAAACAGGGGTACACCTACACGTTCGACACAGGCGAGAGCACCGAATATGCAGGCTATAAAACCCAGATTTCGCTTACGTTCTATAAGTAATCGGATTTTAGGGGGGTGACAAACGAACGAGGGTGCCGTAAAGGCGCCCTCGTTCGCTTTATTTCTTACCCGTCTCTCCTGATGTGTCTTTCCGATTTGTAATGTTTTTGTAATGTCTCAATCTTCCTTGATTGATTAGGCCGCTACTAAGATCATACTTGACTTGTATATTGAATTTCACTATTCTTTTATCTGATAATATACTTCATGGTGGTATTGTTTCGCTCTGAGCTGTTTCGATAACTATATTTTTCAGAGGGGGGTATTTCATGCTTCTTCACAGATGGTGCCACCGGTTTCTCTCTTTTCTGCTCCTTGCGGCTCTCCTTATTGCCATGCTGCCGGGAACAACATCCCTGGCGGATGCTCCGGATGACGACCCGGGTAATACCGGCTACGAGGGCTGGTATTACTATATCGGCGATGTCGTCAATGCCGCCAACGGTAACCTGTATGTCAGTACCCTCGATATGTCAGTCAAGGCAAGGGGATTCGACCTGGCAGTCGAACGGGCATATAACAGTCTCCTGAATACCGGGAACAGCCCCTTCGGCTACGGCTGGACACACAATTTCAACGTCTGCCTCGATATCGCCGGGAACGGCGATGCAACCTTTTTTGATGCGGATGGCTCGAAACACCTCTTCACCGTGAACGGAGACGATTTTACGGCTCCCCCGGGCGTGAACAAACTCCTCGTGAAAAATGGAGACGATACCTATACCCTTTTCGTGAAGGATGGTACCGAATACAGCTTCGATACCGCCGGAGTTCTCCAGAAGGTAACGGACAAAAACGGCAACTGCCTGACCCTGACCTGGACAAATGGCAACCTGACGCAGGTTTCCGATGATGCCGGGCAGGCCTTCACTTTCACTTATACCGGAAGCTCCATCGCTACCATCACGGATGCCCTGGGCAGGAAGATTTCCTATACCTACGCCAACGGAAACCTTTCCGAGGTAACCGATGCCCTGGGGTGCAAAACGAAATATTTCTATAACGAAAATCATGTGCTCCGCAGTGTTATCAACCGCAACGGCGTCATGCTGAATTTTCAATATGAAAACGGCAAAGTAGCCGAGGTAAGCAACTCGCTTTTCAACAGTACTACCGGCCTCCCCGAAAACAGGGTCATTCTTTACTCAATCCTGTATGGAGAAAACACCGCCGTTTACACCGATTCGCTCGGCGCGAGAACGACGGTGCAACTGGATACCGATGGCAGTCCGACTCTGATTGTCAACGGCGCACAAAATACCTCCTGCACCACCTGGGATGCTAATCGCAACCGGATTGCCTATCGTGACCCCAACATGAATGCCTGGGCCTACGAGTACGATGAGTACGGCAACCTGAAGAAAGAGGTTAACCCGCTCGGTGGAACGACCGCATGGGTCTGGAATACCACGAAAACGGCGGATACCTTCATTTCGTTGATGGCCTCGGAGACAGACGCGAACGGCCACCAGACCGTCTACACGTTCGATGCCAACGGCAACCTGACTCAGATTACCAACGCCGACAATAAAGTTTCGACCATGACCTGTGATGCTGTTGGCAATCAGACCACCGTGACTGATTTTAACGGTAACCGGACCGACTATACCCGGGATGCCGTCGGAAACCTTCTGATGATTGAGTATCCCTATTATAACTACGAACAATCAGCCACTGTTACTGCCAATAAGACATTCACCTGGGATGCTGCCGGGCGCCTCCTCAGCTATACCGACGGTAACGGTAACATCACCAGCTATACATGGGATGCCAATGGTAATCTACTTACCGAAACCGACCCGCTGGGCGGTGTGATTACCAATACCTATAATGCCGAAGGGTCTCTGGTGAAAACCGTCGACCAGCTCGGTAAAACCATTCAGTACAGCCAGACGGTCGGCGGGAGAATCGATTCGATTACCGACGCCGCCGGCAATAAAACGACCATGGTCTATGACGCCGCCGGCAATCTCCTCAGCCAGACCGACGCCGGCAGCGGCGTTTCGACCATGACCAGCGATCTCCTGGGAAGAACGACCTCGGTGACCGACGCCATGGGGCACACCGAACATTATACCTATGATGCTAACGGTAATGTTCTCAGCCATCAAGACCGGAATGGAAACACTACTGTTAATACCTATGATAAACTTGACCGTCTCATTACTAAGACTGACCCGCTCAATAATGTCACTGCTTATGAGTATGACGCAGTCGGTAATCTGGTAAAAGAGACCGACGCCAACGGGAACGCTACGACATACGCGTATGATGTCCTCGACCGCATGACAAAACACACCGACGCCCTCGGCAACGAAACCCGTTTTGAGTACGATAACAACGGGAACGTGGTTGCTGAAATCGACCCCCTCGATAACCGGACAGAATATGTGTTCGATGCCGCCGACCGGGCGATAACGATGACGGACGCGCTGAACAATATCTGGAAATATGCCTGGGACCCGGAAGGGAACCTTATCGCGGAAATCGACCCCGCGAACAATGTCACCGGCTATACCTGGGATGCCCTGAATCGGCTTGTGGCAACGACCAATCCCCTCGGGAAGGTCTCGGCGATAAGCTATGATGCGGCCGGGAATATCCTCTCCCGGACCGACGCTCTCGGCAACGTTTCTCATTACCAGTACGATGCATTGAACCGGCTGGTAAAGGAAACTGACCCGCTCGGTAATGCCGTTTCCCTGGCCTGTGACGCAATGGGAAAGGTTCTCTCTCGGACCGATGAGGAGGGGAACTCGGTTAACTACACGTATGACCTTGCCGGCCAGCTTCTGACGCAGACGGACGCTGCCGGAGGCGTTACGACGTTTACCTATGATGCTAACGGGAATGTCACCCGGATGACGAATGCTAACGGGCAGGCGACCGTTTATGCGTACGATACTCTCAACCGGCCGGTCAGCACGACGACGCCGACCGGTAATACGACCTTTACCACCTATGACAAGGTCGGCAATGTCGCCAGCCGGACGGACGCCAAAGGGCAGAAGACCGATTATACCTGGGATAAAGTCAACCGCCTTACAAAAACGACCTATCCTGATACGTCATCGGTCAGTTATTTTTATGATGCCAACGGCAATAACACCGTTACCTCCAGTACCGGCGGAGCCAGTGAAAACACGACCAATGTCTACGATAAGCTGAACCGGATTATTGCAACGACCGTCGATTACGGAGCTTTCGAGAAAACGATTCAGTACACGTTCAACACTATTGGCAAACGAGCCACCATGACTGCACCTGACGGTAAAGTGACGACGTATACCTGGGATGCCGCAGGGCAACTGGTGACGATTAATGCCGCCGATAATATCACCGGCTATGTCTATGATGATGCCGGCCACCGGACACAGGCCATCTACGCTAACGGCACGACGGCGGAATACGTGTACGATGCTGCCGAACGGCTGGTCAGCCTGACCAACCGGAAGGGCGAGACGGTTATCGACAGCAGCACGTTCACCCTGGATAAAGCCGGTAACCGTCTGACCATGACCGACGGAAACAGCCAGGTCACCACATATACGTACGATAAACTCTACCGCCTGACCGGCGTTACCCTGCCGGACGCTACGGTATCGACCTATACTTACGACGCAATGGGAAACCGATTAACCGAAACCGTTACTGGAGCTGACCCGATTGTTTATACATACGATGACGATAATCGTCTGACGACGAAAGGCGCCATAATTTACGAATTTGATAAGAACGGCAACCTGGTAAAACGGACCGACGGTGCGGAAGTCACGGCTTACGCATACGACTACGAGAACCGCCTTACCGGGGTGACACTACCGGATAATTCCACGATAGCTTACGGGTACGCAGCCAACTTCGACAGGCTCAGCCAGACGAAATCGGGCGTGACTGCGTACTACTTCTACGATATTGCCGATATTTTACTGGAAATGGATGCTGCCGGTACGACTCTCGCCGGTTATATGCACGGGTTCTATATCGACGAACCATTGATGCGTGATTCCGCCGGCGTGAAAACGTTCTACCATCTGAACGACCTCGGCAGCGTGACGGCGTTGACGGACAACACCGGGGCAGTTATTGCCACTTCAGAGTACGATGTCTTTGGTACCGTCGCCGGGGAAACCGGAGCAAACGATACCCTCTTCCGGTTCGCCGGCCGGCCGTATGACACGGACACGGATTTCTCGTTCATGCGGGCACGGTACTATTCGACGGAAACCGGGCGATTTATTACCAGCGACCCCTGGGGACAGTCATTAGGCGAACTGAACCCGTATACCTATGCCAAAAACAACCCGGTTACCCTGACCGACCCGTTCGGTGGACGAACGTACAGGAGATTTGAGGGCAAGACGTATTTTTCCGATGAGTTTGACCCGGCCTGTCTCGACCGGGCGTATAAGGCATACCAGGACGCGTACGAAAAATTCCAGCGTGAATCCTGGAAAACACAGGATGACTTGAACAAGAAACTTAATCAACTACGAAACATGGCACGGCAAAAATGTGACAAGGCCGTTATGCACGCCTTTATTTCGACGTTTGTCGGTGTTGTCGTCGGAACGGTTGTCGGTGTTGTTACCGCCAATCCGGTTGCTGGTGCCCTGGCCGGAACGGCGGCTTCGAAGGCGTATGATGCCATTGCCACCGACGACGGGGCATCGCTGGGGACGACCGACGCACTCAGCACCGCCGCCTCCCTGGGTAACGTCTTCGCCGGCGCGATAGGTTCGACTTACAGCCTGTATATGTCCTGCAAAGGCGCCGAGGACTCGCTGGACAAAGCGATGAGGGACATTAACAAGCTGGCAGGAGAATGGGAGAAGGCTCTTCAGGAATTTATTAACGGGGCACAGAAACTACTCCCGGAAGTTTACCATAACTATGCCGAAAAGAACTGCAAGATTCGGAAGGTTCCCTCCGGTACGATTCCGCCGGTATCAACCGGAAGAAGAAACACCCCGGATAGAGACGGCCGGATTACCAGCGGCGGCAGCAGCGTCACCGGAACGAAGTATGACGACCTGGAACTGAGGGGTAAGGAATACGTCGACCCCGAAGGCGACGAAGATACTATCGATATCCCGACCTTTATTACCGTGACCAATCGCGGTACCACGGCTACGAAAGCCGGCGATTACAAAATCGATACCGCGCTCTTCTCGCCTCCTGAAGACGGTGAAGAAAGCGACCGGGAGATTCTCCTCGTCGGCGATGAATCGAACGAGCATTACAAAGTCTACCAGACAGCCCTGACGGCTTTGAAGGTCAATTACGAGACGGTACTCATCGATACGGAATACTGCCCGGTCTATTCGGACCAGAATGACAACACGAAAGACCTGAAGGATTACGACGTCATCCTCTGGGAATGCGGTACGGATAAGGACACTGTTCTCGAAGCTCCCGCTCAGGCGGAACTGAAAACCTACCTCGATAATCACGGCTGCCTCGGCGTTTTCGGCGGCGGCATCATGGAGCGGTGGAATGCTGTACCGGGAAACCTGATGGCCGATTACCTTTTCGCCGGGGAAATGGCAACCTACGTCTACGGAGCGGCTCAGGTGAACGGCGTACCCGGTACCCTGGGAGAAAGGCTTTCTTTTACCCTTAACGGGTATACGAATAACAAAGGCTTCACCTCGGTGAAAGAGGGAGGCGAAGCCTGTTTCCTGGCTTCCTGCCAGGTTGCCGCCATTCAGGCAGATAATCAGGAAGACGAGTACAAGACGGTGCTGTCCAGTTTCACCCTCGAGCAACTGCCGACGGCCGATGAACAGCTTGAGCTGATGGATGCGATACTTAAATTCCTCGACTGCCGGTACCGGCATGGAGGAGGTGGCGATAAAGAACCGCCGCCGACCGAGGTTCCGCCCCTGATTCCCGGTGAAACGACCAAGGTGCCGGTGACCGTTACGGTGACGCCCGGTCCTCATAAAGCGGTCTATACCCTGACGCCGGGCGACGGCAACGGCAGTAACAACAAGGTTACCACCGAACTCTTTGCCAAGAAGAAGGATACGGGCACGAGCGGGACGAAATATACCTTCGACGACCCGGTTACCGGCGCTCCTGTCGAATCCGGGGCGAAGACCGAAGACTATTCGCCTCATTCGAGTACGCGGACCTATATGCAGCCGAATCCTGGAATAATGGGTAATACCGGTAATTACTGGTGGTGCGGGCTTCCTTCGGACGTAAGTTACGATTATGTATCCGGAGCCACGTTTGTTAACCCCGGTGGCTATGGTAATAACTGGTGGGATACCCTGGTTTTTCCGCCGGTTCAAATAGACCCCAATCAGACCGTTGCCAGTGTCGGGTACAATATATACCATAATACCCAACTCGACCACGATAAAGTCTTTTTTGATGTCTTCTACTGGCCGACTAACACCTGGCAGAATATCGGCAGTTCTAACGGTAATACGGTGACATGGGGTACTAACGGCAGGTCGATTACATCGATGTATTATTCAAATTTCACCCCATCCAGCGGCGGCGACTCACATTCCAGTATAGACCTGAACAATGACCGCAATGCTCCTCAATCTTCTGACCCGGTCTGTGTTCGCTTCCGGTTCCGATTCCAGTCGGACGGGTCGGGATCGAACGAAGACGGCCAGTACATTTCTCCGGCAGCTTACGCCGTCGATGATATAAAGGTGTGGAGCGGCGCGGATATCGTCTACAAGAATTCCGGAGGCGACGACCTGGACGATGTCGGTGATGACCCGGAGGGACTCGGCGTTGCCACCGGTGATTACTGGCATCTGGTTCAGCATAATGGTTCGAATAAATGGGCAGCTTTCGACCCCCAGACCGGCAAATGGCCTCACCATCTTACGAATTTCCTGACGCTGCCGCAGATGGATATCAGCGGCATGACCGAACCAACCCTCTACTATGAAGCCGAGATGGATCTGCCCAATACTAACAATGATTTTCTACAGATACAGGCTTCGAAAGACGGCGGACAGAACTGGTATAGTCTGTATCAATTCGGCCAAAAAAGTAACGATGTTCAGACGGTTGTACCAATAAACCTGACGAACTATAAATCCAGTCAGTTCGTTCTTCGATTCTTGGCTGACGCCTGGGGCGCTACCCATACCTACGGCGTCTACCTGGACAATATAGAAATTAAAGATAAGAGTGCCGCCGGCGGGCAGACGGTTCCTCCTCAGCCGCCGGTCGCCGAGTTTACCGCTCCGGCGAAGGGTTCGGTGAACTCCGCCGTTTCCTTCGATGCTTCGGCTTCGACCGATGCCGACGGTGCCATCGTTACCTATGCCTGGGATTTTGGTGACGGGGCAACCGCGACCGGTAAAACCGCCGCCCATACCTATACCTCGCCCTGGATTTACCCGGTGACGCTTCTCGTGACGGATAACGAGGGGATGACGGACTCCCAGCGAGTCGAAATACCGGTGTCCTACCCGACGGCTCCTGCTCCCCAGCCTCCGGCGCCTGCTCCTGAACCTGCTCCTTCTCCAGCTCCTGCCCCCGAGACGGAGCCTCAACCCGGATTCACTGTCATGAAAACTGTCGATACGACGAGCAAGGTTACCGATAACGGTACTTTTAAGGAAGAGGTGGTTATCGAGACAGAAGATGATGAAGTCAAACTGGTTATCGGGCAGGGTACTATCGGATTAACCGCTAACGGGACACCGATTTCGGAGGTGAAAGTCTCGAAAGTGGACATCGATGTCTTACCCGAACCTCCGGCAGAGATTGCAGGAAATAAAAACGTTATCCTCCTGGCTTACGATTTCGACGCCGGCGGGGCAACCTTCGATAAACCGGTAACAGTCACCGTTTCGTATGACCCGGCGCAGCTACCCGAAGGCGCCGATGAAAACCAGCTGGTGATTGCCTGGTACGACGAAGCGAACGGCGTCTGGGTCGAACTGCCGACGGTTGTCGATCCGGTCACGAAGAAACTGACGGTGCAGTTGTATCATTTCAGCAAGTATGCCCTGATTGCCAAAGTGCCGGTCGAACCCCTCGCCGTTACGGAAGAACCGGTTGCCGAAGAACCTGAGGTTGTCGATGAGGAACCGGCTGCTGAAGAACCGGTCGTGGAACCGGTTGTCGAAGAAATACCCGATGCGGTTGAAGAAACGGTCGTGCCACCGGTCGTGGAACCAGCCGGTGGAGTCGCCTGGTGGGTCTGGCTGATAATCGGCCTCGCCGCTGCTGCCGGACTCTGGGCGTTTTACCGATACTGGTTCAAGTCCAGATACCTGTTCCATTAATCAAATAACACCGAATAATAAAGATAACAAAATGAGGGCGCTTCACCAGCGCCCTCGTTTTGTTATTGACGACAGGTTATAACGTTACTGCTGTTTAACGAGTTCGATTGTCCAGTCGTTTCCGGTTAATGTCAGGGTATCGTTCTCTACCACCCATGATTCGACATGATGAAGGCCTTTAATATAGTCGTGTTCCTGGTTACTAACGGCTTCGTCTGCACAGGCCATCAACGTTTGTATGATTTCTCCGGACAGAGTCAGTGTGTTCTCATCAATTTCGTACCATGTGCCGTAGCTGTTACATCCGCTGTTGCCGCCGAGGTACCTGGTGGTGCTGTCGAGGAAGAGGGTAACCTCGACATTTTCGAGCGCCTGGTATTCGGTGTCTCCGGGGGTAAACGAGGTCATGACCCAGGTGACTTCTTCGATTGCATAGACCATTCGCTGCTTCACCATGTTCCATTGGCCGTCCATGATGGCGGAGATAAGGTTTCCCTGCTGATATTTCAGAACAGCTTCATGGGGGGTGATGACCTGGGCGAGCATCTGTCCTTCCCTGTCGCCGTAGCCGGCCTGGCGGCTATCGAACCTGAACGTGACAAACCAGGCAACATCCTCAGCCGAATATTCCATGCCGGCCATCACCAGGGTTTCTTCCATGCCGTCGAAAACATAGGTGGACTCATTTTCCACGAAGCCCCGGCCGATGTTTTCGTAAATCGCCCTGATGTCTGATTCAAGGCTGGTTTTCTGGAATTGTAAATCATTGAGTTTGGTTTCAAGCGCGGTTTTCTCCAGTTTCACTGCCTCGAGTTCGGTTTCGAGAGAATCCAGGTTTTCGAGGTCGGCTTCAATCGCCTCTATTTCTGTTTGAAGGTTCGCTACCTGGGTTTGCAGGCCGGCAGCCTGGGCAAGCGCCTGGTCCCGCTCGGAGACGACCTTGTTATAGTCGGTTTCCGAAATGTTCCCGGAGCATCCGCTCAGTATCAGCGATGCTGTTATGAGCAGAACAGCGGCTGCGGCAGCTATTTTCTTTATCATACGTTTATTTCTCCTTGTTCATATTTCTAAAAAAATCGGTTTTAAAGGATTCATCTTTTTTCATTTCATTGGTGCTTGCCTCCTTCGCCGATTTATTCCTTGTTCTACGGTGTAAAACGGATGAAACCAGAAAAGGATAGAACAATCCGGTAAAATACCGATAATGACCGGCCGGTGAGTTCAGATTACGGCAAAAAAAGGCGAGACGCCCGATACTGTTTCTGCTAATCTTTAAAAAAGGAGCGACGGGAAACATGGAATGGCTGGAACGACTCGATGCGGCGGTCGACTACATCGAGAATAATCTGACGGAGACTATAGATTACCGGGAAGCGGCGAACCAGGCGTACTGCTCCTTTTATCATTTTCACCGCATGTTCCTGGCAATCAGCGGCATCACCCCCGGCGAGTACGCCCGGCAGCGGCGCCTGACACTGGCAGGCAGAGACCTGCTTTCGGGCGGTAAGGTACTGGATATTGCCGTAAAGTATGGGTACGATTCACCAAGCGCATTTACGCGGGCTTTCCGTGCCTATCACGGTCTAGTACCGGGAAAAATCAGGAAATCGGACAGGACATTGAAATCATATCCCCGAATTGTCTTTCGCAATGAAATCAGGAAAGGAAATGAAATGGAATACCGGATAATCGAGAAACCGTCTTTTCGCATTCTGGGAAGAAGTACCAGGTTCGGAGTGGCCGACGGAGAGTTCAAGAAAAACCGCAGCTCGTTCTGGACGAAGTACGTGGCGACCGAAGAATACCGGCGTCTCTGCGAAATAAACGGCGGACGAGGCGGTCAGGTAACCGGCGCGCCGGTCATGACCGCTTATCTGCCAAACGAAAACGGTACCTGGGACCCGGTTATCAATGTCCTGGGTATCGAGCTGACCG
>CAYXEG010000047.1:0-5744 GCA_964463875.1 uncultured Dehalococcoidales bacterium
GTGGGCCTGGCGGTTTCCTGTACGGAAAATCGAAGGATAACTCAGAGATTTAAAAACCCGTTACCGCCAAGCCCGGAAGCAGAAAGCAGAGTTTCCGGGTTTTTTTATTCCAGAAAAACAAGAAAGACAGGAGAAAATAGACCATGCCGATGTCCTTAAGCTTCCAGGAACGTTTATTCCCGGCCTTGCCCGGCATAATCGGTCATTTTGGGACCCCTTTCCATATCTATGATGAAAAGGGTATCGTCGAATCTGCCGAACAATGGAAATCCTTGTTCAGGGACATCAGGGGATTCAAGGAATTTTTCGCGGTGAAAGCCCTGCCGAATCCGACGATGTTGAAGCTCTTCAAATCGCTGGGATTTGGCCTGGACTGCTCTTCAATTTCTGAAATTATACTGGCAAGGCAGTGCGGATTCGCTCCGAAGGATATTCTCCTGACCTCGAATAACACCTCCGATGAGTTGTTACACCTGGCACTGGCTGACGGCGGCTGTATCCTGAACCTCGACGATATCAGCCTTATCGATAAAGTCCCGGCGATGCCGGAAATGATTTGCTTCCGCTATAACCCGGGAGAACGCCGGAGCGGCACCGTTTTCATCGGTAACCCGGTCGAGGCGAAGTATGGCCTTACCCACGACCAGGTCATCGATGCTTACCGGCTGGCGAAAGAGAGGGGAGCGAAACGCTTCGGCCTCCATACCATGATAATCTCGAACGAGCGCGATTACCTCTATATGGTGGAAACGGTGAAGATGCTCCTCGAAGTGATGGAGCGGGTTTCCGGCGCCCTCGGTATCAAATTCGAATTCTTCAATATCGGCGGCGGAGTTGGCATCCCGTACCGGCCGGAGGATAAACCCTTCGACATGCCCGGCCTGGCAGTGGAATCCGGCAAACTGCTGAAAGATTTCGAAAAACGAAACGGCTACGTACCGAAGCTTTTCATGGAGTGTGGCCGATACCCCACCGGCCCGCACGGAGTGCTGGTGGCGAGCGTGGTGAACATCATGCCGAAGTACCGGAAGTATATCGGCGTCGATGTCGCCACCATGTCCGGTAATCCCCGTCCGGCTATCTACGGCGCCTACCATCACATCACGATGCTCAGCCCGGACGGAAAACCGAGGCAGGGGAATGAAGAAACAGTCGATGTCGTCGGCCCGCTCTGCGAAAACACCGATAAGTTCGCTGTCCAGCGAATGCTGCCGCAGACGGAAATCGGCGATATCATGGTACAGCACGATACCGGCGCCCACTCGCGGGCGATGGGCGGCAACTATAACGGCTGGCTGAGGCCGAAAGAACTGCTGATGCGGACGGACGGTTCCGTCGAACTGATAAGGAGACAGGAAACGCTCGACGACTTGTTCGCCACGTTTTCCTTCGAACCGGATATTTTTAAAGGAAAGTAGAAAGAAAAACGAATTATGAAACAGGAATTCCCCGAATGGCCGGTTAACCCCGGTCTGGAATTGAAGGATGGTGCAGGGCTTCACGCGGTTGATAACGGACCGCAGCCCGGTACATATGCGGCTCTATCGAAGGCGCGGGAGTAAAACGAAAAAAATACGATAAGAGTAAGGAAGGAAATTACACCACCCATGCCAATTGCGAATAGAGCCAAAAAGAGTATGTCACAGGGTTCCTGGATTCGGAGAATGTTCGAAGAGGGAACCGTATTAAAACAGAAATTCGGTGCGGAAAATGTTTACGATTTAACCTTGGGGAATCCGGTCATGGAACCGCCCCGCGAGTTCAGTAAAGTCCTGAAAGAACTGGTCAACAATCCGGTTCCGGGAATGCACCGCTACATGGAAAATGCCGGTTATATGGATACCCGGGAAGCGATAGCGAAACAGCTTTCCGTCGAAGCCGGGATAAAGTTCACCGGCCGGGATATCGTCATGACCTGCGGAGCGGCCGGGGGATTGAATACCGTTTTCAGGACGCTGCTCGACCCGGGCGATGAAGTAGTCATCTTCGCCCCGTTTTTTGCCGAATTCACCAACTATATCGATAATCATAACGGGGTGGCAAAAATCGTCCCGACCGACGAGAACTTCATTCCCAGGCTGGATATCCTCGAAAAAACCATCAGCGCCAGAACGAAAGTGGTGCTGACGAATTCGCCGAACAACCCGACCGGCGTGGTCTACAGCCATGATTTCTGGGACAAGCTGGGAGACCTGCTGGAAAAGAAATCGAAGGAATTCGGCAACAGGATAATCCATGTTAACGATGAAGCTTACGCGGCCCTGATTTTCGATGGCCAGCAGCATAACCAGGTATGGAAGCATTACGACGAAACGATTGTCGTAACCTCTCACTCGAAGGACCTGGCGCTGCCCGGCGAGCGTATCGGCTACGTCGCCATCAATCCGAAAATCCAGGACCATAACGACATCGTGAACGGGGTTATCCACTCGAACCGGATACTCGGTTTCGTTAATTCAGGAGCGCTTATGCAGAAAGTCGTCGCTCAGCTCCAGGATATCACGGTATCTATTGCCGAGTACGAGAAAAAGAGGGATTTGCTCTACAACAGCCTGACCGAGATGGGGTACTCCATCGTTCGACCCCAGGGCGCCTTCTACCTGTTCCCAAAATCGCCGCTCCCCGACGACGTCGAATTCGTAAAAATGTGCCACGACAAGCGGCTGCTGGTCGTGCCCGGCCAGGGGTTCGGTACCCCCGGCTTTTTCAGGATTTCCTACTGCACCGATGACAGAACAATCGCCGGTTCTCTGGAGGTATTCCGCGAGGTAGCCAGGGAATTGAAATTAAAGTAAAGGTATCAGGGAGAAAAGACACCGATGATTGTAGAAATGAAAACAGGAGCTTCCCGGGAAGAGGTCGAAGCAGTCGTTGAGAAAGTGAAATCCTTCGGCTGGAAAGTGCAGACGAACGTCGGCACGGAAAAAACGGTAATAGCCATTCTTGGCGGCAATACGGGGCAGGTTTCCACTGACATTTTTGCGGTCATGTCCGGTGTCGAAAGCGTAACCAGGATAATGAAACCATACAAGCTTGCCTCGCGGGAGGTTAAACCCCGTGATACGAAGGTCTCTCTGAACGGGCTGGAAATCGGCGGGAAACGGATAATCGTCATGGCCGGTCCCTGTGCGGTGGAGAGCGAGGAACAGCTTATGGAGGCCGCCCGGCTGGTAAAAAATGCCGGCGCGACTATCCTGAGAGGCGGCGCCTTTAAACCGCGAACGTCACCCTTCAGCTTCCAGGGACTCGAAGAAAAAGGGCTGGAGTTGCTCGACCGGGTTAAACAGAAATATGATATGCCGGTCATTACCGAGGTCGTCGAACCGGCTGACGTGGAAGTGGTAGAGAAAACCGCCGATATCCTGCAGATTGGCGCCCGGAACATGCAGAACTTCGCTCTCCTGACAGCAGCCGGAAAAAGCAAGCGGGCAGTCGTCCTGAAGCGGGGATTTTCCAGCACCATAACCGAATGGCTGACCGCCGCCGATTACCTGCTGGCCGGGGGAAATAAGAATGTGATTCTCTGCGAACGGGGAATCAGGACATTCGAAGACAGTATCCGGTTCTCCCTCGATATCTCGGCTATTCCGGTACTGAAGAAAGCGAGCCACCTGCCGGTGATTGTCGACCCCAGCCATGCCGCCGGGCACTACTCGCTCGTTCCGTCTATCGCCAAAGCGGCGGTGGCGGCGGGGGCTGACGGCTTGCTCATCGAAGTGCACCCTGACCCGGAGAAAGCCCTCGTTGACGGATTACAATCGCTGACGCCGGAGCGCTTCGCCGAGTTAATGAAAGAGCTGAGAGCTATTGCCACGGCTATTGGAAGGGAGATATAAATCCGGCTATAATAAGGCAAATACCGGGAGACTGAAGCAGTTATCTTTCTTGAAACATCAGCTATCATAGCCGCAATTTTCTTAACAGGGCTGGCAATATTCCAGGTATTGCTGGCCCTCAGGTTTCCATACGGAAAAGCCGCCTGGGGCGGAAAATTCGCCGTGCTGCCGTACGGGTTCCGGAGAGCCAGCGCCCTGTTCGCGCTTCTGCTGGTATTCCTGGCGGTCTGTATACTCGAGCGAGGACGGTTGATAAACCTGATGAGGGCGGATACGGCAGTAATGTGGGTCATCTGGCTGTTTACTGTCTTCTTTGCCTTCGATACCCTGATGAAGTTCAATTCCCAGAGCCGGGTGGAGAAAAAATACGCCGCCCCGTTCGCCTTTTCGCTGTTCGTTCTCTTTTTGATAGTCTCCGTATCTGCCGGATGAGAGGCAGATAGCGGGACAGAATTCCCAATCTTCTACATCACCTTGAGTTTCCACCGGCCGTGTTTGAAGTAGAGGGTATAAACAACCGCCATGATGACGGTGCCGATGACAATCGCCCAGTACGTTCCGTACACCCCGAGGCTGGTGTGTTTGGAAAGGACATACGCCAGGGGAAGCTGAATGACGAACATGTCGAAAAGAACGACCACCATCGTCGTCGATGTGTCTCCCACCCCGTTGATGCACTGCTGGAGCACATTGGCGAATCCCGAGCACAGGTAGGTGACAATCGTTATCCTGAGGAAAATAACGCCGATAGCGAGGAGGTCGGGTTCGTTATTGAAGATGCCGATAAGGTTCCTGCCCCAGAACCAGGCGACCAGCGAGGCCAGAATCATGATTCCGGTGTAGAAGAAAGCGCCGTACCAGCCGCTTTTTTCCGCCCGCTCCGGCTTTTTTGCTCCCAGGTTCTGCCCGGCGAGGATTGCCGCTCCCTGGCCGACGCCTGACCCGGCAACGTTGATAATGCCGGTTACCTGGAGGACGAGCGAGTGCGCCGCTGTCGCGGCGGTCCCGAAGGGGACGATGAACCAGGACAATACGAGTTGCCCGAAAGAACGCTCGATGCCGGTAATGGAGGCCGGTACGCCGACTTTGATGATGCGCCATATCATGCTTCTATCGAGGTGGAAATCCCGGAAATCAAGCTTCAACCGGGTACGGCCGCTGAGCAGGTACCATAGCCCCAGGGCGGCGCCCAGGAGGGCTGAGAAGATGCCGGTAAGGGCGGCACCGGTGGTGCCGAGACTGGGGAATATCCACCACCCGAAGACGAGAAACGGGCAGAGGACCAGATGGAACACCCGGTAGACAAGGACAATCTTCATCGGGTTGACCGTATCGCCGGAAAAGAGCATCGTGCCCTCGTTCTGGCGTACCAGCCCCATGGTGAGAATGCCGATGAACTGAATCCGCAGGTAGGGAGTGCCTTCTCTGACGACATCCGGTTCCAGCCCCATCAGCGTCAGAATCGGACCGGCCAGCAGGGCGCCGATAATACCGACAATCGCCGCGAAACCAATGGTGACGACGTAGCCCTGGAGGGCGACATGGTTCGCCCCTTTCATATCGCCGGCGCCGGAAAACCGGGCAATCATCGCCCTCGTTCCCTGGTCGAGACCCATCTTGAAGGCGTCGAGTACCGAGACAAGCATCCCGGCAATACCGACTCCGGCGACCGACGCCGAGCCAAGCTTGCCGACCCATATCATGTCGATAATCGGCCCGATACTGCTGAGAGCGCTGTTTATCATGACCGGCCAGGCCAGTAAAAGGAGATTCTGGGAGATGCTGCCTTCCGTCCAGTTACGGGTGATACCGGTCGGTGATTTCGATGAGTTGTGTTTCCACTTTGGTAATCTGAACATATAGTCGGTATATGGAAAAATGAAAAAGCCCGTCAGGCTTTTTCATTCA
>CAYXEG010000047.1:5754-18405 GCA_964463875.1 uncultured Dehalococcoidales bacterium
TGTCCAGTTACGGGTGATACCGGTTGGTGATTTCGTTGAGTTGTTTTTCCGCTTTGTTAATCTGAGCATTGGGTGTTTGGTATACAAAAAATAAAAAAGCCCGTCAGGCTTTTTCATTCAGGCAATTTTTCCTTGATTGAAGAGTCTCAAATAATTATAGCACTATTACTCCGGTTATGTGAGTTGCCGGTCGCTGACTTATTTTAATACATCGGATTTTCATATATACTGGGGAACATGAGTACTGAACTGTCAAATCTCGTACGGGTCAGGAAACCCGAAGCGGAGAAAGCCATCGAAGCGATTGCCCGGGCATTTCAGGATTACACCATGTTCAGGTACTTCTACCCTGACGAGGAAAAACGGCGGACCATGCTCCGTTACCTGATGGCCGCCGCCGTCTACTTCGGTTTGAAATACGGCGAAGTGTACGCCTCCGCCGGTTTCGAAGGGACGGCCGTCTGGGTACCTTCGGAAAACTGCCCCCTGACCTTCGGACGGATTCTCCGCTCGGTACCGCTGCCGAAACTATGGGGACTCATGAAAAACATGACCGCTCAGATGAAAGAGCCGAATGATTTCATCGATGCCGCCCACCTGCGCCTGGCGCCGTTCAGGCACCTGTACCTCCAATCGATTGGCGTCAATCCCCTCTATCAGGGCCAGGGATTCTCCGGCAAACTCATCAAACCGATGCTTGCCCGCCTCGACGAAACAGGCTTACCCTGTTACCTGGAGACGCTCGAAGCGAAAAACGTAGCCTTGTACGAACACCTCGGTTTCAGACTGATAGAAGAAGCCCCGATACCGGGCACTCCTCTGGTAAACCGGGCGATGCTGCGGGACGCCGGGAAATGATAGATATCGTCATCATCGGCGCCGGCGTCGTCGGGCTGGCTGTTGCCTCGCGAGTGTCGGATAAAGGTAAAGAAGTCTTTCTTCTGGAGAAGAACGATACCTTCGGGCTGGAGCAGAGCTCCCGGAGCAGCGAGGTTATCCACGCCGGTATCTACTATCCTCCCGACTCCCTGAAAACGCAGCTATGCATCGAAGGTAACCGGCGGCTGTACCAAATCTGCGATTCAGTTGGCATTCCCTGTGTGAAGTGCGGGAAGATATTCATGGCGGCGGAAGAAGACCAGGCTGAAGCGCTGGAAGGGTTGTTCTACAACGGATTAAACAACGGCCTGCCGCTAAAGATGCTTTCCCAAAGAGAACTTCACGAACGGGAGCCGAATATCAAAGCAGTGGCGGCGTTTTTATCTCCGACCTCAGGTATCATCGATTCCCATTCCCTGATGCGGTACTTTGTTCTGCGGGCGAAGGAGAATGACGTCCACATCGCATACCGAACGGAAGTCACCGGCATTGAACCGGTGTCCGGCGGCTACCGGCTCAGGGTAAAGGACAGAGACGGTGAGGGCGTTCTTGATACGAATATGGTGATAAACTGCTCCGGATTGCACAGCGACCGGATTGCGGAGATGGCAGGCATAGATATTGACGAGGCAAGGTACCGGCTGACCATGACCAGGGGAGAGTTTTACAGCGTCGGCGGCGGCCGGAACCGGATGATAAACGGCCTTGTCTATCCTCCTCCGGAACCGCTCGGGCCGAGTATCCATGTCTGTTTCGACGTCGAAAAACGCCTCCGCCTCGGGCCGCATTTCTATTACACCGATGAAATCGATTACCGTATCGACGATGCGAAGAGAAGCGTCTTCGAGCAGTCGGCAATCGTCAAGGCGCTGCCGTTCATCAGGCCGGACGACCTTGAACCGGAGTCCGCCGGTATCATGGGGGTGCTGTACGGGCCGGGCGAGCCGGTCAGCGATTTCGTTATCCGGCACGAAGAAGACAGAGGCCTTCCCGGGTTCATCAACCTTATCGGCATCGATTCCCCCGGCCTCACCGCCGCTCCGGCGATAGCCGAGTATGTACGGAGGATGGTGGAAGAGGTGATGGGGTCAGAGTAACAAAAACCGGGGAGCTTTGATAGCTCCCCGGTTGATGTATTCGTAAAAAAACCTATTTCTTGGCTGCGGCAGCGGCGGTGCGTTCGCGGTAGTTTCTCATGTAACGCATAGCTCTCTTGTCGCGGCCGAGAATAAGGTCGACGCCCCTGACGACGGGGGTCGCTTTCTTGGCGCTGGTGATGAGGCAGGTGACGCCTTTTTCCATAATCATCGGCAGAAAAGCGGTGTTGAGTGTCTCCCTGTCCGGCAGGCCGAAGGAAATGTTGCTGGCGCCGATGGTCTGGTTCAATCCGAGTTCGTCACGGACGCGCTGGATAGCCTTGAGCACGAACGGCCCTGAATCGGTGTTGGCACCGACGGCGAACGCCAGGCAGTCAATCAGGACATCCTCTTTCGGGATGCCGGCTTCGAGGGCTTTCTTGAGAATATTGTTGGCAATCACGAGGCGCTTGTTGTCATCGGACGGTACGCCTTCGTCATCCTGGACGAGGCCGACTACGGCAGCACCGTATTTCTTGATTAAGGGGATGACTCTCGTCAGCGAAGGAGTTTCACCGCTGACCGAGTTGACGAGCGGCTTGCCCTTGTACACGGCCAGGGCGGCGGCGACAGCGTCAGGATTGTTACTGTCGATACACAGCGGAACGTCGACAACTTCCTGGGCGGCCATGACCGCTTTCGGAATGATACCGACTTCATCGACACCGAAGGCACTGCAGTTGATATCGACCATGTCGGCGCCGAGGGCAACCTGCGTCACTGCTTCCTTGCGGACGATTGCCAGGTAGTCTCCGCCTTCGGTTAAGGCCTGGTTGAATTTCTTGTTGGCGGCCGGGTTAATCCGTTCGCCGATGATAACAGTCGGCCTGTTATAACTGATTATTACTTCTTTTCCTTCTCTCCCTGTGACCCGGGTATCCAATATAAAAGTCCTCCTTTATTAATTTCAGGTTCCGTTTTTTACCATATCTATTATATCATGAAGATACCGTACCGGGGTTGTTGCGGCATCAGCCTTTTCTTTGATTCTTCACCGGATACTGTCAGTACTGGTATCTATTTTTCACTTTTTTATTTGTAGGTTCCGTACTCTTTGGCGACCTCCATGATGGCGCGCAGGTTTTCCGCGGTAGCCTCTGTTGCCGAGGCGCCGCCGGCGAGGATATAGCCGCCGCCTTGAGCGCAGGTATCGATGAGATAGCGGCAGTAGGCTTTCACCCGCTCGGGGGTTCCGGTGCAGACAAGCGACGAGGGGATATTGCCGGAGATGCAGGCGATGCCGTCCAGCGCCTTTTTTGCCGAGGCCATGTCCGTCTGGTCGAACAGCCAGGTCGTCCAGCCCGGCGGGACATCTCTGATATACTTCAGCCGCTTATTGTAACTTCCTTCGGCAAAAAGCGATGACATGATGCCTTCCTCCGCAAGGGCGACGATGACTTTCCTGAGTGAAGGCCAGTAAAACGTCTCGAATTGCTTGTCCGACATGAAAACATCATCGCCTTTGTGCAGGGGGAAATTGAACATCACGCCGTTGCCGTCGGCCAGGGATAATTTGGCATTGGCAATGATGATATCGGCTATCCTGTCCATGGCGGCGTGCATTTTTTCCGGCTGGCGGTACATATCGTTGATAGCGCCACGGGTGCCTCTGAGAGTATCGGCGAGAATATCGAAGGGAGCGGTGCCGATTCCTCCGCCCATTGCCGGGAATCCGGCTGCAACGGCGGCTTTACTGACCTCACCGACGGCTTTTGCCCATTGTTCCAGTTCTTCGCCGGCTTCGATGAGTTTCCGGTAGGCTCTTCTTATTGCCGGGTTGGCGGCAGCCGCCACAAAGTTGCTTGGCATGCCGAGGCTGTTCGTGATGGGGCCGAGGTCTGCGAAAGGCTCCAGTTCAGCGATGGAACGGGGCAGGACCTTTCGCATAATGAAGTCGGACGGGTCACGAATCAGGTCGTCGTACTCATCGGCTTTCATAGCCTCGCGTTCGAGGTACTGGTATGACGAGACGTCTTTCCCGATGCCGTGTCCCGGCCACGCCATGTACCGGTAATCCATGATATCCATAACCCTGCCTGAATGCACCAGGCCGGGGCCGGCGAAGGAATCCATCTCGAAATCCCGCATGTACTTGAGCCAGGAACGTTTCAGCTCGTCATAATCGTACATCACCGAGCCAAGGTTGCCCCCGCCGTAATAGGCTGCGAAGTAACCGGAGGGAAGGCTGATGGGAACCCGGTCGGGTTCCTTCAAGTGAAGGACGTCGTACATCCGCTGCGCCCGTTCTTTGTACAGGCGTTCGGCTTCCGGGCTTTCAAATTCCCGGCCGCTCGTGTCAAGGTATCTCCTGAACCGTTCCTCCCGTTTTTCTTCGGGGGTCATGTCTTTCCAGCTTTTATCCATGGTACACCTCTGTTAAACGTATTGGTGCAGCTTGTTTAATAGTTACCATATTTCGTCACGGCGTCATACAGCGCGTGGAGGTTTTCGGCTTTCGCCTGTTCCACCGAGGCTGAAACACTCATCATGTAGCCGCCGCCTTTACCGCAATCGGCCACCAGTTTTTTCACGCAGTTTTCCACGTCCTGTTTCGTGCCGGCGCTCAACAGCGAGGCGGGGATACCCCCGGCGATGCTCGTCTGTTTCCCGACGAGGTCTTTCGCCCGTTTCATATCGACATCCTCGAACCACCACATCACCGAGCCTTTCGGGACGTCCGATATTATCTCGAGCCGGTTGTTATAGGTCGCTTCCGCCAGTGGGAAGGGCACGAACCCTTCTTCGTACAGCCCCATCATCAGTTTTTTAAGGCAGGGCCAGTAGAATTTTTCGAATTGCTTGTTGGACATCCAGACATCGGCGCCCTTGTGGAGGGGGATGAAGATAATCGGACAGGGTTCGGTAGCTTCGTTGCTCTTACCGAGTTGGACGGTCATCGGGGTGAATTTCTCGATAGCTTCGAGGAGCTTATCCGGGCAGCGGTACATGTCCGCCATGATGCCCTGGGTACCCCTCAGGAAGTCGGCAATCATATCGTAAGCGGTCAGGCTGAGGCTGCTGCCCCAGGTGGGGAAACCGAGGGAGTGAATCATTGAGACCGTTCCGCCGACGGAACCGGCCCACTCGTAAAAAACGTCGGCCGCTTCCATGAGTTTTTTCAGCATTTCCCTGAATTCAGGCATCCCGAAGGGAGCGATGAAGCCGACCGGCACGAAGAAAGAGGGGTTGAACTCGGCGAGGTACTGAAGGGGAGCCATCGTTCCCGAGATACGGGGAAGAAGCTTGCGCAGGTAGAAATTGTTGGTATCGTTGATAAGCTCATCGTACTCGCTGGCGGGCATGTAGACACCCTCGACGTACTGGAAGAACGGGCCGTCATCGGGGACGCCGTGTCCCGGCCACTGCATGAGCTTGAAATCGATGATATCGAACAATTTACCCGGCCAGGCCAGCGGGGCCATCGCGAAATCCATGTTGAATTCCTTGTGGAACCGTTCGAAATCGCTTTTTACGGTACTGAAATTATACATGTGTTCTTTCAGAGTTCCGCCGCGGTAAATTGCCGGAAAAGCGCCCGGCGCCATGTTCAGGGGAATCCGGTCCGGCTGTTCCATTTTGACTACTTTTATGAGGCGCTTTACCCGTTCCTGGTAATTCGCTTTCGCTTCCGGGCTGATGAAATCGATGCCCTCTGCGTTCAGCCATTTCTGAAACCGGACTTCCCGTTTTTCTTCCGGGGTCATGCCTTTCCACTCTGTTGCCATTGTTCACTCTCCTGCTTTTATCGTTTTCAAGGGTTGTGCCTAATAGACGCCGTATTCTTTGGCCGCTTCCATCATCGCCCGCATGTTTTCCGGTGGAGCATAGTCCACCTGGCAGCCGGTATTGAGGATGTAGCCGCCGTTCTGTCCGCAGGTTTCGATGAGTTTCCGGCAGTTTTCCTTGATAGCGGCAGGGGTGCCGGTCGAAAGCAGCGAGGCCGGGACATTGCCGGTCAGGCAGCAGTTATTGCCGAGCGCCTTGTAAGCGGCCGCCATATCGGTTTTATCGAAACGCCACATGACCGAGCCTTTGGGGAATTCATTGACCATGTCGAGACGCTCCATGTAACTGCCTTCGGCGAAGAGCAGGACAATCAGACCTTCCTCGATGAGGCCGAGGATAACCTTTCTGAGGGTCGGCCAGTAAAAAACCTCGAACTGTTTACGTGACATAAAGCTGTCGGCGCCCTTGTGGAGGGGGAAGGTGACCACCAGGCCGCCCGAGGCGTTGCAGGCGTTGACCGACTGCTCAATCTGAAGGTCAGCCAGCCGGTCCATGGCGATATGGAGTTTGTCGGGATGGCGGTAAATATCTTTCATGATGCCCTGGGTGCCCCGCAGGGTGTCGCCGATAGTATCGAAAGGAGCTTTGGCAAGGCCGCCGAAGCGGGGTGAGGGGATGCCGATTTTCGCCGCTTCGTTACTGCACTCGGCGACGAATTTGATGTATTTCAGGTATTCTTCGCCGGCTTCCACGAAGGTTTTCAGGGTTTTCTGCATTTCGGGAACGGCGTAATTGGCGAAATAGCCGCCGGGAAGTTCGACGATACTGGTAAAAGGTGAGAGATTCCTGTAAGGTTCGAAGGACTTGAAGACGCGGGGCAGGTAGGTTCGCATCCAGAAATCGGATGGGTCTTTTATCAGGGCGTCATACTCGTCACCCATCATGTATTCGCCTTCGGCGTACTGGAAGCCGAGAGCGGTATCGGGCAGACCGTTGCCGGGGTATTTGTAGAGGAGGCAGCCGACCAGGTCATAGACCCGGCCGGGAAGAATGGACATCGCCGGGCTGGGGAAGGCGTCCATTTCGAATTCCCGGATAAAATCATTCCAGATTTTCGGCATCAAGCTGTAATCGTACATGCCGTCCTTCAAAGTATACCCTTTCCATTTCAGGGGTAAATCGCCGAAGGGGACGTCGACCGGTACCCGGTCGGGTTTTTTCATCTGGTAGGCGTCAGCGAAGCGCTGAAGCCGTGCCCGGTACTGTTTTTCGGCGTCCGGATTGACGAAATCGACTTTCGGGGGTTCGAGCCAGCGCTTTATCCGCTCCGCCCGTCTTTCTTCTTGCGTCATTTGTATCCAGCTTTTATCCGTCATTTGACTGCCTCTCTTTTCCCTTCATTGAGCCGGTATTGTCCGAGATAACTGGTGGCGACGAACGCCCGTTTAAATTCCGGGGTGCCGGCCAGTTCGATATAGTTCGCCTGGTTGACGAAATCCCAGGCTTCAGCCCGTTTGGACATCGAAAGAAGATTCATCTTGGCGCCGATTCCGGCGGCGTTGCCGACCTGCTCGAACCGCTCTCTCGGGAGGGTGGGGAGAAGCCCCGATATCATCGAGCTGTTCAGGTCGATATAGGTACCGAAAGCGCCGGCCACGATAAACCTGTCTATATCTTCTTCCTTGTAGCCGCTTCGTTCGATAAGCAACTGGATGCCGGAGCGAATTGCCGCCTTGGCAAGCTGGAGTTCGCGGATATCCTTCTGGTTTATGACGATGGCTGTTTTTTCGCCGTTATCTTCTTCCCGCTCAGCGAGAACGAATTCGGCGGTGCCGTCTTCGGCCTTCCGGATTCCCGGGAATTCCTTGGCGAACCGGCCGCTCTCGTCAATCACCCCCGCCAGGTACATCTGGGCGAGAGCGTCCATCACGCCGGAACCGCAGATGCCAATCGGGGGGGCGTTACCGATGGTCTGGAACTCGACTTTGTTATCGACAATCCTGACGCGTTCGATAGCTCCTTTGGCTGCCCTCATACCCTGTTTGATATGGCCGCCTTCGAAAGCCGGCCCGGAGGCGCAGGAGGTGGAGATTATCGATTTACCTTTAAGGAGGGAAATTTCTGTGTTGGTACCGATATCGCAGGCGATGACGATTTCGTCTTCCTTGCGGTTATCGATTGCCTGGAGCATGGCGATATGGTCTCCGCCGACAAACCCGGTTACGACCGGCGGGAAGTGGACATAGGCTCCCTCGGCTATTTTTACGCCGAGTTCGTAGCTCTTGATATCGATTGCCATGCTGGCCGCGGCGGTAAACGGCGTGAGAACGAGCTGCCGTACCGGCAGGGCAAGCAGGAGGTGGTGCATGGCTGTATTGCCGACGACAACCATCTCAAGGATGGATTTCGGGTTCTCCTTGACCTCCTTGCAGAGATTGCGGGCCATTTCGTTCAGCCGGTCGACGACCAGTTTTTGCAGTTTCCGGGCGTCCTTCGGCTTATTGACTGCGAAATCGATTCGGCTGATGACGTCTTCGCCGTAGCCAATCTGGGGATTCATCATGCCTCTCGTTGCCAGCGTTTCGCCGGTTGCCATGTCAACCAGGTACCCGGCGACGGTGGTGGTTCCGAGGTCGAAAGCCATGCCAAGCTGGCGCGTGCCGAGCGGTGAAACGCCGATAACCTCGTCTCCCCGTACCGAAACCTGGCATTCCCATTTCCAGGCCCGGAGGTGAGGAGACATGGAGCGTATCACCATCGTGTCGAATCGTTTACAGGTTACCTTGTGCTGGTTTTTCAGAGCAGCCAGAACCCGTTCGGCGTCCGCCTGCTGGTCCTGCAGGGAGGGAGCAGTCATTTTTATGGCGTACGTTTTCACCGGCGGATTGAAGGCGATAGAGGTCTCCATACCGTCGAGGTGTACCCGTTCGGAGGCGCTTAACCCTTCCGGCGGGATGATGACCTGGCAGTCCGATTTCGGAGATGACTGGCAGGCAAGCCTCCAACCGTTACCGAGGTCTTTCTTCGAGAGCTTGCGTAATTCGTCCTTCGTCGGTGCTGTCAGTTCGCCTTCGGTCAACTGCACCCGGCAGGTACCGCAGGTGCCTCTGCCGGCGCAGATGCTACTGATACCGATTCCCAGGTTCCTCGCGCACTCCAGCAGGGTTTCGTTGTCTTTGCAGTCTCCTTTTCGGCCAATCGGCTCGAAAACTATCGTGTATTTACTCAACTGTTGTTCTCTCTTTCCTGGTTGAAGCACCCGGAGTCTGATTACCGGTATACTCCGTATTCCCTGGAAAATTCTATCATAGCCTTGACGTTTTCCGGTTTCGCGTAGTCAATCGGCATATTCGCCAGAATAAATCCCCCGTCTTTTCCGCAATCATCGATAAGTTTTTTACAGTAGTCTTTCACGTCCTGGACCGAGCCCGCCTGAAGGAGGAAAGACGGTACTCCTCCCATTATACAGAGATGGCCGCCGAGAATCTCCTTAGCTCTTTTCATGTTCGTCTGGGCGAAATGACAAAGCACTCTGCCTTTCGGCAGTTCCAGCAGGTATTCGAGGCGCCGGTCCCATTCTCCCTCGAAAAAGGGACAGGGGATGAGATTCTGGTCGATAAAAGCGAGCATGACTTTTTTCAACGCCGGCCAGTAGAATTTTTCGAACTGGGGTATGGTCAGAAATCCGTCCGAGCCTCGGTGAAGGGCGATAAAAACCCGCCGGTTCACCGTGCCGGTGCTCATGACCTCGATTTTCTCCATTATCTGTTTCAGGTTATGGTCGCAGAATTCCATCAGCTTCTCCGGCTGGCGGTAGATATCGGTAATTGCCCCGGTCAACCCCCTCGTCAGGACAGAGGCGACATCGAAAGGAACCCCGCCGACGCCCGGAGCGGTAATCGGGAAGCCGAGTTTCTCGATTTCCTGGTTGAAGGTAATCGTCTTTACCCGGATACGGGAATATTCCTTCCCGGCCTGTTGCAGTTTGGTAAGGGCTTCGGCGACTTCCGGCCTGGCGAGGACTTCACCCAGCGTCAGCAGGCTGGCGTATTTGAAACCGAGCGACGATATCGGCGGCAGCATTTTCAGAGGTTCGAGTGTGCCGCTGATGCGGGGATAAAAAACCCTCAGGATATAGTCGGACATGCTGTCGAGGACAGCGTCGTACTCATCGGATTTCATCCATTCCCCTTCGACAATCTGGTGACAGGAGTTTTCGGGCAGGCCGTAACCGGGCCATTTGACCTGTTTCAAGTCGAGGTATTCCAGGGCGGCGCCCGGCGTGAATGGCTGAATGTGGAGAAGGCCGTCGGGTGCAAAATCGAGGACTGTTTTCTTGGTTACTTCAAGCCAGGTATCACAGTCGTACCAGGCATTCTTGAATGATGTTCCGGTATAACTGGCAGGGAAATAGCCGAACGACAGACTTACTGGCACCCTGTCCGGTATCCGAAGCTGGATGGCATCATTTATTCTGCCGTCTCTTTCCTCATAAAGTTCTTTCGGCGTTTTACCCATCTACTTCCCCCGGAGAAGCCGATCTCTTCGGTTTTCCGCTTCACAGGATTTACATCTTAATTATAACCCATGTCTTCCCCTTCCTGCCGGAGCATTCAGGGAAGACATGGGTCGGTTTTCGGTCGGATTTACTTTTAGTACCGATAATTCAGGACGGTATCAATCATCGCTTTAACGCAGGCCGGTTTGCCCTGGTTAATGGTGTTATTGGCGACGATAAGACCGGTGCCGTCTTTACCGCAGTAATCGATGAGGTTTTTAACGTACGCTGCGGTTGCTTCGGGCGAGCCGGCGTTGAGAAGTGAAGACGGGACGTCACCCATAATGCAGAGGTGGCCGCCGAGAACGTCTTTCGCTTTTTTCATGTCGGAATAAGCGAAATGGGCGACTGCTTTACCTTTCGGAAGCTCTTTCAGGTACTCAAGCCGCTGGTCCCAGGTGCCTTCAAGGAAGGGGAAGGGGGTGATGCCCTTTTCAATCATCTTCAGCATGATGTCTCTGAGAAACGGCCAGTAGAATTTTTCGAACTGTTTCAATGACATGAAACCGTCCGAACCGCGGTGAAGCGGCATTAACGCCCGGGTAGGTTTGGTTACCGGAGGCATGGCGCTCAGTCTGGCCATGGTCTCTTCGAACCGTTCCTCGACCAGCCGTAACAGCTTAGCCGGGTTCCGGTACATGTCAATCATTGCGCCCTGCATGCCGCGTAGGTAGTCGGAAACGGCATCGAACGGCGCGCCGCCGCCGACGCCCATCGGGCAGGGGTAGCCGCGAGCTTCGGCTTCGGCATAGAAATTCTTCATCTTCGGGCGCATCTCTTTCAAAATGCGGCCGGCTTTCTGGAACTTCTCGATAGCGGCAGCAACTTCGGGGTCGGCCAGCGCTTCGGCAAGAGCCTGGGCACCGAAACTTGAGGTCAGCATCTCGAGCGGGGGAAGCTTTGAGAAAGCTTCGCCGGTCGCCATGAATCGTCCCAGCATGGTGCGGAGGGCGAAATCACCTTTATCATTGAAGTAGCGGTCATACTCGCTGTCCTGCATACCGGCGACTTCGATTGCCTGGTGCTCGTTGTCGTCGGCCAGACCCCAACCGGGCCATTTCTGAGTTTTCGGGGCAAGTAATTCCTGGGCGGCGCCGGGGCTGAATCCCTGAATCGACCATATTCCGTCCGGGGTGTAATCTTCGATTGTTTTCATGTAGGCATCGAACCATGCGTCATGGTCGTACCACGCGGCTTTCTTGGGGATATTGCAGTGAATTGCCGGGAAATACGTGAAAGCCAGCAGGATTGGGGGCCTGTCCGTCTTCTTCAGGGCGACGGTGTCCATAATCCTTTTTTCCCGTTCCTGGTATAGTTCCTGAGGGGTCTTGCTCATCTATGTAACTCCAATCATTATTCGCGGTTGTTAAGCGGTTCAGTGACGAGAGATAATTCAATCGCCAAACACCGACGGCAGATAACCGCCCTGCCGGATAATCAGTGATTATTTTCTTTTCCGTTCCGAATGTTCCCGGATTTCCGGTGTAAAACTGACGGTGTGCCCGGGACAGTTGACCGGTAGGGTATTTTCAGACAGAACTAACAACGGCGGATAAGAGAACCCGGAATTTCATAACGAAACAGGTTACACTCATCCGCCGTTGAAGATTCTCTTTCGACGAACCGGCAATTCAGGTCCGACGGAACGGCACTTCCGAAATGATTTTACAATCAGTATCCTTCGGAATGACGCCAGTATTCAGTTAAACCCAGCCCTTGGCGATTTCGACGGCTGCCATGGCATCTCTGCCGTAGGCATCGGTCTTGGTGTATTTCATGATTTCTTCGTCAATCTGGCCGCCGCCAATCATTATCTTGACTTTATTGCGGAGTCCGGCAGCTTCGATGGCTTCGACGGTTTCTTTCATGGCGTCGAATGCCAGGGTGAGGAAGCCGCTCAGGGCTACGATAGGAGCACCGGTTTCCTTGATTTTATCGACGAAGTTCTTGATGGGAACATCGATGCCGAGGTCGTAAACTTCGAAACCGCTGATATCGAGCATGAAGACAACGATATCTTTACCGATGTCATGAATGTCACCGGCAACGGTGCCGACGATTACCTTGGCGAGTTTCTTGCCCTTGTCTGTCTTGGCTTCCATCAGCGGGGCAACAAGTTCGGAAATCGATTTAAAGATTTCACCGGAATAGATAAGTTCGGGAAGGAAATATTCGCCAGCTGCGAATCTCTGTCCGACCGTTTCCATACCTTTCCTGGCAGAGTCAAAGATGGCATTCGGGTCTTCGCCTTTTGCTACCATGTCTTTGACCATCTGTATCGCTTCATCTTCTCTGAGTTCCGCAACCGCATTTGTTAACTGTTCACTCATTACCTGGGTACCTCCTTGCTTT
>CAYXEG010000048.1:0-5157 GCA_964463875.1 uncultured Dehalococcoidales bacterium
TCTATTTGAGTGATCCCTTTCTTTTCGGTAACATTCTTATTTGACTTGACACGGTTGCGGGAAATGGGGCTGTGTTCGAAAGCGATAAACAGTAAAGCGAATCGGGGAAGCGTAGAAGCCGAGTTCGGATAGCCAAAGCGTTCGCCCGAGTGACAACACCCCGGCAGTTACCGTTTTGTAAAGAAAAAAGCACGAACCCGTTTACAGATTCAGGCTGTCACTTGCCGGTGAACAAGCTTTTTCACAACCTGTCTTTCAAGCCTTTTCTCAGGAACACTCGCTTCCAGGTACCCCCCTTGGAGCGCATTTCTTTCAGCCGGGGGATGTACTTGACGAGGACCATCAGGAGGGCAATGACGGTGAATATCACGAGAGCGCCGTTTTCGTAGCCAAGCCAGGCTACCAGCGGGCCGGACATCAGCGCCAGGGCATAGCTGAAAGTGGGATACCGGGTCAGCAGCAAGGCGAGTACGAAAATACCGAGACCTATCGGAATCACTTTCGGCATCAGAATCGCAAAGATACCGATTGCTGTCGCTCCGCCTTTACCTCCCCTGAACTTGAGGAATACCGGGAACATGTGGCCAATCATCGAAACCCCGGCGGTAACATACTGGATAAGTTCTTCCGTCCCCAGCCAGCGGGCGACAAGAATTGCCAAGACGCCTTTCGCAATATCGAGCAGCAGCACCAGCAGGCCCCACCCGAAACCAAGCTGGTAAAACGTATTCATGGCGCCCATGTTTTTCGTGCCGATTTCCCGGATATCGACTCCCTTGACCATCCTTGTTACCAGGTACGGGAACGGCAATGAACCAAGCAGATAGGCACAGACAATCGCGATTACGGCACTGATAACGTCATTCATGTTTCCTGCCTGTCAGACCGGATTATTTCGGGGACCGGACTAGAGCGTTCCTTCCTGCAGCTCAATTTTTACATTCTCGGGCGCGGTCAGGAACGACATCCGGAAGGTCGGGCTTACCACCCTCATATCCTGGGTAAACGGTACCCCTTTGGCTTTCAGTTCCTTAATCGCCTCTTCCAGATTATCGGTGCTGATACCGAAATGGTCGAGTCCGTTCTGAACCGTGCCTTCCTCAGCCGGGGCAATCAGGATGGAGGTTCCGTTCAGGTCGAGGCCTATCATGGCCTTTCCCGGGGCGAATTCCATCTTCTGCACGATTTTCGCGCCGAACATCCCTACGTAAAAATCAGCCGTTTTCTGGGTATCGGTACTCCTCAAATGAACATGGTCGAATTGATAACTCGGCATATCGTCTTACTCCTTCTTTTTTTAAACTGGTAGAAGTGCAGGAAATCCTAGTTTTCTTCGATGGTCACCTTAATCATTTTATCGCCGTTTTTCAGGTTTTTCAGCACATCCATCCCTTTTATCAACTGGCCGAAAACGGAATGATGGTTATTCAGGTGAGGCTGGGGGGCGTAGGTGATGAAAAACTGCGAGCCGTTGGTATTGGGGCCGGCGTTGGCCATCGAAAGCGAGCCTTCTCCGTGCTTGAGTTTTGTGAATTCGTCGGCGAACTTATAGCCCGGGCCGCCGGCGCCGGTGCCGGTCGGGTCGCCGCCCTGGGCCATGAAGCCGGGAATGACCCGGTGAAAGGTAACGCCGTCGTAGAATCCTTCGCGGGCGAGGAACACGAAGTTATTGACCGTTTTCGGGGCATCTTTAGCGAACAGGTCGAGTACCAGGTTTCCCTTTTCCGTCTCGATTGTCGCCGTGTATTCCTTTTTCACATCGATGACCATATCGGGAGCTTTTGAATATTGCATTTTTTCCTTTCCTGTCCCCGGTGTTGTATTTCTATCCGACGGGGACGGCTGTTCTTTTTGTTTTTTACGAAAGTACGGCAGGTTCTCGACATAGTCGCCGGCCTGCCTGACATAATAGGTAATTCTAACCCAGGAAAGCTGTGTATTACAAACAGGAAAAATTTAACTGCCGGATTCCGGGTCAACCCGCGAACCGCGGAATTTGCCGGTCGCATAATCGCCGAATTTCATCCTGCCGTAAATAACATCGCCTTCGACTCTGCCGCTGAATTCGACCGGCATATCTCTTTTCGGCCGTTCAGGCCATCGGCGGGACGGCATTCCCAGGGGAGGGCCGGAGAGCGATTCGCTGAGAAAACGGCCGATTTTCCGAAAAAATCCCTTGCAGGCGCGCCGGGAAAGCTCTTCCTGTTTCTTTTCATTACCCGATTTCAGATTAACGGCCATATCGAAATTGTTATGCGAAAAGGTGCCGTTGTTAAATGAATACTTGCCGAACGGCCCTTCCACCGAGCCGGAAAGGAGCGTCCCCTGCGACTTGAGGATGAAGAGCAGGTTTTTCTTCCCTTCGGGCATTTCGACTTCGGCTGAAAAGGCAGCATCCACGGGCATGGTTCAATCTCCAAAACTATCGTTCTTTTCCTGTTTCAATTTTTTACCATGAACAACGGTTTCTATTCAATACGGTTTTTCTCCGTAACTCCTCTGCCGGGGTTGATTATTTTCGCGGATAGATATACTATGACAGGAACAATAGTACCTGCATGATTTTGAAAGGAGAGAATGATGGCAGCAAAGAAGTATGAAAAACACCTGATTAAGAACCCCTTCTTCACCGCGCCGGCGGAGTACGGCGGAGGTACCATGTTCAAACACACCGATGACGATAAAATGGGTGTGGTGTATGAGCACATCTATATTACCAATCCCAATCTTAATGTCAAGGAAAGCCGTACCGCGGAAACGCATGAACTGTATGTCTTTGTCGGTGGCGATCCGACCAATATCCTCGATTTCGGGGCGGAAATCAGTTTCAAACTTGGCGAGGAACAGGAAGAGTTCATCATCAAGGAACCGACGGTGATGTCGGTTTTCCCGGGAATGAAGGTCGGCCCTATCACCACGAAGAAATATACCAAGCCATATGTGCTGCTCAAAATCGTCAACTCCAAAGAACGGCAGGCACAGCTGGACGCGGATTTATCGCCTGAAGAAGCCTTTCAGGTAAAGAAAATGAAAGAAGGCGGTGATGTCGCCAAGCACGGTAACAAATTCTGGATGAACCGGATACGCGGTCCGATTTATATCGATTACGAGCCCGGCTGGACAGGCATGTCTCTCTGGGCGCACCATGACGAATATAAAGCCGGGATTTCGCTCGGTTACCACTGCGTCGTTACCCCTTACGATGTCCGCATGAGCCACGGCCACGATTTCTTCGAGACACTTGCCTGGCTTTCCGGCGACCCGATGAACCCGAAAGAGCTCGGCGCGAAAGGCGTTACCCACCTCGGTGACGAAGGCGAAGAATTGCCCTTCGACGTGCCGACCATCATCTCCATGCCGCCCGGACTGAAGCACTGCCCGATGCTGGTCGACGATATCAAGAAACCGGTTATCTTCCTGGAAGTGTCTGCTACCAAGGCATTCAAAGGAAAACCGGAAGACAGGTAGATTTCTCAGATTCGCATGAAAAGAGGAAGCCGGACGGCTTCCTCTTTTTTACGTGTTCGTTCAAGGCTTGCGAGTTGTTTACAGGCAGGGAGCGTTTACCGGGCAACGAGGTCGGTGACCGCGTAACCCTGTTCTTCATCGGCCATCTGGTACGAGACATCGATATACAGGCTTTCCGGGTACCCCATCTGCTTGTGGTAGGTCACCTGCACCGAATCCGCCTTCTGGTCGAAATCGCCCTTCCCCTGATAGCCGTTCTTCAGAAGTGTAAACAGTTCGTCGATCGTATCGACTTCATCGAACTTCCCTTCGGTTACGGCTTGTCCGTTGCTGACATAGGTTACGGAAACAACTTCTCCGTTACGTACCTGGACGTTCACCGGCCCTCGCCAGTCTTCCGGGCAGAAGCATTGCCGCTCAAGGGTAAAATCATAACTCGTCAGTTTCTGGTCTTTCCAGAGTTTTTCGCTACTGGTTAATTCCCCCGGAAGAGCGCTTTTACAGGATATCATTGCCAGGGAAGCGAAGAGAAGCAACACCAGCAGGATAATCCCAGTTATTCTACCTTTAGCTGTACCAGAAAATCGTTTCACCATTCCGTCCCTCCTTCTTATCTGTTCTACGTGAAAGATTATACCGGTAACACAAGTATGAATTACATGACAATTATCACATAAGATTGCCATCAGGTAAAAAGAACTTCCGATGCCTTTTCCCGCTCGGATTTCACTTTCTTTTCATGGTAAAATTGTTATAGAAAGCTGAATAAGCGGGGAGGTGCCGATTTGCCGTCATTAGATGTGGTCAGCAAGGTTGACCTTCAGGCGATGGACAATGCCATCAATAACGTGAAGCGTGAAATTTCGACACGATTCGATTTCAAGAACGTGAAATCCGAGATACTGTTCGACCGGAAAGAAAAAAGTATCCATATTTCCACCGGTGACGAACCGAGGGTCAAGATGGTGACGGAAATGCTCCAGGAGCAGTGCGTCAGGTTCAAGATAGACCCCAAATGCCTTGATATCAAGGACATCGAGCCGACCTCCCATAACGCCGCCAAGCGGGATATCCGGATTAAAGAAGGCATTTCTAAAGAAACCGGCCAGAAAATCGTCAAGCTTATCAAAGAGCAGAAACTAAAGGTGCAGCCGGCGCTGCAGGAAGACCAGGTGAGGATTACCGGCAAGAAAATCGATGACCTCCAGGCAATGATGAAACTGCTCCGGGAACAGAAATACGATGTTCCTCTCCAGTTCACCAATATGAAAAGCTGACAGACTTGTTTAGTGAAATACCGGAAAGGCGGAGCAATTGAGTAACGAATCGAACCTGATTGTCCTGAACAGGATTCCGGTACGTTTCAAATCAGAAGAAGTTTTCAAGAACCTGAAACTGCGTATCGAGGAACAGCGAATCACCGACATGGTCAGGGAACTGACAGAACTGGTTAACGAAAAAGCCGTTCCCAAGGCGGTATACAAACTCTCAAAAGCGACGAATAACGGAAAAAACATCGTTATCGACGGCGTGGAACTGACCTGCTGGGTACCGACCCTGAAATTTTATCCGGATGAAACAGTCTACCCGTACGTGGCGACCTGTGGTGAAGAACTGGACGAAATAACGAGCCCGAAAAGCGATTTTTTCCGGCACTTCATTATGAACCAGCTCAAGCAGATGGTGCTG
>CAYXEG010000048.1:5167-9913 GCA_964463875.1 uncultured Dehalococcoidales bacterium
AAACGTATAATCTTAAGCAGTTGACCCACATCGGACCCGGTGAAGCCCTCGGCCCGAACGAACAGCAGAGGAAGCTCTTTCAAATCATCGGTGATGTCGAGGGAACAATCGGCGTCCGGCTTTCGGAGCATCACCTGATGGTACCTGAGAAATCGACCTCCGGCATTTTCTTCGAAACATCCGAGAGACTCGAGCGCTGCCTGCTCTGCCCTGACCCGAAATGTCAGACCCGGCGCGTTCCGTATCAGCCGAAAGAACTCCTGAAATACCGGGCATAAGGCACTGATGGTGTATAATCAGGGATAGAAATATTCAGGAGCAGATGTTTGGACTTTCCCGTTGAAGCGTATGTCGATATTGAGACAACCGGCCTTTCGCCGTGGGGAAGCGATATTACCGTTATCGGGTTTTATATCTGCTCGGGACTGATAACGAAGACGATCCAGCTGGTCGGAGCGGATATAACCCGGGTCGATGTCCTGAACACCCTCGAAGGCGTCGATACTATCTATACGTATAACGGGCACCGTTTCGACCTGCCGTTCATCAACCATCACCTCGGTATCAACCTCGAAGAGATGTACGAACACTGCGACCTGATGTTCCGCTGTTGGCAGAGGAAGCTGTACGGCGGGCTGAAGGGGGTGGAGAAGCAGCTTGGCATTCAGCGGGAGTTGCCGGACGTCAACGGGCGGATGGCAATTGTTCTCTGGGACCGGTACCTGTACTCCGGCGACCTCGAAGCCCTCGACACCCTCCTCAAGTACAATCGTGAAGATGTGGTCAACCTCAAGACGCTCAAAGAGATGTTACTCGCTTCGAACTCATAAAAAAAAGAGGAGACTTCTTCAGCCTCCTCTTTATCACTCTTCGATTTTCAGTTATTTTTTATAAGTGCCGTATTCTTTAGCGGCGTTCATCATGGCGTGGAGGTTGTTGATATCGCCTTTTTCGACGCTGGCGCCGGCGGCGAGGATATACCCTCCACCCGGGGCACAGGTCTCGATGAGCTTGCGGCAGTTGGCCGTTACCAGTTCCGGAGTACCGGTCAGGATGTTGGATGACGGCAGGTTACCGGCGATGCAGCATACTCCTTGCAGGGTCTTTTTCGCCAGGGCCATGTCGGTCTGGTCGAAGTACCAGACTACCCCGCTCGGCGGCGTATCGGTAATCTGCTTCAGCCGGCTGGTATACCTGCCCTCGGCGAAGGGCATCGGCACCAGGCCTTCGTTAATCATGGCGATGAAGGTTGCCTTCAGCGTCGGCCAGTAGAACACGTCGAACTGCTTGTCCGACATAAACATGTCGTCACCCTTGTGGAGCGGCATCATAACTATCGGGCTTCGCGTAATCGGGGCGTCTTTTACCGTATCCTCGTTCATTTTCAGGCGCCGGGCCATGAAGTCATGAATCTTCTGCGGTTTTCTGAACATATCCTGGCTGATGCCCTTGGTGCCCCTCAACATGTCCGCCACATGGTCGTAGGGGGCGCCGGCAAAGAATCCACCGCCCATGAGCGGGGGATAGCCGCGGGAGATAACGATTTCCGCTATCTCGGCGCTGGTTTTCGTCCATTTATCGTATTCGTCGCCGAGGTCCATCAGCGTCTGCACCATGTTCCGGAATTCCGGGTCTCTCAACAAGGCTATCAGGGTGTTGCCCTGGAGGTTTCGCAGCGGCGGCAGCTTGGCAAGGGGTTCGAGCAGCCCGGTGGTGCGGGGCAGCATCTGCCGAACGTAAAAATCCGATTCGTCGAACATGAGCTGGTCATATTCGTCGGCGCTCATGTATTCGGCTTCGACGTACTGGTTAGTCGGAGAATCTACGGGAAGCCCCAGGCCGGGGAGAAGCTGGGTTTTCGAACGGAGCGCTTCGGATATTTTCCCGGAAGGAACCAGCCCCGGGCCGCTGAAGTTATCCATGTCGCCGAAATCATCCATGAACTTAATCCAGCACTCTTTTGTCCTGGCATAGTCGTACATCATGCCGTGAAAATTGAACCCGCCGTGGTAGGCCGGGTAGGTGTGGGTCGGCAACATTACCGGAACCCTGTCCGGTTCTTCCAGTTTGATTGCCTTGATGAAGCGGGTCACCCTTTTTTTGTAGGTTTCCTCGGCTTCGTCGTTAACGAATTTTACCCCCTCGGGGTTGAGCCAGGCCTGGAAACGTATTTCCCTTTTCTGTTCCCAGGTCAGTTCTGACCAGTTTGCCGGTTTTTCCATATTTGAAAATCATTCCTCCTGTACTTTTTTGCAGTTCTTTCTGCCTTATATACCAGTTTTTCAGCAGTTTTTCAAACCCATTGGTAGATTTGTGAGTCAATTGTGTCTTGTCTTCTATTTTGTTATAATCCTCCTGTGAAAATTACCGTGCTGAATGGAAACCCGGATGCCTCGAATACCGGATTCGACCTTTATCTCCGGTCCCTTGCGCAGTCGCTCGAAGCCTCTTGTCATGAAGTCATCGGGTTTCAACTGCGGGATTTGGATATCCGATACTGCCTTGGCTGTTTCGGTTGCTGGGTGAAACAGCCCGGTGAATGCCTGGTTGTCGATGACTCCGTCCGGATACGCCGCGAGGTCATCACCTCGCGCCTGCTTATCTATGCTTCACCGGTCATTATGGGTTTCACCAGCGCCCTCATGAAAAAAGTCCAGGACAAGCTGATACCCCTGCTGCTTCCGTATATCGGAATGTACCAGGGCGAGCAGCACCATCTTCCCCGGTACGACGCCTACCCGCTGATGGGCCTGCTCCTGCAACCGGAAGCCGATACCGACGAGGAAGATTTATCGATAATCAGGGATATTTACGACCGGATTGCCATCAATTTTCACTCGAAAGTTGTTTATTCCGGGTTGGTTACCGATTCGGTGGAGGAGGCAGTCAATGAAATTAACCGTCTTTAACGGCTCTCCCCGCGGTACCCGCAGTAACTCGAAGCTCATCCTGGAGCAGTTCCTTGGAGGATTTTGTAAAACTCCGGGAAACGAATACGAGATATTCTATCTCAACAACATCAACAGCCAGTCGACCCTGGTTGAAGTATTCAGGCGGTCGGAAGCAGTCCTGTTCGCTTTCCCTCTCTACACCGATGCCATGCCGGGAATAGTCAAAGCGTTCTTCGAAAGCCTTGCTCCTTTCCGGGGACAAACCGGGAATCCGCCGGTGGCATTTATCATCCAGTACGGATTTTCGGAGGGCATTCACGGGCAATACCTGAGACGATACCTTGAAAAACTGGCTTGCAGGCTGAATTCACCGCTTATGGGAATTGCCACCCGCGGTGGGGTCGAAGGTATTCAGGCGATGCCGCCGATAATAACGAAAAAGTTATTCAAACAGTTTTTCGAACTGGGAAAAGGATTCGGCAGTACCGGACAATTCGATGCAGCGCTCGTGAAAACCATTGCCAGAAAAGACAGATTCTCACTGACTGAAATAATAACCGAAAAAGTGATGAGAATGCTTCATGTCTCGAACCTTTACTGGGACCAGATGATGAAAAGCAACAATGCCTACGAGAAACGGTATGACCGGCCGTCAACCCGTTAACTAACCGGCGTTGTACTTCGGATTGAGCGAGACGTTCACCACCGGCGGTTTCTTGGAGCGGTCGCTGGTCATGATGAATACATTCGGGTAATCTTTCAGCAGCGATTGCAGTTTCTGGTGGCCGTACGTCCGGGGGTCGAACGCCGGGTCGAGCTGGCGCAGGCTGTTGCCCATCGTCGAAAGAAATGCCCATTCATCCTCTTTCGAAGCCATTTCGAACCCCTGAATCAACAGAGGCAGCGGGCTTTGGCTCTCTGTTTCTTCAGGTTTTCTGGTATTGTTGGGTCTTCTTCGTCGGGGAACTTTTTCCTTCTGGAGGTTTTCCGAATAGATGAACTGGTTGCAGGCATTGACGAACGCGTTCGGAGTTTTCTTTTCACCGACGCCGATAACGAAAAGGCCGTTTTCCCGGAGACGGGTTGCCAGCCGGGTGTAATCGCTGTCGCTTGAAACTATGCAGAATCCCTGGAGGTCATTGGTGTGCAGCAGGTCCATGGCGTCGATAATCATAGCGCTGTCGGTAGCGTTCTTGCCGATGGTGTTTCTGAATTGTTGTACCGGTTGAATGGCGTTCTGATGAAGGGTATCTTTCCACTGGTTCATGGTCGAGGTGGTCCAGTCGCCGTATATCCGCTTAATCGTTATCAGTCCGGCCTTGCTGACTTCGGTGAGTATCTCCGGAAGCAACGATGCCTGGGCGTTATCCCCGTCGATAAGCACCGCGAATTTCGGTTGTCCTGCCAGTCCTTCCAATTGGTTCCTCCCGTTTTGGTTCAATCTACCTGCCCGTTCGATAATTACATTATGTTACTATTATACACCAAATGTAAAACCATGCCGCAGATTGATGTATAATCAGAGAAAAATCAGGAGGCATAACGATGAAGTACGGAGCCAGAAACCAGCTCGATGCAAAAGTTACGGCGGTAAAAAAGGGTGACATCATGGGGCAGGTAAGTTTACAGATACCGGCCGGTGCAACGATGGGTTCGGTCATGACGATTGACTCAATCAATGACCTCGATCTGAAAGTCGGCGATAAAGTAAAAGTCGTCGTCAAGGCCATCAGCGTTCTCATTGTTAAAGAATAACAGGGACGGCCTGAACAAGCAAAAATCCTTCATAGCGATAACCGGGCCGGGATGTGAACAAATACCTCCCGACTTGAAATGGTATCCTCCTTGTAACAGG
>CAYXEG010000048.1:9923-17801 GCA_964463875.1 uncultured Dehalococcoidales bacterium
GGCACCTCCCCGAAAAGGATAACAATTATTCCTGGAAATCCGCAGATAAAGCGGTTTACCAATACTCTTGCCCGCGCATTAAAGCTTACCTGAGCTGACATACCGACAGTTCAATTAAGGGGTCGTGGGCGTTCCGATGACGATATTCTGGCCGCTGGTGTGGTTCGAGGCATCGGAAGCAAGGAACAGCACCGCTTCGGCAACTTCTTCGGGAGTACAGTACCGGTTCAGGTCGATTTCATGTCCGGCCTTTTTCGCTCTTTCGATACCCCCGAGCATGCGTTCGCTGAGCGTACCGGCCGGAGTAACGGTATTTACCTGTATATTGTATTTCTCCATTTCGAGAGCCAGGGTCAGCGTGAAACCGAGAATGGCGGCCTTGGCGGTGGCGTATTCGATACCGCCGACCAGTCCCCGCAGGGCGGCGATGGAGGAAAAATTGATGATTTTCCCGCTGCGGCGTTCTATCATATGGTTGATGACCGCCCGGGTGCAGTTGCGCGGCCCGTTCAGATTGATGTCGATGACGCGGTCCCAGTCTTCCTTTCTCGATGCAGCGAAGCCACCCCGGACCTCCGGGTCCATCCGGCTGAGGTAACGCCCCTCGTTCACGCCTGTCCCTTCTTTTTGAGGCCAGACGCCGGCGATATTAGCCAGGATATCTATCTTCCCGTACTTCTCCAGGGTAGCCTGAACCATCTCGATGCATGCCTGTTCGCTGGTGTGGTCGAGATGTCTCGTGACGGCCTCTCCGCCGGAGGCTCTAATCTCATCCGCTACCCGGTCCGCCGCTGCGATATCGTAATCGGCAATCATTACTTTCGCTCCTTCGGCAGCAAATAGCTTCGATGTCCTTTTTCCGATGCCGTTTGCCCCGCCGGTAATAATGGCAACCCTGTTCTGAAGTTTCATAGATTATCATCTCCGTTCGTTTTTGTTTCCTATTTTTGACAGAATCCGGCCGGATAATCAAGTTTTTTATTGATGCGGCGACGTTCCCCGCATGGTGAGCTTGCAATTCTTCACTCCTTGTATTACGCTACTTCAACGAATAAGGAGGAGTGAACTGTGAAGGATTTTAAAGACAAGGTTGCATTCATCACCGGCGGCGGCTCGGGCGCCGGTCTCGGACAGGCAAAGGTTTTTTCGGAAGCCGGCTGCAAGGTGGTTATAGCCGATGTCCGGGACGACCATCTGGCTGAAGCCAAAGACTATTTCAAGAAAAAGAACGCGGATGTCCATTGCATTAAGCTCGATATCACCGATAGAAAAGCCTACGCAGCGGCTGCCGATGAGGTTGAGCGGGTCTACGGCAGCCCTCCCCAGTTGCTCTGCAACACGGCCGGCGTCAACGCGTTCGGGCCGTGTGAGGCATCGACCTACGAGGATTATGACTGGGTGATGGGGGTTGACCTTGGCGGCGTCATCAACGGTATGGTGACCTTCGTACCCCGCATGATAAAGGCCGGTAAAGGCGGCCATATTCTCAGCGTTGCCTCGTGGGGAGGATTCTCCCTCTCAGCCGGCTGCACGCCCTACTCGGTTGCCAAAGCGGCAGTCATCGGTCTCATGGAATGCTACTACGAAGCACTCCAGCCTTACGGCATCGGCGTTTCCTGCCTCTGTCCGGTCGGTATCAAATCGAACATCGGCGAATCCTCCTACACGCGGCCTGAAGAACTCGCCAATACCGGCTACAATACGAACGAAAAAACAATCGAGTTCATGCGGCATCATTACTCGTTCGGTATCGACCCGGTCGACCTGGCGAAAATTGTCAAGAAGGGTATTGAGGAAGAACAGCTCATCATTCTGCCTTTCGAGAACCCCGAAGAGATGATGAGAGACACGATGATGCGCTGGGTGAATTACTGCACTCCCGAAGGCACCCGGAGACAGAACGAGCTCAGGTTGAAGAGACGGGAAGAAATGCGGAAGCAGATGAACTCGGAGGAAGACAACCTCATGAAAGGAGCTGCCGAAGCCGGCTGGGGAAAAGCCGCCCCGGGTATCGACTGGGTTAAAAACGACGGGTTCGGTAAATAGGTAATTAAAAGGGGGCTTTATGCCCCCTTTTCGTGTCTAAAAGCCGACAAAATCGATTTCCGTATATCCGCCTTTTTGCCGGGCTTTCTCAAAGAGCAGTTTAGCGGTGGCGATATCTTCGATGGCAATTCCGGTCGAATCGAAAACGGTAATATCGGCGTTACCGGCTCTGCCGGGTTTTCGCCCCAGGATGATATCGGCAAGCGTTCCCCTGATGTATTCAGCTTTGAAAATTCCTTGGCTGATGGGAACGTTGATTTCTCCTCCGCCCGATGCCTGGCGGATATCATCCACCACTACCGTTGCGTCCTTCAGTATCTGTGGTTCGAGCTCCTGTTTTCCCGCCGCGTCAGCCCCGACGGCATTGATGTGGGTACCGTTGATAATCCATTCCCGTTTCACTATCGGTTTGCGTGAAGGGGTCAGCGTACAGACGATATCCGACGTAGCAGCTCTCTCTATCGAGCAGACGTTTACCGGAAACTGAGGCAGTTGTCCGGCTAATCCGAGAGATATCTCCGGGTTGATATCATAAACATTCACCGCTTCGAACTTGAAAAATTCGCTGTGCGCCAGAATCTGGGTGTATGCCTGGTAACCGGCGCCGATGATACCGAGTGTCTTCGAGTCTTTCCGGGCGAGGTATTTCGAAGCGATTGCCGCCGCAGCGCCGGTACGAAAAGCAGTCAGAGCGGTGGCGTCCATTATTGCCAGGGGATACCCGGTGTCAGGGTCGTTGTATATCAGTACCGCCATCACCGAAGGGAGATTGTTCGCCCGGTTCTGCGGATGAGCATTCACCCATTTCAGGGCGGCCGCGCCCGGGAGGGCTGCCGGCATTGCCCGGAAATCGCCCTTTTCCACATTCAGGTACGCCTTCGGCGGCATGCTGCCTTTTCCCTCGCCCCAGGCGCGGAAAGCGTCTTCGACCGCGGTAATAACCTCGGGCATGTCGAGTAATTTCGTCACTTCGTTTCTTGTCAGTATCAGCGTTCCCATCGATATCAGGTCTCCTTCCGGCTCACAATACTTCTCAACTAAATTAAATCGATTTTACTGGTTCAGGTCAAGGGTAAAGCGCAGACTGAGAGTTACCCTGTTTTTAAGACTACATATCGGCCAGCGGCTGGAACATCAGCAGTACCAGGGCGGCTGCCAGGAGCGCACCAAAGAAGGTTTGCTTGAATGAGTGGCATTTCAGTTCGATTCTCGCCCAGGCAGTGAGAGGGATTATCACGAGCGCTGCGGCAGCAGCCCAGCCGAAGAGCAGAACGAGCATTACCGACGAAGCGGAGGCAATAGCGGTATGGAGGGAAATTTTCCACCAGAGATTGATGACGGCGAACAGCACGGCGGTCGATGCCCCGGTAGCGAAACCTGCAATCAGCACCGACGGGGCATCGAGCAGGAACATGATAAGGCAACCGGCTCCGGAACTGAGGCAGCCTATCAGGTAAATGGTGTATCGCTGCTCGCGAGCGGTAACGAAAAAATTGTCCACTTTGCCTTTCCTGAGCAGGTAGAGGAGAACGAGGAACACCGGCAGCAGTCCCATGCCGACGGACAGGAGCGACCATTTGACCGCTTCCGGAAAACTAGACGAAGAAATGGTTGCAATGATGATAATCAACGTCACACACAGGAGGAAAGGGTTGAAAATATTAGAGGTCAGACGGGCAATCCGGTATCGCGTTCCTGCCTGCCGGCTGATAGAGCTATTGTCGAACGTTTTCAAGTCTGACATATTTCCTTTGTAATGATACGGGAAATCGCAGTAATTTGCCAGAAAAAAGAAGTGAAATTGACTCTATAGAACAGGTGTGCTACTATAGCGGGAACACCTTACAGAAAATCTGGTTGCACACCGTATTATAAGTACGAACATAGATATTCAGAGGAATTTGTCGAAACGAGGAAAGCTCAGTGTCTTACATCCAGTTCAGTGAAAATTACGCCTGTGTTATAATGAAAGACGAAGGAAAAAACAGGAAAGAACTCGTCTATGTGGGAAAAACTGAAACAGGCGGAAGACCGTTTTCTTGAGATAGAAGACCAGATAGCAACACCGGAAGTCGCTACGAAACCCGATATGCTGCTGAAGCTCGGTAAAGAACGGGCCGGGCTGGAGGATATCGTCATCATGTACCGGAAATACCGGGAAGCCGAGAAATTATACGAGGAAACGAGAGGCATGCTCGATGACGACCTCGATGATGAGATGCGGGACATGGTCAGGCAGGAGATAGAAAACCTTGAAGCGAGGATGGAGCAGATTACCGAGGATTTAAAGGAAGCCCTTATTCCGGCGGATGAGAATGACGATAAGGACATAATCATGGAAATCAGGGCCGGCGCCGGAGGCGATGAAGCGGGGTTGTTTGCCGCCGACCTTTTCAGGATGTACAGCCGGTACGCCCAGGAAAAGCGCTGGGGTGTCGAAATAATCAACACCAGCGAAAGTGGTATCGGTGGCTTCAAGGAAGTGGTATTCGAGATTACCGGTAAAGGCGCTTACAGCCGGATGAAATACGAGAGCGGGGTGCACCGGGTACAGCGGGTGCCGGTAACGGAATCCTCAGGACGCATTCACACCTCGACGGCGACGGTGGCCGTTATGCCGGAGGTCAGCGAAGTCGAGGTGGACATCGATGAAAAAGACCTGAAAATAGATATATTCCACAGCGGCGGCGCCGGCGGTCAGAACGTCAATAAGGTTGCCACGGCCGTCCGTATCACCCATCTTCCCACCGGCATCGTCACCATTTGCCAGGACGAACGCTCGCAGTTGAAAAACAAGATGAAAGCCATGTCCGTCATGCGTGCCCGTATTTACGATATCGAAAAGTCGAAGCAGGAAGAAGAACTGGGCCGGCAGCGGCGTTCGATGCTCGGTACCGGCGACCGCTCCGAGAAAATTCGTACCTACAATTACCCCCAGGACAGGGTGACCGACCACCGGATTAATCTGAGCTTTCACAACCTTGAAGGAATCCTGGCGGGGAATCTGGATAATTTGATAGACGCGCTGGCTACCGACGAACGGGCGAGATTACTGCAGGAACAGCTTGCATGAACCTTCGGGCTGCTATACATAACGCCCGCATTATCCTGACGGAACATGGCATCGAAGATGCTTTACTTGAATCGGAAGTCCTGTTACGTTACCAGTTGGGAATCGGCAGGACTCTTCTCTTTACCGCTCCGGAAACAGTAATTTCTGCTGCAGAATATGAAAACTACCTGGCGCTGGTAGAACGGCGGTGCAGCGGCGAGCCGACTGCCTACATCACCGGCGCAAGGGAATTTTTTGGGAGGGAATTTACCGTCAACCCGGCTGTCCTGATACCAAGGCCGGAAACCGAACTGCTGGTCGAGACAGCCGTCAGACTGGCCGGGGAGCGAGGCTACAGGAATATTGCCGATATCGGCACGGGTTCCGGGTGTATCGCTGTCTCACTGGCATTCGAACTGCCCGAAGTAAAGTTATACGCGACCGATACCTCACCCGAAGCTCTCGATATCGCCCGGTACAATAGCCGCCGGCATGGTGTCGAAGAAAGAATCACCTTTCTTCAGGGACACCTGCTGGAACCGCTGAATTCGGATATGGATATGATTGTTGCCAACCTTCCTTATATCGATGAGGAGGGGATGAAAATCGTTAATACCCTTGGCTTCGAGCCGGTATCCGCCCTTTACGGCGGAGGTGATGGGTTGCAGGTAATCGATGAACTTATACGGCAGGCGAAAACCCGGCTGAGCCGGAAAGGAACGCTGCTCCTGGAAATCGGGAAGGGACAGCTTGAAGCCTGTCGGCGACATCTTGAAGAAGCATTTCCTGATGGTGAAACCTTGATTTTTAAAGACCTGGCGGGAATCGAGCGGGTAATCGGAACGACCATGTCATCGAATTCACGCTCGTTTTCTTGACGCATTACCGTATATGTTGTTATGATTTGATAAACTCACGTTCCGTATAGTACAGATAAAGAGGAGAAGGTCTGCTATGAATATGATTGTGTGCTGCAAGCAGGTGGTTGATCCTGAAGCACCCCCGGCGAGTTTCCGGGTAGATGGCGATACGAACAAGGTAGTACCTCCGAAAGGGATACCGCCTGTTATCAGCCCGTTCGATGAGAACGCCCTGGAAGCCGCCCTGAAAATCAAGGATGCCCAGGGAGGCAAGATAACGGTGATATCCCTCGGCAATAACCTGCTGCGCGACGTTGTGAAAAAACCGCTTTCGATGGGAGCCGACGAACTGGTACTGCTCGAAGATGCGGCCTACGACGAAGGCGATAGCTGGTCGGTTGCTTACGCCATCGCTATGGCAATAAAGAAAATCGGTACCTATGACCTGGTCTTCTGCGGAAGGCAGGCAGCTGACTGGGATAACGGTCAGGTAGGGCCGGGCATCGCTGAAATCCTCGGTATACCGTGCGTGACGCTGGCTAAAAAAGTTGAACCGAAAAACGGCACCGTCCGCATCGAACGGGTTACACCGGATGGATACGATGTGATTGAATCAGCTCTTCCAGCGGTAGTTACGGTCAGCAACGAACTTGGCGAAGCGCGCTATCCGACGATTAAAGGTATCATGGCCGCCAAGAAGAAGGAACCGATAGTCTGGAAACCGGCAGATATCGGTGTCGAGGCCGCTCAGCTCGGCGCCGCCGGCAGGCGGGCCAAGCTGATGAAGTTGTTCCAGCCAGTTCGGGAAGGTACCTGTGAGCTTATCGAAGGCGAAAGCCCGGAAGAAACAGCGGAACTGCTGGCGAAAAAACTCAGGGAAGTCAAAATAATCTAACAGAATTGATATCAGCCGTGAGGACAGGTGCCTCATGGTTGTAACAGGAGGAAAATAATGTCTGATAATAAAGGCGTAATGGTAGTAGGCGAGATTCTGAACGGTGCCCTGAGTTCCGTCTCTAAAGAAGTGTTAGGGTGCGGCAGAAAGCTGGCTGACGACCTTGGACAGGAACTTTCGGCACTGCTTATCGGCGGTGATGTTAACGCCGCTGCCAAAGAGGCGATTGCTTTCGGCGCTGATAAAGTGTACGCAATTGAGAACAGCCTGCTGGCGACTTACCAGTCGGACGCATATGCCACCGCAGCGGAAAAAGCGGTTAAAGAAATCGCCCCGGTAGTGGTTATCACGGGGCATACCGGAATGGGCAGCGACCTTGCGCCCCGGCTGGCTTTCCGGCTCGGCACAGCCGCCCTGATGGATTGTATCAATCTTGAAATCGATTCGAATTCGAAACGCATGCTGCAGACGAAACCGGTTTACGGCGGGAACGCCCAGGCGATTTATTTGACCGATTCCGACCCTCAGATAGCGACGGTCCGGGCGAAATCGATGACGCCTCTCGCGAAAGACGATTCACGCTCCGGCGAAGTGGTAAAAATCGACGCGGGCATCGATGAATCAGTCGTTAAAACGAAAGTAATCGATAAGGTAACCGAAGAAATCGCCGGAATCAAACTGGAAGATGCTTCGGTCATCGTTTCCGGCGGTCGGGGCATCGGCGGACCGGAAGGTTTCACTCAGCTCGAAGCACTGGCGAAGGTGCTGAAAGGGGCGGTCGGGGCATCACGCCCTGCCTGCGATAACGGATGGATGCCGGATAAGTCTCAGGTCGGCCTGACCGGGAAAATCGTCACCCCTGACTTATACATTGCCATCGGCATCTCCGGTGCCAGCCAGCACATGGCGGGCTGTTCCGGTTCGAAGTCTATTGTGGCTATTAACAAGGACGCAGATGCCAACATTTTCCGTTTTGCCCATTACGGCATCGTCGGCGACTGGAAAAAGCTGTTGCCGGCTTTCAC
>CAYXEG010000049.1:0-5419 GCA_964463875.1 uncultured Dehalococcoidales bacterium
CTTCGATTCCTTTCGCGCAAGATGACGTTGCGGTCCGTTTTGCCGGATGACCGGCGGTCATGAAAAAGAGGAACGGGGTACCGATACTGAATTACGTCCAATCGTACCGCCATGCTGGCTCTCTGTCGGGAGCATTTCCCGGTTCTCCTGACGAGGGGCTCCGGCGGCGGAATCCTCGCGGGGCATTTACAACTTTGCCCAAAATGTGGTTTAGTTTAGCTCTTTTGTTCTAATTTTGTCAAGTTTTGGTGTCACAAAAAGGCTTTTTTTAAAATCTTTTTATCGAGCATACTGCATCGGATTCAGATAATCCAGATTCTGATATATCCGATTAAACCAACACCACTCCCAGTATGATTCCCGGTTATCTTTCTCTATTTTATCGGCAGGACTTCACCTTAACAAACTGTCCAGTTTTACGGGTCCCTCTCAGTAGAAAACAACTACTCCTCAATAAAGTAATCCATATCTAGCTTTTTCAGTTCAAATGTATCCACGACAGATACCCCAACCTTATAAGTAATCATAAGCCTGGCGAGATCGTCTCCATCAATTAGTATGATTCTTTTTGAACTGAGAGCGACATTATCTTTGACAGTTTTCGTAAAAGTCGATGTGGTAATGAATATCCCTCTTTCCGCATGTTTGAAATCTAGAGCACCTATAAAGTTCCTTATTTCTGAATGATTAACTGGAGTATCATTCCATCGTTTAGCCTGGATATAAATCCTATCTATTCCAAGGGTATCTTGGTTGATCACTCCATCTACTCCTTCATCTCCTGACCTACCGATCGCTTGAGCTGCTTCCTTGTTACTACCGCCGTAACCCATTTTAACTAGGAGATCAACCACGATATTCTCAAAACCTTTAGGAGAAATCGTCTTTAGCTGTTGAAGAATGTCTTTCGCAAGTTCGTCATCGATTTGCTGATAAGCATTATATAGTCTCTCTTGTGGAGTTGTATCTTCTTCCTTAGCAATAACAATCTCCCCCTTACTGCCTCTATAAGTATGAAACTCTTTGAATTCAGGATATTGATTTAGCAACTTAATATCGATTTTCGCTGGGTTTTGTTGTAGCAGATCTCGACCTCTCTGGGTGATACAAAAAAATCCTCTTCTAGTAGTTTCAATAAGTCCAGCTTTTTTTAGATAGGTTCTGGTCCAACCGACACGGTTATCAAATAATTCCTGCTTACCGCTTGGTAACATTTCTCTCAGTTCCGATTCGCTCAGTTTAAAATAATCTGCAAGCCTTTCCACCACTTCACGTTTAGAATGCTCTTTACCATCTTCAGCGGTTTTTAGAAAAGGGAGCATTATTGTTTGAAAATCAGGTATCGTCATGTTAGATCTCCTATAGTGATAATTCATTGTCAGGTACTGTGGTGCATCCCATGAAATCGGAATAAATCAGGCTAAAAACACAAAAGCTTTTTATGCTCTTTGAGGATACCGTATCGGACTCAGATAATCAAGACTCTGATGTATCCGATCAATCCGATACCAGTCCCGGTATGATTCCCAGTTATCTTTCTCTATTTTATTGGCAGGATTCTACCTTAACAAACTGTACAGTTTCATGTGGCCAGCTCAGATTTCAGCAGTTCTTTCCGTTCATCCTTCGACAGGCTCGGGATGGACGGGAAAGGTGTAAGTGATTACCCACTGTCTTTCTCCATCGTCTGCCTCAACGAAAGAACCTTTGATTAACGCTCCGTAACACTGATTACAGATTACCTCTCCCTTGACGGGAGAGGCCAGGTGAGGGTGAAAAAACGGCTTTCCTATAGCCCCCTCACCCTTACCCTCTCCCGCGTTGGGGAGAGGGGACTATCCCAGGGATTCCTTGCATTTCAGAAGATGGATTTTTCGGACGACTTCGGAAAAACCGGGGAAGGGAGAAGCTGCATCGTCTGCCTCTCTTCACACTTCCGAAGAGGGATATTCAGGACGACCTCGAAATTATTCGTCGACGTTACATGGTGGTAATCATATTTTTTAACAACAGCCCTCCTTGACAAGCCTCCCTCATACCTGCTATATTCTATGTCAGTTGATAATGATTTTCATTTAGAGCGGAATATGAGACTGACTGCCAACAAGATAGCCGGCATTCTCCGGGAGAACGGTTACAAGCTGACGCCGCAGCGCCACGCGATACTGAAGGTTATCGCTTCGAGCACCGAACACCTGACCCCGGAAGCCATTTATGAAAAGGCGTCGGTGAAAAACCCGGAAATCGGCCTGGTGACTGTTTACCGGACGCTCGACCTTCTCAGCGAGCTGAACCTGGTCTGCCGCGTGCACGCTTCTGACGGCTGCCGCCGCTACATGATGAGACGGCCGACCGGCCACCACCACCACCTGATTTGCTCGGAGTGCGGGAAGGTTGTCGATTTCGCCGGTTGCTCTCTGGCCGACCTCGAAGAGAGACTCTCGAAAGAGACGCTCTTCGATATCAGCGGCCACACTCTCGAGTTTTACGGACGTTGCCCGGAATGCCGTTCGACATCGACCTCATAATCCGGTATGTGCCTCGTGAAGTATATTCTTTGCCCGTTAAATGAAAATAATTATCAATTGTAAATGGGTATAATAGGAATTATTCAACCAAAAAACAAAAAGCAAGTGGCGAATGTCCGGGTTCTGTTCAGTTTTGTTTGGCAGATACAAGAATGAATAGATAAATGGAAAAAATTCTAAATCCCTCATCATGAGGCTGTCCTAAAATGAGAATTCGAACAATAAAAGAGTAAGTGTTCTCTGATAGAAAATGTTATATTTGGTCGTAACTATTCATAAATCCCTCTTAATCTCCTCCCGATTCACTTCGTTCATACGGGATGTACCACTTTACAAAAGGGAGAAGCTGCATCGTTTGCCTTACTTCATTCTTCCGAAGAGGGATTTTTCGGACAGCCTAAAAACCGGGACAGGTTTGCTTCATTCGCCCCGATTCACTAACGTTTTCCGATTCACTTCGTTCATACGGAATCTGCGACATACGGAATCTGCGACATGCGGAATCTACGACATACGGGGTTTTCAACAATGACATCATTACCAACCAAAAGCAAGCAGTACCAATGTCCGGATACCCCTGGAGGAATTTTCCCGGACAACGCGAGGAAATTATTATGAAACGTCTTATGCAGAAAAAAATATCGATTGCTTGTGCAGCCATGTTGCTCATGGTTCTGCCGGCGGTTACGACTGCCGGCTGCGACACCGGAACCGGAAAAACCGGAAAACTGGTGGTGGCGGTGAGTATTCAGCCGCAGGCAGGCTTCGTCAAAGCGGTCGGCGGCGATAAGGTAGACGTGGTGGTGATGGTGCCGCCGGGAGCCTCTCCCCATACCTACGAAGTGACCTCCGACCAGATGGTGCAACTCTCGAAAGCGAAAATGTACGCGAAGGTCGGCTCTCCGGTGGAGTTCGAGCTTGCCTGGATGGATAAACTGATTGACATCAATAAAGACATGCTCGTTGTTGATTGCTCCGAGGGAATCAGCTTCATCGAATCTGAGGAACATGAACACGAAGACGCGGACGACCATGAAGGTGAATCCGAAGAAGACCATCATCATACCGGACTCGATCCCCATATATGGCTTTCGATAAAAAATGCTACAATAATGACGCAGAATATCTGTGACGGACTGGTGCAGGTCGACCCTGCCAACCGGGCATACTACGAAAAGAATCGGGCTGATTATCAGAAACAGCTTGACGAACTGGATACCGAACTCACGGATGATTTACAGGGGGTGGCTACTCCCGCTTTTATTGTCTTTCATCCCTCTTTCGGCTACTTTGCCCGCGATTACGGGTTGCAGCAGATTCCGGTTGAAACAGGCGGCAAGGAACCTGAAGCTGACCACCTGATACGGGTTATTGAGGAAGCGAAGGAACATGGCATAACAGTGGTGTTTGTGTCACCGCAGTACAATACGAAAAGCGCAGAGATGATTGCCCGGGAAATCGGCGGGCAGGTTGTTGCTATCGACCCCCTGGCCGAAGACTTCGTCCGGAATATGAACGCGATTAAAGAGGCCATGAAACAGGCGATGAAGTAACATGGAAAACAGTGAGGTTATACGAATCACTAATCTTAGTGCTGGTTACGGAGAGATACCGGTACTCGATAACATTACCCTTTCGGTGTTCCGGCGTGATTTCCTGGGGATTATCGGCCCGAACGGCGGCGGGAAAAGCACCCTTCTTAAAGTAATCCTCGGCATTGTTAAGCCGGATTCGGGAGACATTCTGATTTTCGGCAAACCTCCCGCCCGGGTGAGAAGCCGAATCGGATATGTCTCACAACGGCCTTCTTTCGAACGTGATTTTCCCGCCAGCGTGCGGGATGTCGTCCTGATGGGACGCTATACGCACAGAGGCATGGTCCGACGTTATCAGGCGGAAGACAGAGTTGCCGCAGAAAAAGCCCTGGAGCAGGTTGGCATGCTGGAATTCGCGGATAAACAGATAGGCTACCTGTCCGGCGGCCAGCAACAGAGGATTTTCCTCGCCCGCGCCCTTGTTTCCGAGCCTGAATTGCTGCTCCTGGATGAACCTACCGCGAGTATCGACCCGGCTCTCCAGACGGAATTTTACGAACTGCTGAACGAGCTGAAAAAAACCCTGACAATCATCATGGTTTCTCATGATATCGGAGCCGTCTCCGTCTATGTCGACAAAATCGCCTGCCTCAACGACCGGCTGTACTACCACGGCTCGAATGAGATTACACCCGAAATCCTTGAGGAAACCTATAAATGCCCGATTCAACTGATAACGCACGGCACCGTGCCGCACCGCGTTCTTAAGGAACATGAACATGCTTGAAGCTCTCCAGTACGAATTCATGCGCAATGCCCTGATGGCCGGGCTGCTGGCTTCGATTGCCTGCGGTATCGTCGGCGTTTATGTGGTGGTGAAACGCATTGTTTTCATCAGCGGCGGCATCGCTCATACCTCATTCGGTGGTATCGGCCTCGGTTACCTGATTGGTATAAATCCGATTCTCGGCGCCCTGTTTTTCTCGGTGGCTTCCAGCCTGGCAATCGGCGGTATCATCCGGAAAACCAGGATTTCTGCCGACACTGCTATCGGCATCCTCTGGGCGGTTGGTATGGCCCTGGGGATTATCTTTATCCGGTTCAGCCCCGGGTATACCCCCGATTTAATGAGCTACCTGTTCGGGAATATCCTCACCGTGCCGTTCAGCGATATCCTGCTGATGCTGGCGCTGGATATCATTATCGTAGCTGTCGTGATTCTTTTCTTCAAGGAATATCTGATTCTTACCTTCGATGAGGAATATGCTACCGCCGTCGGCATGCCGGTCGATAAGCTCTACCTGTTACTGCTTGCCTTAATCGCTCTCACGGTGGTGGTTTTAATTCAGGTGGTGG
>CAYXEG010000049.1:5429-17739 GCA_964463875.1 uncultured Dehalococcoidales bacterium
GCTGCTATGGCCCGGCAGTTTACCCATAACCTTAAAAAAATGATGCTTCTTTCCGTGCTGTTCGGTTTTATCTTTACCACCGGCGGACTCTGGCTTTCCTACGTCCTGCGGCTTCCCTCGGGAGCGACCATTATTCTGCTCGGCGGAACGCTGCTCCTGCTCTCTTTCGGCGTTGTCCGGTTGCGAAGGTTGAGCAGAAAATCTGAGTCAGCGTCGTGATTGGTTGCCTCTCGGTTCGGCTGAAACATCTGTGATGAAACAGTGGTTCCTGTTTGATAGTGCTGTCTTGACGATGGTATAATTTATAGCGTTACGGAGAACGAAAAAGGGGGGAATGAAGTTCTTAGTGAACTTATCCTCCCTTTTACTATGAGTAAGAAAATAGTTCCCGGGGAGGGGGGTATGACAATGAATTATCAACAGGCGCTGGACTACATCTACAGTTTCGTCGATTATGAGAAGCAGGCACGGCCGCGTGACGCCGCTAATTACGACCTGCGGCGGATGGATGAGTTACTCGAACGGGTGGGGAATCCTCACCTGAAAGCGAAAACGGTCCATATCGCCGGGACCAAAGGAAAAGGCAGTACGGCTGCCCTGATTACCTCCGTTATCATGACCGCCGGGTATTCGACCGGCCTTTTTACTTCTCCCCATCTCCATACCTTCAATGAACGAATTCGCGCCAACGGGAAATTGATTTCGGATGACGATGTGGTGAAGCTCGTCGAACAGCTTCAACCCGAAGTTTCCGCTGTTAATGAGAAGGCAACCTATGGCAAACTCACTACCTTCGAAATCATGACGGCCATGGGCTTTCTGTACTTCGAAATGAAGAAGGTTGACTTCCAGGTCGTTGAAGTCGGACTGGGCGGCCGGCTGGACTCGACCAACGTGGTGAAGCCGGATGTCTGCGTCCTCACCACCATCGGTTTCGACCACATGGAAGTGCTGGGTCATACCCTCACCGCCATTGCCGGGGAAAAAGCCGGTATCATCAAACCGGGCGTAACGGTGGTTTCATCGCAACAGCTCGACGAACCGGATAAAGTTTTCGAAGCGGTCTGCCGGGAACGCAAAGCTCCCTTGATAAAAGTCGGGCGTGACGTCACCTGGGAAGGCCTTACCTGGGATATCTACGGGCAGACCTTCAGGGTGAAGGGGAGGAAAGATACCTATGACCTCTCGATACCCCTCATCGGCGACCACCAGCTTAACAATGCAACCACGGCTGTGGCCGCCCTCGAGGTACTGGCCGACCAGGGATACCATATTCGCAAGGACGATATCGTCAAAGGCCTGGCGGCGGTCAACTGGCCGGGTAGATTGCAGATTCTTTCCCGAAAGCCGTTTCTCGTCGTCGACGGTGCCCATACCATCGACTCTGCCCGGCGGGTCCGGGAAGCGATTGAGAAGTATTTTACCTACAATCAGGCAGTCCTGATTATCGGCAGTTCATCGGATAAAGACATAACCGGAATCGTCGGTGAACTTGCCCCGGTGTTTCATAAAGTAGTGGTGACTCGTTCCATTCATCCCCGGGCTATGCCCGCGGAAAGAATCGTCGAAGAATTCCGCCGGAGAGGCGTCGAAGGCCGTTCGGCGGCGGATATAACGGCAGCGATGACACTGGCACTCGAAATCGCCGGTGAAAACGACCTTATCTGCGCTACCGGGTCATTGTTTATCGTCGCCGGCATCATCGAGGAGGCAGAAAAACGCGGTATTACCGGTTAACCGTTGGAAAGGTAAATAGAACATTTTTTGGATAGTAAACAGAATCTAAAAAGAAGAGAACCGAAAGTTCTCAGGGACTGGACCCAGGGGAGCGTGGTGAAAAATCTTTGGTTGCTTTCCTGGCCGCTGATGATAGGCGCCTCCCTGAATATGATAGGCCCGACTATCGATATGATTTGGGTCGGGCGACTGAGTTCGGAAGCTATCGCCGGCGTCGGGCTTGGCGGCATGGCAGTCATGATGCTGAATTCGCTGGTGAGTGCTGTCTGCATGGGGGTGCGGGCTATCGTCGCCCGCTACATGGGGTCCGGTGACGAAGCGAATGCCGTCCATGCATCACGGCAGGCATACCTCGTGGGGCTGGTTTTCTCGCTGCTCATGCTGCCCCTGGCCTTTTTCCTGGCCGAACCGGTCATGAAGGTATTCGGCGTCGAACCGGAAGTTGTCATCGAAGGCGCGAAATACCTCCGGATTATGCTCATCGGCTCGGTCACCCAGATTATGTGGATGATGACCGAAAGCATCATGCAGTCCTCCGGCGACAGCATGTCGCCGATGCGTATCATCGTCTTTTTTCGGTTGCTCCATGTTGTACTGTGCCCGGCGTTGATTTTCGGCTGGTGGATATTTCCCGAACTCGGCATCGAAGGCGCTGCCCTGACCAACGTCATCACTCAGGGTATCGGTCTGGTAATCGGTATCTGGGTTCTGATGACCGGCAGGAGTCGTCTCCATCTTACCCTGAAGGACTTTAAAGTCGACTTCGTCATGATAAAAAAGATTATCAAAATAGGTATTCCCGTCGCCGTCAGCGGCGCCCAGAGAAGCCTCGGCGATATGGTGATTATGTGGCTCGTTTCGCCCTTCGGAACGGTGGCGGTTGCCGCTCATACCATCTGGCAGAGAATCATGATGTTCAATATGATGCCGGGAATGGGTTTCGGTACCGGTGCGGCTGTTTTGGCCGGGCAGAATATGGGAGCCGGAAAACCGGACAGGGCGGAGAAAAGCGGCTGGCTCGCTTCCGGGCTGGTCGTCGGCTTGATGGCCCTCGGCGGCGTGGCGATGCTGATTTTCCCCGAACAGATAATCAGTATCTTCGGGCCTGAACCGGAAGTCGTGGAAATGACGGCTGTGTTCCTGAGGATTGGGGCGGCTGCCCTGCTGGTGTTCGGCTTCGAGCCGGTGCTTCAGAACGTTCTTTCCGGCGTCGGGGATACCATACCTCCGGCGATTATTACCGTCGGTACTTTCTGGCTCTTCCAGATTCCTTTTGCTTTCGTTCTCTCGAAGTATACCGGCCTTGGCATCTACGGTGTCAGGTGGGGAATCGTCATCGGCATGATTGCCTCGGGCATTGCCATGGCGCTGGTGTTCAAGTCAGGGCGCTGGAAGAAAAAGACTTTAGTGTAGAATATATCACTGATAACCATCCGGCAGAGAATAGGCATTGAGAAGGAAGTTTTGGCTGATACGACGGATGATAAAGAGATAAGAACGGATTTAGGGGGTTCCCACAAGTCCGGGGGCCGTTCCGACCGTGACTGGACCCAGGGCAGCATCCTGAAAAATCTCCTGCTGCTGTCATGGCCGATGGTGATTACCAATTCTCTGATGATGCTCGGCCCGACCATCGACATGATATGGTTGGGCAAGCTTGGTTCGGCAGCCATCGCCGGAGTTGGTGTTTCGGGCATGGCCGTCATGCTGTTGAACTCAATGATGATGGGACTTGCCCAAGGTATGCGGGCGGTTATCGCCCGTTTCGTCGGCGCCGGCGATAACGAAAGCGCTAATCACTCGGCGCAGCAGGCCTTTGCTATCTGCGCTGTTTTTTCCGTCGTCATGGCGATTGTCGGCAGTTTCTTCGCCGAACCAATCCTTGTCCTCCTCGGGCTAGAGGAAGATGTTGTCGCCGAGGGTGCCGCCTATATGCGGGTGCTCTTTATCGGTTTCGCCTCCATGTCCTACCGGATGCTGATTGAGAGCATCATGCAGGCTTCGGGCGATACCATCACGCCCATGAAACAGACACTCATCTATCGGGTAATCCACGTCGTGCTGTGCCCCTTCCTGATTTTCGGCTGGTGGATATTCCCCGAGATGGGAGTCGTCGGGGCGGCGCTTACTAATATCATTTCCCAGACTATCGGCACCCTACTCGGCGTCTGGTTCCTTTTCACCGGACGGACCCGGGTGAAGATGACCCTGAAGAATTTCTCAATTGATTTCCCCATGATAGGGCGAATCATCAAAATAGGTTTCCCTGCCCTGATTTCCGGATTGCAGCGGAACGCTACCCAGCTGATACTGATGTCCTTCGTCGTTCCTTTCGGTACCATCGCTGTGGCCGCCCACACCCTTAACCAGCGAATCGAAATGATACTGCTGATGCCCTGTTTCGCTCTCGGCATGGCCGCCGGCGTCCTGGCCGGGCAGAACCTGGGAGCCGGACAGCCCGAACGGGCGGAGAAGGGCGCCTGGCTGGCGGTCGGCATGGTGCAGGGCATCATGGTGCTGTTCAGCATTGCCATCCTGCTCGGCGCCGAATACTTCGTACGGATTTTCAGCTCGGAGCCGGACCTTATCGAAACGGCTGCGACCTTTCTCCGTATCGCTGTCTCCGGGTATATCGTTCTTTCCTTCGTAGCGGTTTTCATGAACTCGCTCCAGGGAGCCGGAGATACCGTGCCGCCGATGGTTGTCAGCGTCCTGACTGTTCTGCTCATCACCCTTCCGGGAGCGTATTTCCTGCCGAAGATGACCGGCCTCGGCGTGCTCGGTATTCGCTGGGCGATGGCCGCTGAGATGGTTGTCCAGGCGGTTATCTTCGTCTTTTATTTCCGCACCGGGCGGTGGAAAACCCGGCGTGTTTGAGACGGTGCTCCGGCACGATTTTGAATTTTAGTGCTATGATGGGGTAATCTTATAGAGATGAACAGCGAGGATGGCAGCGCACGACCCGGTAGAAGAGCCTTCGACAGGAACTGGACCGAAGGCCCGATTCTGCGTAATCTCTGGTCACTCTCCTGGCCGATGGTCGTTACCAATACCCTGATGATGCTCGGCCCGACCATCGATATGATATGGGTCGGCCGGCTGGGTTCCGCTTCGGTTGCCGGCGTCGGCGTTTCCGGGATGGCCGTTCAGATGGTCAACGGCATGATGATGGGCATGTCCGCGGGTATGAGGGCGGTGGTATCCCGCTACATTGGGGCCGGGGACATGCGCGGCGCTGTTCATGCCGCCCGGCAGGGATTTGTCATCAGCGCCACCTTCTCGGTCGTCATGGCGGCTATCGGTGTCTTCCTCGCCGAGGACATCCTGCTCCTCTTCGGCCTCGAACCGGAAGTTGTCTCTCAGGGCGCCGCTTACATGCGGATTCTCTTCGTCGGTTCGGTCGCCATGTCCTTCAGGATGATATGCGAAAGTATCATGCAGGCGTCCGGCGATACCATCAACCCCATGAAAATCACCATTGGTTTTCGCCTTTTCCACGTTGCCCTCTGTCCCTTCCTCGTGTTCGGCCTGTGGATTTTCCCTGAACTCGGCGTCAGCGGGGCGGCGGTAACCAACGTCACCTCGCAGACTATCGGTACCCTTATCAGCATCTGGGTGATTTTCAGCGGCCGGAGTCGGCTGAAGCTCGATAACAAAAACTTTTTCGTTGATTTTGGCATGATTTGGCGCATCGTCAGAATCGGTTTCCCCAACCTCATGTCGGGACTTCAGCGGAACCTCAGCCAGTTCGTCGTCATGTACCTGATTGCCCCCTTCGGGACGGTTGCTGTGGCGGCGCACACGATTAATCAGCGACTGGAAATGGTGCTGATGATGCCGGCGATGGCCTTCGGCATGTCTGCCAGTGTCCTGGTCGGGCAGAACCTCGGTGCCGGGAAAGCGGAACGGGCGGAAAAAAGCGCCTGGGCGGCTGTCGGGGTCGTCGAAGTCTGGGTATTCCTAGCCTCGATTCTGATTCTCTTTGCCGCCGAGTATGTCGTGAGAATCTTCAACTCGGAACCGGAAGTGGTGGAATTGGCCTCGACCTTCCTGAGAATCGCCGTCGCCGGATATATTCTGCTCGGATTCCAGGCGGTAACGATGAATGCGCTTTCCGGAGCAGGCGATAACGTGCCTTCGATGATAACGAACATACTGACGGTCTGGCTGGTTTCGATGCCGCTGGCGTACTTCCTGCCGAAGATTACCGATCTTGGTGTCTACGGCGTTCGCTGGGGAATGGTTGCCGGGGTGGTGGTGCCGGCGGTGGTGTTGACGGTGTACTTTAAATCAGGGCGATGGAAGAGGAAAAAAGTCTAGGATTTTGAAACCCACTAATCCCCTGAAGGTAGAGCTACCTCCCTGAAAAGGGGTTTTCCCCGGATTCAGCTACGGAACCAGGTCGAAGTGGGTTGTCATGGCTTTTTCGGGAAGCATTCCGGTCAGGATTCTCTCGAGGGCCATGGTATGGCTGCACGTTTCCCAGGTTGAGAAGAAGTGGCAGGTGCAGTGCCATTTTCCGTCACGGAACGATGTCTCGTAGCTGTCATTTTCGCCGCGGAAGTTCACGGCAAAATCGGTGAAGGTGATACGGTTTTTCTCTTCGGCGTATCGTTTGGCTTTTTCGATTTTTCCTATCAGGCTTGACTGCATCGCGACACCTCCTAAAAATACAAAGACGCCGGTACGTTTCGTACCCGCGTCTGTTTACTCATCCAAGCTCACTACTATCGTTTTCAGATTCATTCCAACACTCGTCGTATCTTCATCCTCTACCCTAATTCTACCCCTTTTCCGGGGGAAAGTCCAGCCGACCGACTGGTACTTTTCGCTTAATCATGGGCCGCATCTAAGCGTAAAAGGAGGTAGAACGATGAACTCACGCCGCCTTTTATCTATCAACCACATCCGGGTACTACCGGATTGCAGCTCAGTCCGGATTAACCGGAAAATTCCAGGCATTGATAACCGAGAGTACCTTCGACAAGCTAACGTCGGTTCCGTCTTGCGGGGGGAATTTCCATAGATTGATGCAGGCGAGAACGTACGGCATATCGGGGTCGACGGGAATAAGCCCGTCATTACCGGTAAAATCGAGCGTATACACATCAGCGAGACTGGTCACTTCGATTGATTTCGATTGACCGCGATAGCCTGTTTTCTGGGCCATGAGCGTATACACACCGGCAGATGCCACCTCGATTTGATAGTTTCCTTCGACATCGCTCACAACCGTAAGGTTGCCATTTACTGTTACACTGACATCCGCGAGTATATTCCCGTTCACGTCACGCGTCCGGCCGGTAATATAAGAATGAATGGACACCGGGCGTGTCAGGGTGTTATTGTCCTCGTTCAGTTCCTCGCATGCCTGGTTGACATCAGCCGTGACGGCCACGGTGTCGCTCTCGTCGCTGACAGAGAAAACGGTTGAAAAACTGCCGTTCCAGGTATTGCCGGGATTGAGGGCATCCGGGAGGGTGACGGTTTCATCCACCGGAACACCATCGATGCTGAGACCGATATCGATATCAGAAGGGGCGGTGCCGGTACCAATGTTCTGAACGGTGAAGAAGATTTTGTACAATCCCTCAGACTTCTGCCATTCTTCGTGTATTTCGGAAATAACCAGGTCGGGTTTCGTTTCACCGGCAACAGCGAAGAAGAAAATATCTTCAACGACCTCTCCGGCGGTAAAAGTGACCCCGGCTGCTTCGGAAAAATCGGTCGCGCCGGCAAACCACTGCGGCAGTATCCCTTCACCGGGTACATACTTAATCGTATAGGTACCGGGGGGTATTGCCCCGATATCGAACCTGACGATTTTGCCGGACTCCTGGCCGGGCCATGATTTACTGAACTGCAATACACCATCGGTACTGTAAAATTCCAGGGTAAAGTATGGCAGGGCGAACGGGTTGATGGCATCGTCGACCGAAATGACCGCACCTCTTACCTGGCTGTACATGGCATCGTTCACGACCCTAAAAGGAATGGCGGTCTGAGCATAATTCGAGTCAGCCCGGAAGAGGTACTGTCCCGGGTCGGGAGGTCCGCCGGTATAATCGATTTCGAAATCCCCGGAAAAGCTGAGTCCGTCACCGGACATGACCACGCTGTTGTTGGTTACGGCCAGTTGCCAGGGGAAGCCGAACGAGACGTTGGGCATCGTCCCGGAGCCGCTGAAATGCACCGAACCGGTATAGGCATTACTGATAACTGCCGGATCAAGGACGATATCGGTCACCCGGGGGGTAGCCGGAACCGTTATCGTAACCGGCAGGCTTTCCGTATACCCGTCCGGCGTTGTCGCAATGAGGTCGACGGTACCCGACTCCATGGCATAGAGGTTGTAACCCTCCCAGTCATCTTCGTAAACGCCCAGTTTGGCCGGGTCGGCGGAGGTCAAGGTAACGAAATCACCGGGCAGCGGGTTGCCCTTTGCATCGAAAGCCCTCGCCTTAATCGGCGGGATAATTCCCTGCTGGGCGAACGATTTACCGGTGATGACGTTACCCTCGTCGTCGGAAAAGACGATATCGCTCACCGTCAGTACGTTCAGCGTGCAGGAAGCGTAAACGGTCGGAAACGCAGCTTCGTCCGAAGCTATACGTATCTGATACACACCGGTTTCCAATGCCGAGGTATCTATCCGGAGCAGGGTTGCTCCCGGCCCCGCCAGCGATGCCGGGGTAAACGTCGAGTACTGATGCGGGCCGGAAGGCATGCTGAAGGTAATATCTCCCTCATTTGCAAACCCGTTAAAGAAATCGAGACGAACCGGGAAAGCAGCGATATCACCCTTGATAACGCTGACAGAGTCTTCAAGGATGTTCAGGCTGTAGTAAGGAGATGTGACGGAAAAGGGTTTATCGATGTTACTCTCAGTAAAATCGATAGTCACCCGTACCGGACCGCTCCGGGCGGGACTTTCAACATTGAGGCTGACGGAGGTATCGGACCAGGCGATGATTTCCAGCCCGATGGCCGAACCGCCGAGGGTTACCAGTCCGGGTTCGGAACCAAAACCGGTACCGGTGATGGTAACAGACGTGCCGTAAGGGCCTTCCTCCGGGCTGACGGAGGTAATCTGCGGGACGGGTCCGACCGAAATGCTATCGGCCATCAGGGAGATGTTATCAATCGTGAAAGAAGCCCAGCCCTCAGCTTTAACGACGATAATCTGTACCAGCTTGCGGGCGCCGGCATCGGCGGTAAAGGTACCGGTAACCCGGGTGGGGGTCTGCCATGAGACGCTTGCATTTTCCGGGTTCAACACCAGTTCTTTATGGAGAATATTTTCATTGTCCAGCCAGACCAGGTATACTTCGATATCCCGCCCGCTCTGAGTATCCGATTCATTCAGCATATCCGCGGCAAGGGTGAACTGTTTACCGGCAATTTCGGTAACATTCAGGTTCTGGTAGATAACGGTGCCGCTGAAAGGATGTACGGGCGGATTGAGGGATACAACCCCCTCGGAAAGAGGCTCCCAGGTCGCCGGAAGGCGCGGATTCACTATCCAGTGATTCAGGCCGTTGCTGAACGTACCGTTAAGAATTGCATCGATACCTTCCGGAGCAGATACGAAAGTTCCGAGGACGTTATTGTTTTCATATACCTCGTCAATGACATCATCGATATCCGCTTCCACCTGCACCAGGTCCGAATCGCCTTCCATTATGACCGGGTCGGGGAACACCGCCTTGACGGAACCGCCGTCAGCCGCCAGGTCATCGGTGATAGTCATAACCTGAGTCTGTTCACCCTCGACTGTCAAACGGACATCGAAATCATCCGTTACATCGGCGCTACCCGAATTTTCAACGGTATAGTACACCCGGTAGCCATCGCCGGGGTTTTGCGGATTAACCCACTCCTCGTGAAGTTCGCTGACACGCAGGTCCGGTTGACCGAGAATAATCTGCTCCATCGAACCGGAACCGGGCTGATGGAATGAATCACCATCATACGTTACCGTTACTGTATTGGAGCCAACCGTAAGAGTGCCGGACGGGAAAGAAACGGTTCGATTAGCCGTGTAAACGCCTTCACCGGCTACACTCAGGAACTCGTAACCGACATAACTGTCGTTGATGTAAAACCTGACGATACCGCTCATCGAGCCGGCTCCGGAGGACACGGTCGCGGTGAATGTGATGGTCTCTGTGATATAAGAAGGATTGACATCGGATGTCACCGTTACATACGCAGGATTAGGAGTACCGAGGTTGGGCATCTCGTCACTGAAATTATCAATGACATGGATGTGGAACACATCAATCATCTCGTATACACCGCTGCCGTTGGCCGGGCCGGAATAGAGGTCTCTATACTGGTCAAGACTATAGATGTTACCGGAAAAAACGATATACTGTCCGTCCATCGACCAGGCAGGGAACGTCAGATGCAGGGAAGTATTCTCGCCGAACCACATGGTTTCCTCACCGGTAGCGGCATCCCGGTAGAATATATCGAAACTGTAAAGCGCGTTATATTGAACATTATGGAAGGTATCGGCACTGAATACCATACCGGTGCCGTCCGGCGATACCGCCGGGTAGTATTTGTCGAACGGCGAATCGGTTACCTGTTCGGCCGGAGCGCTGCCGTCAGCGTCGACGGCGAAAATCTGGAGGTAGTCACCTGCCGGAGCGGTAAAGAGAACTTTGCTGCCATCATGGTTAAAGGTCGGCCAGAAGGCGTTTTCTCCTGCCGGAAGGGTGGTCAAGGCTGTTTTCCCGGAGCCGTCCGGGTTCATTACCCAGACATTTTCGTTTACTCCGTCGTTCAGGAGAAAAGCTATTTTCCCGGAGGTCGGGGACCAGACGCCGTACGAATACTCATGATTGTTGTCAGCATATGTTTCCGGGTCGTCCGGCGTGAGGCAGGTAGTTACTCCGCCAGATTTGCCGACCTGGTAAAGCCGGTAACTGCCGGAACGGTCGGAGGTGAAAATGACCGTGCTGCCGTCCGGAGAGATGACCGGGCGGAAATCGTCTGCATCATTATCGGTCAGGCGGACAATATCGTTTCCTCCTGAGGCCACCATGACATATATTTCCCGGTCCAGGGCGAAGGGGCCTTCATCGATGGTATTGGTTTTATCCGAGGTATATGCCATCCAGTCGTTAATCGGCGATGAAGGCGGTTTATAATAGATTTCACTGAGGGAATTGTTATCCTCATTTATTTCGTCATTACGCTGATTGGTATCGACGGTTACGGTAACCTCGTCAAAAAATCCGCTGACGGTTACCGGGTAGGCAAATGCGGTCATCAAGGTGTTTCCCGGGGAAAGTCCCTGGTCTATTTTTCTCGTTTCTTTTAGTACTCCATCAGCGTACAATCCGACATCAAACCCCCAATAGGCGGATTTAGTGCCGATATTTCTAATCGAGAAACCGGCCCGATACTGGTCATAATTTCCATCTTTAAAGACATTCATCTCAGAGACAATCAGGTCCGGTTTCGGAGGATACACTACCTGCACCAGTATTGAAGAGGTACAGGGCGCATAGATAGTATCACCGCTGAAGACGGCAGTGATATTGTGGCTACCCTCCGCCAGACTCGTGGTGGTAAAGGTAGCTCCCATAATAGCAGGAGTCACCGCGAGCGGATTTCCGAGGTTGACGTCGCCGTCTTTAAACTGAATGGTTCCCGTTGTAGAGATACCGGAGACGGGATACCCGGATACCCCAACATAGAACGTCACTTCCTGTCCGGGGTGAGGAGACTCCCCCGCATGAGAAGGGTTCAGGTTCGATTGCAGCCAGGTAACGGTCTGAATCTTACCCGGAGGGGTACCCCAGTCAGGCTGCGCGTCAATATCGGTGTTCAGGGTAACCGGCGCCGGGTTAGAACCGTCTGCCTGCATGACCCAGATATCGAAATCCGTCCCGTCATGGCTTGCGTAAGCGATATATGCACCATCCAGAGACCATGTCGGACTTTCCGCAGAGGCGCCGGTGGTTAGAGCGGTTCCTTCGATATCTTTAATGAAGATATCGCCGCCTGAGACACAGGCAATCCGGGTACCGTCCGGCGATACCGCCGGGAAAAATTTATCGGATGGCGAGGTGGTAACCTGATCTAAAGCCGTACCGTTCCGGAAGATTCGATAAATCTGGGAATAGCCGTCTGCGCGGGTAGACGTAAAGTATATAGTGTCGCAATCAGGACTGAAAACCGGCGATTCGCTGAATGCCGTCCGGTCGCTGGTAACACGTGCCTGATTACCGCCGTCAGCATCCATAATGTATATCTGGGTCATCGTGTCGTCAGTCCGAAGGGACTCGAAGGCAATCATCTGCCCGGTGGGAGACCAGGCGGGAGCATAGCTGTAATCGGTTACGGCGGTGAGAGCTGTGACGGTATTGAAGGGGTCATCAATATTCAGGGTAAAAATCTGCCATTGGCCGTTTCTATCCGAGCAGAAGGCAACCCTGGTTCCGTCAGGCGATAATGCGGGATGTCTGTCATGTCCCGGGTTGTCGGTCAGGGGAACGGGATTGGTACCATCCGGATTCATGAGGTAGATTTCCTCATTACCGCTTCGGTCAGAAACGAA
>CAYXEG010000050.1:0-17625 GCA_964463875.1 uncultured Dehalococcoidales bacterium
GCCCGCACCACGCCTCGTGAAGCCGAACGTGAAGCGATTGTCGTCATCGATTTCGGTTCGCAATACAGTTTATTGATTGCCCGGCGCATCAGGGAATGTAACGTTTATTGCGAACTCGTTTCTTATGATACCCCTGTCGAAAAAATTAAAGCCCTGAACCCCAGGGGGTTCATTCTTTCGGGTGGCCCATCGAGCGTCTACCATGAAAACGCTCCGTTAGCCCCCGCTTACATCTATGAAAGCCATCTTCCGATTCTCGGAATCTGTTACGGCCTCCATGCGATAACGAAACAGCTTGGTGGTGTTGTGGCGCCGGGCCAGAAGCAGGAATACGGCCATGCCGTTCTTTACCTTGCCGATACCCGCTCGCCGCTCTTCGAAGGAATCGATACCTCGACCACCGTCTGGATGAGCCACGGCGATAAAGTCGACGCAATGCCTCCGGGTTTTACCTCGCTGGCTCATACGGAAAATTCTCCGTATGCCGTTATTGGCAACAACGAAGGTATCTACGGCATCCAGTTCCACCCGGAAGTTATCCACACCGTCGAAGGTAAGAGAATTCTGAAGAATTTTGCCTATAACGTCTGTAAATGTACCGGTAACTGGACAATCAGCAACTTCATTACCGATAGTATCAACAATATCAGGCAACAGGTCGGAAAAGGGAAAGTCATCAACGCCCTTTCCGGTGGCGTCGATTCGGCAGTCGTGGCGATGTTGATTCACCGGGCCATCGGCGACCAGCTTACCTGCATCTTTGTCAATAACGGCCTGCTGCGCCGCGAAGAGGTCGAGAGGACCTGGAAAGTTTTCAAGAACAACCTCGGCATGAATATTATCCTCGTCGATGCCGAACAGCGGTTTCTTGACCGCCTGAAAGGCGTTACCGACCCCGAAACGAAGAGAAAGATTATCGGTGAAGAGTTCATCGAAGTTTTCGAAGAGGAAGCGAAAAGAATCGGCACCGTCGATTTCCTCGGACAGGGTACGCTCTATCCGGATGTCATTGAAAGTTCCGCTTCCGGTAGTAAAGCCTCGGCGGTCATCAAGTCTCATCACAACGTCGGCGGATTACCGGCCAGGATGAGGCTGCGTCTCGTCGAACCGCTTCGCTACCTGTTCAAGGATGAGGTGAGAAAAGTCGGCCTCGAACTCGGCATGCCGGAAGAAATGGTATGGCGGCAACCCTTCCCCGGACCGGGACTGGCAATCCGTATCATCGGCGATATCAACCGTGAAAAACTGGAAATTCTCCGTTCGGCTGATTTTATCGTCATGAACGAAATCAAGAAAGCCAAGCTGTACCACAATTTGTGGCAGTCATTCGCCGTGCTGACCGATGTCAAGAGTGTTGGCGTCATGGGCGATTACCGGACGTACGGTTACCTCGTCGCCGTCAGAGCCGTTACCAGCGAGGACGCGATGACTGCCGACTGGGCGCGGTTGCCGTATGATTTGCTCGCCCGGATATCGAACAGAATCGTCAACGAAGTCAGTGGTGTCAACCGGGTCGTTTACGATATCACCTCTAAGCCACCTTCGACTATCGAATGGGAATAAGTAACCGGAAAATACACGAATTCAAAGATTCACTTGACATGTAACGACATACGCGTTACATTATGAGCAGGGAGTTGATAATATGGAAAAAAGTGCGACTTTGAATTTACGGATTAATCCTGCAATAAAGGAACAGGCTGAGGATGTATTGAAGCAACTCGGCATACCCATGGCGACCGCTATAGATATGTATCTGCGGCAGATTAGTTTAACCGGGGGTATTCCGTTTGCCGTAACTTTACCAAAAGCCCCTGCCGCTCTCAATGCGGACAATATGACTGTGACGGAGCTTCGCACAGCGCTGCAGGCAGGCTTAGACGATATTGAGGCTGGGAATGTCCATGATGCATCCGGTACTTTTGTCGCTTTTCGGGACAATCACAAATGAAACAGTACCGGGTAAAGATTACCGGAAAAGCGTTGTCCGATATGGAAGCGATATATGATTATATCGCTTCCAATCTGCATTCACCCGATACGGCAATGAAGCAGTACGAGCGTATCGCTGCCACCATTGAATCGCCTGGTACTTTTCCGGAACGGTGTACATTGTTCGATTCCCATCCTGAGCGTAGTCAAGGTATACGGCAACTATTGGTGGACAATTATTCTGTTTTTTATGTGGTCGAAGAAGCAGAAGTTACCGTTTTAAGAGTGCTTTACAGTTCTTCGGATATCAACAACAGACTGTTTAAAAGCTGAATAAAGAGTTCGAGAGCTGCCAATACGCTATGGAGGTTGGAAGCTGAAAATACTCGTAATAGGGAGCGGAGCGCGCGAACACACCCTGACCTGGAAGCTGGCGCAAAGTCCCAAAGCTGAAGAAATCTATATCGCCCCGGGAAACGCTGGAACAGCCGAAATCGGTATCAACATTCCCCTGAATCCGTCCAATTTCGAGGAAGTCGTTAAAACCTGTCAGCAAACCGGTATCGACCTTGTCGTTATCGGGCCCGAGACGACCCTTGCCGAGGGGATTGTCGACCGTATTCAGGTAACCGGTATTCCGATATTCGGCCCTACCAAAGGCGCGACTCAGATTGAGTCAAGCAAGGCTTTCGCTAAAGGGCTAATGCAGAAATACGGCATACCCACGGCGAAAAGCAGCAGTTTTTCCGATTTCCGCCACGCTGTGGAATACGTGAAAATGCAGAAGCCGCCCGTCTGGATAAAAGCCGACGGTCTGGCCGCCGGTAAAGGAGCGATTGTGGCTAACTCAATCGCCAACGCTATCGATATCCTGGCCAGCATCATGGAGGAAAAAGTCCTCGGCGATGCCGGCAACACGGTGGTTATCGAGCACGCCATGCACGGTCCGGAAATGAGTTGTTTCGCTTTCAGCGATGGTAAAAATGTTGCTCATCTGGCGAACGCCTGCGATTACAAGCGTATCTTCGATGGCGACAAAGGCCCCAACACGGGGGGGATGGGAAGCTATACGCCTCCTGTCTTCTACACCCAGAAACTCGGCGAAACCGTCATGGACAAAATCATGCGTCCCACCGTTCGGGCAATGGATAAAGAAAAGAGGCCGTATAAAGGCATGCTCTATGGCGGGCTGATGATTGAAGAAGACGGCCCGAAGGTGATTGAATTCAATGCCCGGTTCGGCGACCCCGAAACACAGGTAATCCTTCCTCCCCTGAAGACCGACCTGGTCGATATCATCATGGGGGTAATCGAAGGAAACCTGGATGAAATCAAGGTGAACTCGTCGGATGAGGCTACCGTCGGTGTCGTCCTCGCGTCCGGTGGTTATCCGGGAAAATATCCGACAGGATTTCCGATTACAGGCTTGAAGGACGTCGATAAGGATGTTAATGTATTCCATGCCGGTACAAAACTGGCGGATAACGGCGAAGTGGTGACGAACGGCGGCCGGGTACTGACCGTCGTAGCATCCGGGAAAACGCTCGAAGAAGCCAGGGCAAAAGTATACGATAACGTCCCCAGAATCCGGTTCGAAGGGTGCTACTATCGTAAAGATATTGCCCTGTTTAGTGATAACGGGGCTAACCTGAATTCCTGACATACGGAGTACATTCCCGCGAATATTTCTTGTACAATTAAGACTTGTGAGGTGGAACTATGCCGAAAGTGGGCGTTGTCATGGGGTCGAAGAACGACCGGGAGACTCTTCAACCGGCGCTCGATATCCTCGAGGAACTGGGCATTGATTGCGAGGTCAATGTCATATCGGCTCATCGGACGCCTGAAAAAGCACGAACCTACGCCCTGGAAGCACGCGAACGGGGCATCGAAGTGCTCATCGCGGCAGCCGGTATGGCGGCTCATCTGCCGGGCGTTCTGGCCAGTTGGACGACATTGCCCATCATCGGAGTTCCTCTGGCAGGAGGCGAACTGAAAGGGCTTGATGCTCTCTACGCAATCGTTCAGATGCCGGCCGGGATTCCGGTCGCGACCGTTGCCATCGGTTCCGCCGGAGTGAAAAATTCGGCATATCTCGCCGCCGAAGTGCTGGGAATCAAGTACCCTGAAATCAGGGAAGCCTATGAGAAATATCGGCGAGGGCTGCAAGGAGATAGCAAGTAATGATAGAACGGTATTCCAGGCCGCACATGAAAAAAGTGTGGTCTGATAAAAACAAGTTCGATAAATGGCTCGATGTCGAAATCGCCGTCTGCGAAGCCTGGTCGGAACTCGGCGTCATTCCAAGACACGAAGTGCCGAAAATCAAGATGGCCAGAGTAAACATCGAACGCATGGAGGAAATTCTCAGGGAAACCCACCATGACGTTACCGCCTTCCTGGGAGCCGTCGCCGAAAGCCTCGGGCCGGAATCAAGATATGTCCATCTCGGTATGACGTCATCGGATGTTATCGACACCGCGCTCAGTCTTCAACTGCTCGAAGCTTCCGAGATTCTTGCTCAGGATATCAAAGAGCTTACCGAAGTACTCGGCGAAAAGGCCATCCAGTACAAGTATACCCAGATGATTGGCCGGACCCATGGCATTCATGCCGAGCCGACAACCTTCGGGTTGAAACTTGCTATCTGGCTGGAAGAGATGAAACGTAACCGGCAGCGCCTTAACGAAGCGGTCAGGAATATTGCCGTCGGAAAGATTTCAGGCGCGGTCGGAACCTACGCCACGCTGTCTCCCGAACTTGAGGAAAAAGCCTGCGCCAAACTGAAACTGACTCCGGCGCCGATATCGAACCAGGTATTGCAGCGGGACCGGCACGCCCAGTTCATAACGACCCTGGCAATAATCGCCAGTTCGCTGGAAAAGTTCGCCACCGAAATCCGGGGGCTTCAGAAAACGGAAACGCGGGAAGTTGAAGAGCCGTTCAGCGAAGGCCAGACCGGTTCATCGGCGATGCCTCACAAGCGGAATCCTGAACTGTGCGAACGGGTTTGCGGCATATCCAGAATGATGCGCGGCTACGCGGTGACGGCAATGGAGAACATCGCTCTCTGGCACGAACGGGATATCAGCCATTCATCGACCGAACGGGTCGTTCTGCCGGATGCCTGTTTCCTGCTTGATTATTCCCTGTCGATATTTACCTCGGTAATGAAAGGCCTGCTCGTCTACCCGAAGAAAATGAAAAAAGACCTCGAAATAACGAGAGGTCTGGTCTTTTCCCAGCGGGTTATGCTCGCCTTCATCGAAAAAGGGCTGAGCCGCCAGCAGGCATACAAACTGGTCCAGAAAAGCGCCATGAAATCATGGAAAGGCGGAAGGAATTTCCTTTCCCTGTTGAAAGCCGACCCCGAAGTAACCGCTTGCCTGCCGGTGAAGGAACTCGAGGAAATTTTCGATTACGGCTACTATCTCCGGCACGTCGATGAGATATACGAACGACTCGGTCTCACCGAAAACCAGTGGAAGAAATCCATCAGGAAATTCGAATCGGCAGAACTGGCTCCGAAATCGGTGTAGCGCATGACGGATGAAACGATGCTGTACGAAGACGGGATACGGGCCATATCGAAAGTGCGCCGGTTTGCCAGCAGTTCTACCGAGGTGAAACCCGGTGTTTACCAGGTGACCCATCGCGGCGCCAACGTCCTGGTAATCGCTGAAAAAAAGATAACGCTCATCGATACCGGCCTTCGTGAAAGCGCCCGCCATGTACTCGACTTTATTACCGGTATCGGGCGTTCTCCCGAGGAAGTCGGGTTAATTGTGCTGACCCATAATCACATCGACCACATGGGCGGGCTGGCCGAGATAAGGCAAGCCACCGGAGCGAAGGTTGCAGCTCACCGGCTGGATATCGGCGAACGGGTTCATCCGCCGGCGGCGGATTCACGGTACAAGGACTCGCTGGCAACCATCAAGGACAAATTACAGTCGGTTTTTTCAGTACTGCCGAAGGATGTCGATATTGTCCTCGAAGGCGGCGAAGTACTCGAGACCCTGGATGGCCTGGAAGTGGTTCATACCCCCGGCCATACGCCCGGAGGCATCAGCCTGTATTCCCGGAAAAACAAAATGATGATAACCGGCGACCTGATTCGTAAACATCACCGGACTTTGCTGCTGCCACCGAAAATGGTGAGTCATAACCTGAAAGACAATCTGGAATCCGTCCGTAAAATAGCTGAATATGATTTCGACATCCTGTGCTTCGGTCACGGTCTGCCATTGACACATGATATCAAACCGAGATTGCAGGCTCTTCTGGAACGCGAGGAAGTTTGACAACTGATATTCTGTCTGAGTATTATCATTACGCGTCATGAGAGTAATCGCAGGCACTGCCAAAGGTCACCGGTTAATGGCTCCAAAGCGCAAGGAAACAAGGCCGGCAACCGATCTGATAAAAGGAGCCATATTCTCTATTCTGGAAAATATGACGGATAACTGGGAGACGGTACTGGACCTGTTTTCCGGCAGCGGCCAGCTGGGAATCGAAGCCCTCAGCCGGGGTGCGGGAACGGTCGATTTTGTCGACCACTCACCTCAGTGTTGTGCTATAATCAGGGATAATTTAGAGAAAACGAAACTGGCGGAATTTGCCCGAGTGCATTGCAGCAGCGTATCCAGGGCATTCTCATTCCTCGGCAAGGAGTATGACATTATTTTGATAGACCCGCCCTATTCAGACCGGTCAATCGATGATACCATTAGAGAACTCGCCGAAACCCGATTAGTCGGCAACGATACAATCGTTGTTATTACTCATTCCCGGCGCTATCCGTTACAGCAGCAGTACCTGTCCCTCAACATGAGCAAAGAATACCGTCATGGGGACAGTTGCATTTCTATTTACCGGAAGGAGAACGCGGCGTGACGACTGCTCTTTACCCGGGGACGTTCGACCCGATTACCAACGGACATCTTGACGTAGCCATCAGGGCCAGCCGGCTTTTTGACAAAGTGGTCGTTGGCGTATATGATACTCCTGCGAAAGACTTAATGTTTTCAACCGAAGAACGGGTTCGTTTTGCCAAAACTTCGGTACAAGGGCTGAAGAACATCGAAATCGTTCCTTTTACCGGGTTGACGGTAGATTTTGCGGGAAAAGTCGGGGCCGATGTCATCGTCCGGGGATTACGGATAGGGGCTGATTTCGAGTACGAAAGAGAAATGGCCCTGATGAACGCGAAACTTTCACCGGGTGTAGAAATCGTTTTCCTGATGGCCAGTCTCAAATACCAGTATCTCAGTTCGAGTCGGTTGAAAGAGGTGGCAAAGCTGGGGGGAAATATTTACGACCTAGTTCCTGATAGTGTCGCTGAAGCTTTGAAGAAGAAAGCGACTGCCAAATAAAAAACAAATAATAGGAGGAAGAAATGGCGTATAAAATTTCAGACGAGTGCATCAGTTGCGGAGCATGTGAATCGGAGTGCCCGAACCAGGCAATCAGCGAGGGCGATTCTCAGTACCAGATTGACCCCGACAAATGCACTGAATGTGTCGGCGCCGGCGGTGAGCCGAAATGCGCTGAAATCTGTCCTGTCGATGCTCCGGGACCTGATCCGGACCGTCGTGAAACACCCGAACAGCTTCAGGCAAGATATAACAAACTTCATCCCTAATCGGAATATGGGCTGTCAGTCTGTTTTCCGCGCCGGTCACTGACCGGTTCGGCGGATGGTGATTTCATCCAAAATATAAAGAGATGCTTTGCTGAACAATTAAGTTCGGTAAAGCATTTTCTTTTTGGTCGTTCACCGGTTGTTACGGCAGGACGAACGAGATAATCTGGAGAATGACGATAGCCGCAAACGGGCTGAAATCGACGTTCCCTGCGCTCGGAAGAATTTTTCGCAACGGCGCCAGAACCGGTTCTGTAACATGAAAAAGAACGTCGGTCAGCAGGTTGTTCTGCCCGGGTATAACCCATGACAACACTGAACGAATCAATATGGCAAAGGTCATTATCTGGATAACTACCCGGATAACCGTGAGGAATACTGCCATTATTTCCCGCCGCCGAGTTCAAGAGCCCGGTTATATGCCGCCTGGAGAGCGCCGGCAACAATGTCCTTGAAAAGCCCTTTTTCGAATACATCGAGAGCCGCGGCGGTGGTTCCGCCCTTCGAGGTTACCATCTGCCTCAGTTCCGCCGGTTCTTTCCCGCTTTCCCGCATCAGCTTCGCCGAGCCAATCATGGTCTGGAGAATGAGTTCATAGGCAATGTCTTTTGACAGGCCGGTTTTTATCGCCGCTTCGGTAAGCGTTTCGACGAAGAGGAAGAAGTAAGCCGGGCCGCTGCCGCTGGCTGCCGTCACCATGTTCAGGTATTTTTCATCGTCGACAACTATCTCGTTACCGATGGCACCCAGGATGGCTTTTGTCATTTCTCTCTGTTTACCGGTAACTTCCACGGTCGCAGTCCAGACACTCATGCTCTCGAATACCAGCGCCGGGGTGTTCGGCATGACCCTGACGACCGCTTTCAACGAGGGTTTCGAGCCTGATTCCGGCCATGATGGAGAGAACAAGCTGGGAAGGCTTCAGTGTGTTTTTCAGTTCCGGCAGCACTTCGGGTACCGTTTGAGGTTTGATTGAAAAAACGACGACATCGGCTCCCGAAACCGCCTGCCGGTTATCGGAAGTGACATTGACGTCGTACTGCCGGCGGAGTACCTCGAGGCGCTCCGTGGAAATATCGGAAACAGTTACGTCAGCCGGCGTCACGAGCTTTTTATTGATAACCGCGGAGAGAATGGCTGTTCCCATGTTTCCTCCGCCGATAAATGATATTTTCATGAGTAAAAATCCTCTACCTAACGACTATATTCACCAGCTTGCCCGGTACGAAAATTTCCTTGACGGTGATCTTGCCTTCGAGATAAGCTTTCACCTTCTCGCTGCCGCGGGCTTTTTCGAGGGCTTCCTCTTCGGTAACGCCTGCTGCTACCGTTATCCGGTCACGCAGCTTTCCGTTCACCTGGACGACGAGCGTTATCTCCTCGTCTTTCGCCAGTTCCTCGTCCCAGGACGGCCATGTCTGATTATGAACGCTGTACCCGTTGCCGGTCTGACTCCACAGTTCTTCGGCAAGGTGAGGCGCTGACGGAGCAAGCAGCAGCATCAGGCTCTTTACCGCTTCGTCCCAGGCTTTTTTCGAGACACTGCCTTCTTCTTTCACCTTTATCATGGTATTGGTGTATTCCATCAGGGCGGCAATCATGGTGTTGAATCGCAGCCGTTCCATGTCGCCGGTCACCTTCTTAATCGTCTTATGGGTGCTCCGGCGCAAGCCGGTATCGGTTTTCTCGTCGATGGCTTTCACCGTGTACGGGTCGAGTACCAGGTTCCATATCCGGTTCAGCCAGCGGCTGATGCCGCTGATTCCGCTGTCATTCCAGTCGCCGCCCAGTTCCCAGGGGCCGACGAACATCAGGTACACCCTGACGGTATCGGCGCCCATCTCGTTGACGTAAGCATCCGGGTTGACGACATTCCCCCGCGATTTACTCATCTTCTGGTTATCGGCGATAATCGTGCCCTGGTTGAAGAGACGGGTAAACGGCTCGTCGAAATCGACCAGGCCGATATCGCGGATAGCTTTCGTGAAGAACCGGGCGTAGAGCAGGTGCATGACGGCATGCTCGGCGCCGCCGGTGTAAATGTCGACCGGCATCCAGTACCTGACCTTTTCCGGGTCGAAGGGGCCTTTATCGTAATGCGGGCTGGCATACCGCAGGTAGTACCAGTTCGAGCACATGAAGGTGTCCATCGTGTCCGTTTCCCGGCGGGCTTTCGCTCCGCATGTCGGGCAGGTGGTGTTAACGAAACCCTCGTTATATTTCAGCGGCGATTCACCGGTCGGTTTGAATTCGGCGTCTTCCGGCAGCAGCACCGGCAGGTCTTCTTCCTTCACCGGAACAATACCGCATTTGTTACAATAGACAACCGGTATCGGCGCTCCCCAGTACCGCTGGCGGGAGATGAGCCAGTCGCGAATCCGGTAGGTAATAGTCGCCCCTCCCCACCCCTGCTCCTCCAGGTAATCGCAGACTTTTCCGATTCCTTCCTGGCTGGGCGTGCCGGTGAATTTCCCTGAATTGACCATTGTCCCCGGCTCGGTATAGGCCGCTTCCGGTTCTTGACCATACCAGTTCTCCGGTGCGATGACGACCCGAATCGGGATGTCGTACTTCTTCGCGAAAGCGAAATCACGCTCATCATGAGCCGGTACCGCCATGACCGCCCCGGTGCCGTAGCTGAGGAGAACGTAGTCGGCTATCCAGACCGGTACTTTTTCACCGTTGACCCTGTTGATGACATAAGCGCCGGTGAAGACGCCGTCTTTTTCTTTTTCCGTGGAAAGGCGTTCTATCTCCGTCTGGCGGCGGGTCCGGGCGACGTATTCCTCGACCGCCGCTTTCCTCTCCGGCGTGGTAATCTTTTCGACGAGCGGATGTTCCGGCGCCAGTACCATGAACGTCACCCCGTACAGCGTGTCCGGCCGGGTGGTGAAAATCCGGATTTCCTTTTCTTCGACGCCCGGATAGTCGAGGGAAAACGAAATATCGGCGCCGGTGCTTCTCCCCACCCAGTTGCGCTGCATCGTCTTGATGCGCTCCGGCCAGTCGATTCCCTCATGTTGCATCAGTTCGTCGGCGTACTTCGTAATGCGGAAAAACCACTGTTCAAGGTCGCGGTGGATAACCGGTGTATCGCAGCGTTCGCAGACGCCTTCCCCGACCACCTGTTCGTTGGCCAGCACCGTCTGGCAGTTCGGGCACCAGTTGACCGGCGCCTTGCCCCGGTAGGCAATACCGTTTTTCAGAAACTGCAGGAAGAACCACTGCGTCCATTTGTAATACTCGGGAAGGCAGGTGATAACCTCCCGGCTCCAGTCATACATCGCCCCGATACTTTTCAGTTGGTTGCGCATGTTTTCGATATTCTTCATCGTCCAGGTATGGGGATGAATGCTCCGCTTGATGGCGGCATTTTCCGCCGGAAGTCCGAAAGCGTCAAACCCGATAGGGTGCATCACGTTGAAGCCCTGCATCCTCTTGAAGCGGGCGCGGACATCGGAGGGAGCCATCGCGTACCAATGCCCGATGTGCAGGTCGCCGGATGTATACGGCAGCATGGTAAGCGCGTAGTATTTCGGTTTTTGACTGGATTCATCAGTATGATACAACCCGTCATTCTCCCATTTATTCTGCCATTTTTTCTCGATTGTTCGCGGTGAATATTTTTCTGACATTCCGACTTTCCTTATTCGTTTTTTCAGGCTGAATGAGAGGAGAACTGCGCCTGATTATCGTATCATTTTTATGTCAATAATTTCAAGTATCAGGATTGACAATACAATTTAACAGGTGGTAACCTGAACATCAAATAATCCTGTCTCCGGGTATCACCTTTTACCTGCTTTCTCAATGTCGTTAAGGGCTGCTGTCCTAAAATAACATTTCCATTCAGGAGGTAATGTCTGTTGAGTAAAGTAATGACCATGAAAGAAGCGGTATCTCAATTCGTCAACAGCGGCGATACCGTCTTTATTTCCGGCGCGCAACACGGAGAACCGGCCGCTGCCATCCACGAACTGATACGGCAAAAAAAGAACCACCTTTCCCTTGTCTGCGCCCTCGTCACCACCTCCAGTCTCCTCGTCGGCGAAGGGCTTGTCGATGTCATGATTACCGGCTATTCGGGGCAGGATGCCCGCTCCTACCCGATTATCAAATCGAAGGAACTGAACCCGGGCATGGTATACAAGGAATCCTCTCACTTCGGTATCGCCCTCGCCCTCCACGCCGGCCAGATGGGCATCCCCTACATTCCTACGAAATGCCTGCTCGGTTCGGATTTGATAAAGTACAACGAAGACCTCACCACTACCCAATGTCCTTTTACCGGCGAAACCGTGGCGGCGGTCAAAGCGGTCGTCCCGGATGTCGGCATCATCCACGTCCAGCGGTGCGACGTCCTCGGCAACGCCCAGAAATGGGGTTCGCTCGGCGTCGATTACGAAGGCATCAACGCCAGTAAAAAAGTCATCGTCACCACCGAAAAAATAGTCGATTCCTCGGTCATCCGCAGCGACCCGAACCGGACCATCATCCCCGGTTTCCGGGTCAGCGCCATCGTCGAACAGCCCTGGGGCGCCTACCCGATGCACATGGCCGGCTGCTACGACGGCGATATGTTCGGTTTCATGCAGGAGTCCGGCGGCAGCAAGGAAAAGTACGAAGACTACATGGAAAAACTCGTCTACGGCACCGCCGACTGGAATGAGTACCTCGCCCTCATGAAGCAGAGAAAGGGCGAGGATTACTTTAAAAAACTGGAAATCAAAAACCCGCTGAAGAGCGAACCGATTATTTTGGGATACTAGGGGTGAGAAATGACAAAAAAAAATAACGAAAAACGATACAGCGCTGCCGACCAGATGATTATCGAGGCGGCGAAACATATTAAAGATAAAGAAACCGTCTACGTCGGCGTCGGCCTGCCGATGGTAGCAGCCATGTTCGCCAAGCATACCCATGCCCCGGATGTGACAGTCGTCATCGAAAACGGCACCGTCCGCAGCAACCTTTTTCCCCTTCCCGGAGGTACCGATACGCTCGGGACACAAACGCACTCCGACCTTCTTTCCAGTTTGTTTTACGTCGATTGTCTCGGCCAGGCGGGCTTCATCGATGCCGGATTTCTCGGCGCCGGTCAGATAGATAAGTACGGCAATCTCAACGATACCGTTGTCGGCGATTACCGGAACCCTGTTCACCGGTGGCCGGGCAGCGGCGGCGCCAACGATGTCATCAGCTTCTGCAAGCGGACCATCGTTATCCTTAATCAGACGAAACGCCGCTTTGTCAATAAGGTCGATTTCATTACCTGCCCCGGCTACCTCGACGGCAAACCGGGCCAGCGGGAATCGGTCGGTTTACCGGCTGGTACCGGGCCGGTGGCCGTCGTGACCGACCTCGGTGTCTTTGAGTTCGTCGATAACGAGATGGTACTGACCTCGTTTCATGCCGATGCCGGGGTTACCATTGAGCAGGTGAAGGCGGAAGTGAGCTGGGAACTGAAGGTCTCGCCGAACTGTAAAGCGACGGTACCGCCGACCGACGAGGAATTACGAATCTTCCGGGAAAAGGTCGACCCTCAGGGCATCTGGGCGGCTGGCCGCAGGAAACCCCGCTAACCGGAGAGAATAGATATGAAAATAGTTCGTTTTCAGAAAGAAATGTTTACCGGGTACGGTATTTTGGATGGTTCGGTCATAAAGGCTGTCGATGGTGACCCCTTCGATAGCCTGAAACCAGCCGGCAAAGAGTTCCCTCTTGATGAGGTGAAACTCCTCGTTCCCTGCGTGCCTTCGAAGGTTGTCGCCATCGGCCTCAACTATCGGAGTCACGCCGAAGAAACGAAGAACCCGATACCGGCAAACCCGATTATCTTCCTCAAGCCGCTCACCTCGCTTGTCGGGCCGGAGGAGGATATCGTTCTACCGGCCGATTCGACCCGGGTCGATTACGAATGCGAACTGGCAATCGTCATGAAGAAAAAAGCCCGGCATGTTTCTAAAAAAGAGGCCCTCGATTATGTGCTCGGCTATACCTGCTTCAACGATGTCACCGCCCGCGACCACCAGCGGGACGACGTCCAGTGGACGCGCGGCAAAGGCCATGATACCTTCGGTCCCACCGGTCCGTGGATTGAAACGGAGGTTGACCCTTCGCACCTCGATATCCGTACCCTGGTGAACGGCGAGGTGAAACAGAAAGGTAATACCTCCGACATGATTTTCCCCGTACCGGAGCTTATCGCCTTCGTTACCGGCGTTATGACCCTGCTGCCCGGCGATATCATCGCCACCGGCACGCCCGCCGGCATCGGCCGCATCGTCAAAGGAGACGTCGTCGAGATTCGAATCGACTCAATCGGGACGTTACGGAATTATGTAAAGTAATTTACTGGTAGTTTCACGTTTGAGGGTATTTCATTGCAACAGGCTCTCCCTCTTCTGACCCCCTCAACTGTCTTACCGGCGGAATTATTGATATCCCGTATTTGAATCGGGACCGGTATCCAGGAAAATAAATGAGAAGTTTGTTGCAAAGGAAGAACCGTTAAGGAGGTAATAACGATGCCTGATTTTGGTACGCCCTTTTCGGGATTGGCAAAAGACAGAATACTGACCCATGAGGAACTGGTACGGGCGATACGGTTTATGGTCGCCGCCGAGTACGAAGCGATTCAACTGTACATGCAGCTTGCCGAATCGACCGATAACAAGCTGGCAATCGAAGTCCTGAAGGACATCGCCGACGAAGAACGCGTCCATGCCGGAGAATTCCTGCGGCTCTTGAAAGAGCTCGCCCCTGATGAAGAAAAATTCTATGCCGAGGGCGCCGAAGAAGTCGAAGAAGAAATCGAAAAACTCGGCAAGTAACCTGTGCCTGGTAAGATAATCGAGTTCCTTTGTTGTTGACCGCTCTGTCATTCTGGAGCGAAGCGAAGTCGATGACCCCGATGTTCTTTAATTTAGTAATTATCAACAATAATCGGGGAATCTCATAGATAGAAAGACGAATTATTCTATTTACCCGTTTTTGCGAGGAGCACCGACTCCCTCTACTGTAAGTATATGATAAAGTATCGGGGCGACGCGGCAATCCATATAAATCAGCCCGATACACCAGCGGCACGGAGTCATTTTATATAGATTGCTTCGCCTTCTGTTGACGAATGGCTCGTAAAAGCGGTCCGCCTGTACCACGTATCTCCCCGGGCAGGGAGCGGATATACCACATATTTGGTTTCGCAAGTAAAAAAAAGCGGGCGATGGGTTAAAAACATCGCCCGCTTCAGCGTAGTAGTCTTATTCGGCAAAGACGCGCACTTTCGTTTCGCCATCGACTTCGACTTCGAGGTCGCTCAAGGCCATGATGAGGTCGTCCATATCTTCCGGTTTGATGTTCTTCAGGTCGAAGTTTATCCCGCTCTTAGCCATTTCTTCGTTTATCTTGTCGTGCGCCTGGGCGGGTATCAGCGATGTCAGTTTCATGCCGGCCCGTATCAGGCTCATCGGTACCCGGACATTGACTCTGTCGGCGTTGCCCGGATTAGCGTTCGGCCCCGGCTCGACCTGCACCCGCAGGTATTTCGGCATCTTTTTCAGGATTGTCTGGACGGCGTCACCGGACACGATATCCTGGGTTGTGTTGTTCTTCACCGGTTCTTTCTCCTCGGTGGCGGTGAGCAGGCGTTCCGCCTCGTCAACCGTTATTTTGTTTTCGGCAAGCATCTCAAGAATTCGTTTCTTGTTTTCGTTCATTTTAGTGTCTCCTTTTTTATTTAATTGGTTTATCTGTTTTTGTTGTCGGCATTGGAGCGGATTTTCTCCCTTTCGTAAAGGGAGAGTAAGAGGGATTTAGTATTCTTCGACTATTCTGTTCTCTCCTTTACCAACCGGAACCGACCTGTACCTTTTCTTACTTAATCGATACGAGTACGGTTTCGTCTTTTCTCCCGCTCTGGATATCCACCTCCAGCCCTTTGGCGGCGCAGAATACCGAGTACAGCGCCGGGGCGCAGAGGACGGTCCTCGCGTAGCCGAACGGCCAGACGATAAGGGCGGCCAGCAGTGCCAGCGGTGCCAGGGCGATAAACAGCACCAGTACCAGGGGGAAGATGATAAAGAGCGGCAGCCATATCCCGAATTTCGTATCCTCGTTTTTGATTTTGATTCTGATAATGCACGGCGGTGTCTTCATTTGTTCAACCTCTCGATTGCCTCTTCGGCGGTTATTTCCCCGTTTTCAAGCTGGGACAGTATGGAATCCTGCTCGACGCGGTCGAGGGTGGCTGGAGCGCTGACGTAGTTCTGCACCAGCTTCAGTTTCTCCCCCAGCTTGTTCAAACGATTTTTCACCGTGGGGTAACTGATGCCGAACATCGCTTCCATGTCCTTTATCGAGCCATGGCACTGGATAAAGGCCATCACGAACACCTGGTCCTCGGCGGAAAGCCGGGCAAGTTGCGGCAGCTCGAAGCTGCCCTCGATAACGATATCGTCATTGATAAGCCGCACCCGTTCCACCGCGATATCGGCTCCCCGGGTCAGTTTCGTCAGTTCATTCCATTCCTTTATCATGGTCCATTCTCCACCGGTCTTTTATTAAGATTATTGATTTGGTAATTGATTTATTTAACTAATCTTACCGCCGAATATTGATTTTGTCAATAGTCTATTTTAAATAATTCAATAATTTTCAAAAGAAACCTTAAAAAAGTTAATTCGTCTTGTTTTTGTTTAGATGAGATGAGATTCTTATCTATGAGGGCGTCCGAAAAATCTCTCTTCGGAAGTGTGCAGAGAGGCGGACAATGCAGCTTCTCCCTTTCGTAAAGTCGGAGACTCGCGATTTATCGGAGGGAGATTGAGAGGGATTTCGAAACTTCTACGAACAATTACAGCCATTTGTATCGAAGAATCATTTCTCTTTTCTTGTTCAAATTCCCGTTTTCCGTAAAAATCAAGCCGAACCATCTACCTCACTTGAAAAACCTCTGATAAAACTACGGAACATCGATTCAAAATTTCCGGTACTGTTTGTATTCGGTTGGTAATGATGTCATTGTTGAAAACCCCGTATGAACGTTAGTGAATCGGGGCGAATGAAGTAAACCTGTCCCGGTTTTCTCCCTTTCGTAAAGGGAGATGAAGAGGGATTTAGAATTTTTTCATATATCTCTTCAACCTCGTATCTGCCAACCAAAACCGAACAGAATCAAATTTCCTCTCCCTTGACGGGAGAGGTGAAGAGCCTGCCCCGTACTCGATACGGGGTGAGGGTGAAAAACCGGCTTCCATAGATTCATGGAGTCACCACCCGCCGCGTCATTGGGGTATAATGGAAACAGGTTCTGTTAGAATCTGGTGAATTATCTCAACAATACCCTTGAGACGATACCGAACTGCCCTGTAGTCAAGGCTGTCTGAAAATCCCTCTTCGGAAGAATGAAGTGAGGCAGGCGATGCAGCCTCTCCCTTTTGTAAAGGGAGATTGAGAGGGATTTAGAAATCTTTGATTCATTTTAGTATTCGTGTATCAGCTAAACAATATTGAACAGAATCAAACAGAGGTAATACAATGCACCACACGCTAAAACTGTACAGCCGCTACCGGGAGAAAGCCCTCCTTTTTTACATGTTCTTCGCGAAGTGGACGAAGATTCCCCTTATCGGCCGGCTGGTGCGGCTGGTGGCGAACCGCTTCGGGGAACGGATGGAAAGCGCCTGGCTCATGACCACCGACGAAGCCTGCCAGGTGGTCGATATCTCCTCCCAGCTCTACCTCGGCCCCTGCACCTGCCGCGAGGTGTTCAAAAACTGCGATAACCCGGTCATGGCCGAGATAATGATTGGCTTTCACACCCATGCCTTCGTCGACGAGCGCCCCCAGGACTACCGGAAACTCACCAAAGAAGAAGCCAAAGAGGTGCTGCGGGACTGCCACAAGCGAGGTTTGCTCCACACCATCATCAAGTGTCAGAACGAATTCTACGCGATTTGCAACTGCTGCACCTGCTGCTGCGTCCCCTACCGGCTAAGCAAGCAGTACGACATCGGTAAAGCCCTCAACAGGCACGAAAACATCGTCGA
>CAYXEG010000051.1:0-17374 GCA_964463875.1 uncultured Dehalococcoidales bacterium
TATCGACCACGGCAAATCGACCCTCGCTGACCGCATCCTCGAATTGACCGAAGTACTCCATACCACCGCTAACCAGCAGGTGCTGGACAGCATGGACCTGGAGCGCGAACGCGGTATCACCATCAAGGCGAAGTCGGTGAGGATTCCCTATACCTCGCGGAGCGGCGAGAAATACATCCTGAACCTTATCGATACGCCGGGGCATGTCGATTTCAATTACGAGGTCTCCCGCAGCCTCAAGGCCTGCGAAGGCGCGGTGCTGCTGGTGGATGCCTCCCAGGGAGTCGAAGCCCAGACCATCGCCAACGCTTACCTGGCGGTCGATGCCGGCCTTGAAATTATCCCGGTTATCAACAAAATCGATCTGCCGAACGCCATGATTGACGAATGCCGGGAACAACTCGAGAATTCGCTCGGACTGGATGGCGAATCGACCCTGCTTGTTTCCGCCAAGGACGGCAAGGGCGTGCCGGAGCTGCTGGAGGAAATCGTTGCCCTGGTTCCTCCCCCGAAGGGTAACCCCGACGAACCTCTGAAGTGCCTGATTTTCGATTCGTTTTTCGATTCCTACCGGGGCGTCATTCCCCACATCCGGATTTTTGCCGGAACGGTGAAGAAGGGCGACCGGATAATGATAAAATCGACCTCGCAGGTATATGATGTCGATGAGGTCGGCTATTTCGCTCCCCAGCTCGTTCCCTGCGAGAGCCTTTCCTCCGGCGAGGTAGGGTATATTTCCGCCACCATCAAAAAGGTGGGGGCTATCCATGTTGGCGATACCCTGATTTCACCCGATTTTCCGTCCACCCCCGCGATACCTGGTTTCCGCCTTTCCCAGCCGATGGTCTTCTGTGGCATCTACCCGGTGACGACTACCGATTACGTCCGTTTGACAGCCGCCCTGGAAAAGTTCCAGCTTAACGACTCGTCGATTCACTACGAGAAAGAAAGCTCGGTTGCCCTGGGGAACGGCTACCGGCTCGGTTTCATGGGCATGCTCCACATGGAAATTACCATGGAACGGCTGAAACGGGAATACGGACAGGAAATCATCGCCACCATGCCTTCGGTCATTTACAAGGTGGTTACCACCGCCGGTGAAACCCTCATGATTGACAACCCGTCGAAATTTCCTGACCCGACCCGCATCGACCACATCGAGGAACCGATAATCCGGCTGCGGGTTATCGTCCCGAACGAATACGTCGGGCCGGTCATGGAGCTTTCTGATTCGAAACGGGCCAAACTGATGGGCATGGAGCACCCTGACAGGAAACGTACGCTGCTGATTTACGAATTTCCCCTGGCGGAAATGATTACCGGCTACTATGACAAGCTCAAGACGGTCAGCCGGGGATACGCCAGCATGGATTACGACTCTGCTTCGTACCGTGGCGGCGATTTCGTGAAAGTTGATATCCTGGTTAAAGGTAATCAGGTAGATGCCTTGTCGTTCATTTCAGTGCGTGACCGGGCGACCACCAAGGCACGGGTGTTGATACACAAGCTGAGAAAACTGATTCCCCGCCACCTGTTCGAGATACCCCTCCAGGCGGCCATCGGCAGCAAAGTGATTGCCCGGGAAGATATCGCTCCGCTCAGGAAAGACGTCCTGGCGAAGTGCTACGGCGGCGATATCACGCGCAAGCGTAAACTCCTCGAAAAACAGGCCGAAGGCAAGAAACACATGAAAATGGTAGGGACGGTCGAGGTGCCCCAGGAAGCCTTTCTCCTGATGCTCCAGATGGAGGAGTAAGGTGCCTGGTCTCTACGTCCACATTCCCTTCTGCCGCCGGAAGTGCAGTTACTGCGATTTCTATTCGCTGGCAGGCAGGCAGAAATCGCTCGATAGCTACATCGACGCCATTCTAAGCGAAGCCGAAACATACCCCGGACTGCTATTCGATACTCTCTATATCGGGGGTGGTACGCCCAGCCTGATGGGCGGTAAACTGCTGAAAAAACTGCTCGACGGCCTGAAAAACCGCTTTGATTTGTCGGGGCTGATTGAGGCTTCTATCGAAGCTAATCCCGAATCAGCCGCCAGGGAATTCCTCGAAGCTGCGAAAGAAAGCGGCATCAACCGGGTTTCTTTCGGCGTGCAATCGCTGAACGATGACGAACTGAAAAGCGTCGGCCGGATACATTCTACCGGACAGGCAATCGAGGCGATACGGCTGGCGAAATCGGTCGGTTTCCCGGCGATTTCCGCCGACCTGATAATCGGACTGCCGGGTCAAACAAGAAAATCGTTATTACAGTCGATTGACCGGCTGGCAGGGCTGGAGATTCAGCACCTTTCGGCCTACTGTCTTTCACTCGAAGAGGGCACGCCGCTGTCGGACAACCCGCCGGATAACCTTGCGTCTGACGATGAGCAGGCAGAATTGTTTGAAGAAGCGGCTGCGAGGCTTGTTGAACTGGGGTTTGTCCATTACGAGATATCTAATTTCGCCCGGCCGGGGTACGCGTGCCGGCATAACCTGAATTACTGGCGGGGTGGCGAGTACCTGGGTCTCGGGGCGGCGGCGGCTTCGCATCTCAGGGGAAAACGGAGCAGGAATAAATCCGACCTTGACGCTTACCTGAAAAACCCCGCCGGGCAGGTCGAGTACGTCGAGGAACTCGACGGAAACAAAAAAGCCACCGAGGAAGCAGTCCTGCGGCTTCGTCTCCTCGAAGAGGGGCTGAACCCCGACGCAATGGTTCGGAAGTTCGGTGAGGCCGCTTTTCAACCTGTTAAAAGAAAGCTCGAGGCCCTGGCCGGCGAAGGATTGCTTGTCTATGAAAAATCCCGCTACCGCCTGCCTCCCTCGTTGATTCTTACCTCGAACCAGGTGTTTACCGGAATTATCGGCGACTGAACGTCAGCCGGTATCGGGGAAGGAAACTTCGTAGTACAATGAACAGGACTATTCATCCGGAGAAGAAACCATGATTGAAACTCATGTACAAATAATTGCCGTCCAAACGGGCGTCCCGGCGGGACAGGTGGAAGCGGTGAAATCGCTGCTCGACGAAGGGGCGACGATACCCTTCATCGCCCGTTACCGCAAGGAACGGACCGGCTCGCTCGACGAGGTGGTAATTGGGAAAATCCGGGACGAACTGGTCCGACTGGAAGCGCTCGATGCCCGCCGAAAGGTGATACTGGAATCACTGGAAGAGCAGGGGGTACTTACCGATGAGTTAAAGAATGTCGTTGAAGCGGCGGCGACCATGACCGCCCTCGAAGATATCTACCTGCCGTACCGTCCCAAGCGGCGAACCAGGGCGACCATCGCCCGGGAAAAAGGCCTCGAACCGTTGGCGCTGATGTTGCTCGAACAGAAGATAATCGACCCGGTTGCCGAAGCTGCAGCATTCCTGAATCCGGAAAAGGGTGTCGAAACGGTCGAGGAGGCGCTTTCCGGAGCGCGGGATATCATTGCTGAGAAAGTCAGCGAAGACATACCGGCACGGCAGAAAATGCGCAGCCTTTTCTATCAGGAAGGTATCATCGAATCGAAGGTCGCCAAAGGCAAAGAAGACGAAGGCATCAAATACAGCAACTACTACGAGTGGCAGGAACCGGTTTCGAAGGTACCCAGCCACCGGATGCTCGCCATGTTCCGGGGAGAGAACGAAGGATTTCTGAAAATCTCGGTACGTCCTCCCCGTGATAAAGCGTTAGCGACATTGAATCGGCTCTTCATTAAAGGTAACGGCGAGGCTTCCGCTCAGGTCAGCATGGCCGTCGAAGACAGTTACCAGAGGCTGCTGGGGCCGTCAATCGAAACCGATATCCGCCAGCAGGCAAAAGAGCGGGCGGACGAAGTCGCCCTGGAAGTTTTTACCCAGAATCTTCGCACGACGCTGATGTCACCCCCGCTCGGACAGAAGTCGGTCCTGGCAATCGACCCCGGTTTCCGTACCGGCTGCAAGGTGGTCTGCCTCGACCGGCAGGGTAAGCTCCTCGCCGATGCCGTTATCTACATCGGCCAGTCGGAAAAGCGGAATCAGGAAGCCGGGCAGATGATAACCGGCCTCATTAAGAAATACAGCATCGAGGCGGTCGCCATCGGCAACGGCACTGCCAGCCGGGAAACCGAGGAATTCGTTCGCGGGTTGAAACTGCCGGATAAACTGCCGGTGGTGATGGTGAACGAGAGCGGGGCCTCGATTTATTCGGCATCACCGGTTGCCCGGGAGGAATTTCCCGATAAGGATATTACCGTCCGCGGGGCGGTCTCAATCGGGCGGCGGCTGATGGACCCCCTGGCGGAACTGGTGAAAATCGACCCGAAATCGATTGGTGTCGGGCAGTACCAGCACGATGTCGACCAGGGCAAGCTGAAAAGCAACCTCGACGAAACGGTGATGAGTTGCGTCAACGAGGTTGGCGTGCAGGTTAACACTGCCAGCCAGCAGTTGCTTTCCTATGTCTCCGGCCTCGGGCCGGGTCTGGCGAAAAATATCGTTGCCTACCGGAATGAAAACGGGCCGTTTACCCGCCGTACCGAACTCAGAAAGGTGCCCCGGCTCGGGCCGAAGGCGTTCGAACTGGCGGCGGGATTTCTCCGCATAGAGAACCCGGAGAATCCGCTCGATGCCAGCGCCGTTCACCCGGAACGGTATTCGGTTGTTACCCGGATAGCGAACGACCTTGGTTGCGGGATTGAAGACCTGATGCGGAACGAGAATTTGCGCAAGCGTATCGAACTCGAACAATACATCGGTGATGATTACGGGTTGCCGACGCTGCGGGATATCATGGATGAACTGGCCAGGCCGGGGCGCGACCCGCGCCGGGAGTTCGAGACGGTGGCATTTGCCTCTGATATCACCACGATTGATAAACTGGAGCCGGGGATGAAACTGCCGGGAATCGTTACCAATGTAACGAACTTCGGGGCTTTCGTCGATATCGGCGTCCACCAGGACGGGCTGGTGCATATCAGTGAGATGGCCGACAAGTTCGTGAAGAATCCGGCGGATATCGTCAGCGTCAACCAGAAGGTGATGGTAACGGTGCTGACGGTCGATACCGCTCGCCGGAGAATCTCGCTTTCGATGAAATCGAACCCTGTCTCGTAAAGCCTGAGAAAGAGGTACTACGATATTTTGGTTCGTTACCGGCTGTTTCCTCCCCTTTCGGCCAGGTAAAACCTGTTCGTCTTCATGAAGTACCGTTCCTGCGGCGGGGGTACAATGTTTTCATCAGTCATGATATGAGTATCGCTGCAATGATTGGAGAAGACATGGAAAATAAAGTAAGAATACCGAATGTCGTTCCGCTGGCAAAATCGATTATCTCGAACCCGGAAATCCTTACAGTGAAGCCGTCGAGCCTTAATTTCCTCTCCGGTTACATGAACAAGTTCCGTATTCGTCATGTTGATAACCTCTCCATTATTCATTCTCACCTTCCCCCGCTGAACCACCGGGCGTATAAACGTTTTATCGATGAACATCTCCTTCAAAATGTACCGGGTCCGTCTCATGCTCAGATTGCGGTGACGAACGCCTGTCCTCAGAATTGCCCCTGCTGCTACAACAAACACCGTCAGGGCAACGTAATGGATACGGAAACGATTATCAGGATTGCCCGCGAGTTACGGCAGATGGGTGTCGTCTGGCTGGGGCTGACCGGCGGTGAGCCACTGGTGCAGAAAGACCTGGCGAAGATTATCGAAAGCGTTTCCTCTGACGTTGCCGTCAAGCTCTTTACCACCGGATGTACCCTGACAAGAGAAAAGGCCTCCGGCCTCAGGGATGCCGGGCTTTTCTCGGTCAGTATCAGTCTCGACCACTGGAATCCGGAAATTCACGATACGGGAAGAAATTATCCGGGAGCTTTTCAGGAAGCGGTAAAAGGTATAGAAATTTTTAAGAGCCTGGGTATGGACACAGGCGTTTCAGCGGTACTGTCACGGGAGATGATAGTAACTGGACAGGCCGAGCGTTTTATCCGGTTCCTAATCGATCTGGGTGTCGATGAAGCCTGGTTGAGTGAGGTGAAACCGGCGGTCAGGTCGCTCTGGGATGAAAATCAGGTTATTACCGAAGAAGACCGTCAGGCACTGGTGCAGCTTCAGGATAAGTATAACCGTAAAGGGGAAATAACCGTTAATTACCTGGGACATTTCGAAGGTAAAGAATGTTTCGGCTGCAATGCCGGACACAAGATGGTCTATATCGATGCTTTCGGCGATGTCAGCCCCTGCGTTTTCACACCGATGAAATTCGGTAATGTCCGGAATGAGCCGATTTCCGATATCTTCACCGGTATGAAAAAATGTTTCCCATCGGACAGCAGATGCTTTATCAACCGGAATTTCCGGCTCCTTGAGAAATATACTGACACCACCGGGGTACTTGATAAAGCTACCTCTACCGCCATGCTGGAAGAGGTTACATTCGGTCCGCCGGCCCGTTTTTCCGAGATTCATTACGGACATGGAAAAAAACCGACTGCGGCGGGAGCCAGGTAAGAAGTACGCATTTTCACTTGATATACGCAATGCTGACGAAAGTCCGGGAGAGATGTCATGAGTCTGTATAAACTGGCGAGTTTGTCCATGGCAGCCGTATTCGCGATTGTTGGCGGGCTGTTTCTCTTCGTTCCGGACGGGGTATTCGGTTTTTTCAACACTCTTTCCTCTTCGTTGGGCATGGCGGCAATGCCGATGAGCGGTTTCAGCTTTTTCCTTATCCTGGCGGTCGGTTACATGTATCTGGTAACGGTGCTGGCGGTTTTCATGTTCAGGTATCCGGAAAATCGCGCTTTTCCGATTCTCCTCGCCAATGCCAAGCTGGCATCATCGGTTCTTTCACTGGCCTTCTTCCTGTCCGTCGACCGGTACCTGATATTCCTGGTGAACTGCTGTATCGACGGAGCTATCGGTTTATTCGTTCTGATACTCGTCCGGCAAAGGAAAACGGCGCAATGAGTTTCCTGTTGACGGTATCCCGCATCTGGCTGCCCCAACCGGTTCGCAGAAAAAGACTTATCGAACTTTATAAAGCGACGGCTGAAGCATTTCAATGTCCACTACCTGATTGGTCCGGGCTTTCCTGCGACCGGCTTCTGACCCGGTATGCCCTTTTTACGAAGGAGAAAGCGGAAGAATCTATTATACAGGGCAGGGAAGATGAAGTGAGAAACAAGCTTTATGCAGCTGCCTTCCGAATCGGAAGCAGTATCCGGAGACAACTTGATATACAATCGGTTACCGATGTCATGCAGGCCTGCCGGGTTGTCTATAAAGCGTTAAAAATCGACTTTTACGGAGACGCCGCAGGGTGTATCGAAATTCCGCATTGTTTTTTCAGCGGATACTATACCGCCTCAACCTGCCGGGTTATTGCGGGACTCGATGAAGGCCTGATTGCCGGTTTGTCGGGAGGGTTGAAACTTGAGTTCAGCCGGCGGATAACCGAAGGTTGTTCGAGTTGTCAGGCGTGCCTGCGGAACGGAGGGTCGGAAAAGTGAAAAAAGCGATTGTTGTCGGAAGCGGAGCAGGCGGCGCCGCTGCGGCGAAAGAACTGCAAGGGAAGTTCGATGTCACGATTATCGAAGCCGGAGATTCGTTTCACCCGTTTCGAACCAGCCTTTCTCTCATCGAAAAAGTGAAGAAAACAGGGGTATTGTTCGATGAACGGCTTATTCAACCTTTCTTTCCTCCGATGGTTATCGATAAAACCGGGAATGGCATGGTGCTGGTGAGAGGTGTCTGTACCGGAGGCTCGACGGCTATCAGCACCAGTAATGCCCTGCGCATGGATAACGACCTGAAAGAAATCGGGATTAACCTCGACAGTGAGTTCGAAGAGATTTATCGTGAGATTCCTGTTTCGGAAGAACACGGGAAAACCTGGCACGAACCGACGAAGCAGGCCTTCGAGATATGCCGGGACATGCAGATGGCGCCGGTCGTTGCGCCGAAAATGATGGATGCAGCTCGCTGTATCGGCTGCGGGAAGTGCATCTTCGGCTGCCCCCGGGGAGCTAAATGGGACAGCCGGCGGTATCTGAACCGGGCAGTGAGAAACGGCGCTCAGTTAATCTCCGGCAACCGGGTTGAAAAAGTCGTTATCGAACGGGGAAAAGCGACCGGCGTGGTTGCCCGGCAGGGAATGAAACGTCGGTTCCATCCTGCCGACCTGGTGGTTCTGGCTGCCGGAGGACTTGGCACGCCGGTGATTTTACAGAAATCGGGAATTGAGTGTGAAGAACAGTTATTTGTTGACCCGGTACTCTGCGTAGCGGCGAAAATCGAGGGCTGCCGGCAGAACAGCGAAATTCCCATGCCGTTTATCGTTCAGCAGGAGCACTATATCATTTCACCGTATTTTGATTTTCTCAGTTTTTTCTTTAATCGGGGTTGGATATACCCTTCCCGGGATATCTACAGCCTGATGATTAAGCTCTCGGACACGAATTCCGGCAGTATCAGGAACCGGCACGTGAATAAATCGTTGACGGAAACAGACCTGAAACAGTTGAAACACGGGACTGAGATATGCCGGCAGATTCTGAAGCGGCTGGGAGCCCGTGATGATGCGGTTTTTATGGGGACGCTCAATGCCGGCCACCCCGGCGGCATGCTCCCGCTGACGGAAAGAGAAGCCGTCAGTTTCCATCACGAACGGTTACCCCGGAATTGTTATATGGCTGACGCTTCGTTCTTTCCCCGTTCGCTCGGCAACCCTCCGATACTGACTATCATCGCGATGGCAAAAAGAGTCGCGACAAAATGTCTCGAACTGGCATGACCTGTTCTTACCTATCCGAATGACCAGGTGCCGGTCTGCCAATAAATACAGGAATAATTCTCTCCCTGTGAATGAAGTAACGGTATGAAAATCTTTCTACAATAGTGACCATAGAATATTTAGCAGGAGGAACATAAATGAAGGTACTGGTAACATACTATTCGAAGACAGGAAATACGAAAAAAGTCGCCGAAGCGATGTACGACGAAATCAGAGACCGGAAAGAAATCACCCCGATTAATGAAGTTTCAAGTTTCGAAGGTTATGATGTTGTCTTCTTCGGTTTACCGATTCACCAGATGGGGCCGGACGGGAAAGAAAAGAAAATGCTGGGTAAATACTGCACGACCGGAAGCAACATTGTTCTATTTATTACCCACGCGGCTCCTGAAAACGCTCCTGACCTTCCTCCCATGCTTGAAAAATTCAGAACGGCGGCCGGTGCCGCAAATATCGTCGGTATGTTCGATTGTCAGGGTGTTCTCGATAAAACGACGAAGAGAATCATGTCTGTTTTGCCGGTAGCAAACCTGAGAAAGTGGGCCAAAGAAGACAGCAGTTTCGGCCAGCCGGATGCTTCCCGAATCGAAAAGGCCAGAGTATTCGCCCGGGAAACGATGAAGGCGATTAAAGTAAAGGGCAAAACGGCGTCGAAGCCAGCCACATTTGCTGTCCCGGTCGGTGCAAAAAAAGCTGCATTTGAAAAAGTCATTTGATTGAACAGGTAAGAAGAGAATATAATGCAGCCGGGTATACCTGAGGATGAATAAAAAGAAAAAGACATCGGAATATGAGATGACCGGTACCGAGGACACGTACCGGTCATTGTTCGAACTGGCGAACGATGCCATTTTTATTAACGCCTTCGACGGCACGTTTCTCGATATCAACTCGGTTGCCTGCGACCGGCTGGGATACAGCCGGGAAGAATTGCTGAAAATGCGGTTGACCGATATCGATACGCCTGAATATGCGGTGATGGTGGAAAAACGCATCCGGGAACTCCGCTCCAGCGGCCAGTTGGTGCTGGAAACGGTCCACCGTGCCAGGGACGGGCGGGAGATACCCGCAGAAGTAAGCTGCCGTATTATTCAATATCGAAATCAGCCGGCGTTTCTCAGTATTGCCCGGGATATTACCCTTCGAAAAAATGCCCAGATTGCGCTCCAGCGGGCGAACGATGAACTGGAAGCCCGGGTTGAACGGCGCACCGCCGCTTTACAGAAAGAAATAACCCAGCGTAAAGAAATCGAGGAAAAGCTTCGCCGGAGCGAGGTGAAGTATCGAGACCTTGTTGAAAGCGCCAATACCATAATCCTCGAATTCGACCTTGAGGGCAAAATTACCTTTTTCAACCGGTTCGCTCTTGAGTTTTTCGGGTACAGAGAAGAAGAAATTCTGGGACAGAACATTGTCGGAACGATTGTGCCGGAGTTCGATTCAAAGGGTGTCGACCTTAAATTAATCATGGCCGATCTCGTGAAAAACCCTGAACTCTATTACAACAGCGAAAACGAAAACATGCGGAGCAATGGCGAGAGGGTCTGGATAGCCTGGACGAATAAGGAAATATACGATGACAGGGGAAAGCTCAGTAAGATACTGAGTATCGGAATCGATAGAACGGAGCAGACCATGACGGCCGAATTACTGGCCGCGCAGTCGAGGGAGAGTGCGGCTGCTGCCGAACGTACCCGGCTGGCCAGAGACCTGCACGATGCCGTCAGCCAGACGCTTTTTTCCGCCAGCATTATTGCCGAAGTGCTGCCGCAGTTGTGGGAAAAGAATATCGAGGAGGGGCGGCGCCGGCTCGAAGAAGTCCGGCTGCTGACCCGGGGAGCGCTGGCGGAGATGCGGACACTCCTGTTTGAACTCAGGCCGTCGGCGCTGGCCGATGCAGAATTAGGGTATCTTCTCCACCAGCTCGCCGAATCGATAACCGGCCGGACGAGAATTCCGGTCGAGGTAATCGTCACGGGACAATGCGATGTATCTGCCGAAATAAAAGTAGCCTTCTACCGGATTACCCAGGAAGCGCTGAATAATGTCGTCAAACATGCCGGGGCCGGGAAAATCACGATAAGTTTGATTTGTGAACCCGGTTCGATTGAACTAACCATCATTGATAACGGGCGGGGGTTCGAGCAAAGCGCCGTCCAGCCGGAAAGCCTGGGATTGAACATCATGCGGGACCGGGCAGAAGGCGTCAACGCTGAATTCAGCGTGAAAAGCACCCCTGGTTCGGGGACACAGGTAATCGTCCGTCTGAACAATTTCACCGGGAGACAGAATAATGGAACCGAGACAAAAAATCCGGGTATTACTGGTTGACGACCATGTGGTTGTCCGCAGCGGGCTGGGAGCAGTCCTGATGGTGAATGACGATTTGACCCTCGTTGGCGAAGCCGGCAACGGCGAAGAAGCGGTCAGGAAGTGCCAGGAGCTTCAGCCGGATGTTGTCCTGATGGACCTGATGATGCCGGTCATGGACGGGGTGAAAGCCACTGGCATAATCCGTGAGCGGTGGCAGAATATCAATGTCATTGCCCTGACGAGTTTCAAAGAAAAGGACCTCGTCGAAGGGGCATTGAAGGCCGGGGCTATAAGTTACCTTTTGAAGACGGTCACCGCCGAAGAACTGGTCACGACCATTCGGGATGCCGTCAACGGGCAGTCCCGGCTTTCTCCGGAAGCGACTCAGGTACTGGTACAGGGAATCAAAGAACCGAAACCGGTGAGTTACGACCTGACGGAACGTGAAAAAGAGATACTGGCATTGATGGTGGAAGGCTTGCAGAACCTTGAGATTGCCGGACGCCTCGTTGTCAGCCAGTCGACGGTCAAGTTCCATGTCAGCAATATTCTGTCAAAGCTTGGTGTTACCAGCCGTACCGAAGCGGTGGCGCTGGCTTTGAAACACCACCTGGTCGAATGACCGGTATGAAGACTGCCTTCCTGTTCAGGAATTAATCCCTCCGATAGCCGGATGTTAACGGGGGGATTCGATTTTATACTGGATTTAATGAAACCGGTGTGGAGGACGAGATGACAACGAAGCATTTTACTCTGAGCGACTTTAATAAAGTAGAGATAAGCGGGGCGTTTGAGTTCGACATAGTAAGAAAAGACGGGTATGACGTGCAGGTGACGGGGGCGGATTTCACTCATTTCAGGGTTGAAGTGAAAGGTGATACCCTGATAATCCGGCGGCAGGGAATCGACTGGTTCGCTCCGTTTCACGGCAGGCCGAACGCCGGTATTACTATGCCTTTACTGAAGGGACTTGAAATATCGGGAGCTACTACAGGAAAAATTTCAGGCTTTAAAGCAGACGACAATCTTTCGATAAAACTGACAGGAGCCAGCCATCTGGAAATGGCCGAATGTCAGGCGGCCGATGTTGATATGGATATATCCGGAGCTTCGACGGTAACAGGAGATATCGTAGCGAAAGGGACATCCGGATTCGATGCATCGGGCGCGAGTACCATTGAATTGAAAGGTGAGGGTGCCGACCTCAAACTGGAACTGAGCGGGGCATCGAAAGCAGAATTGAAACGGTATGCTGTCCGGAATGCCGATGTCAAAATCTCAGGCGCCAGCAACGGCACGGTAAACCTTAACGGGAAACTGAACGCTGATATTTCCGGAGCCTCCAACCTCTCCTGGACAGGAACGCCGGTTATGGGTGATATCCGAACCTCCGGGGCTTCAAGTCTGAACAGGAAATAAACCTCAATTCTGATGAAACCACTATGAGACCTCTGGATGATTTCAGAGGTCTTTTCCGTTTTCGGTAAAAGAGACATCGGTCATATCCGGTTGCCGGGTAAAAACGGTACCCTGTACCTGAGGTTGTCGTATGAAAATAAGATATTCAATGGTGCTGAGTCTGGTATCGACCCTGGCTCTTGTGCTTGTGACGTTTACGGCTTGTGGAACCAGGGATTCGGGTATTGTTTCGGATGAAACGTCCGAACAACCGATTTCCGGGGTCGTCGATGAAAGTGTTGAAACAGGCAGTCAGTATGAAGTACCGTCTCCTGTTTCGCCATATCCTGAGGTGGTAAATCTTCTGTCTCAGGAAGCGTTTCAGCTTATTCAGGAAAACCGTGAAAATCCTGACTTCATGATTATCGATGTCAGAACGGAAGAGGAGTATGCTGCCGGGCATATCGAAGGGGCGGTGAACATTAATGTCGGCAGGCTTTCCTTCAGTGAAGAAATCGGGAAACTTGATAGAGATGACATTTACCTTGTCTATTGCCGGACGGGGAACCGCAGCTACGGCGCCGTAACCATGATGCAGGAAATGGGCTTTCAAACCATCTACCACCTGGTCTACGGGATAACCGAGTGGATAAGTACTGGTTTACCGGTGGTCCAGCCGGAGTAACGGATTATTGACATAATCATATATCTCAATCAAGGATTAACGGCGAAAAAATTTCATTTCCATCGCGGATGATTCTGAGGGTGATTTCGTCACCGGTAGAGTAGTGTTCGACGATGCAGGAATAGAAATCATCACTCGTCTGTACCGGGTAATCATCAATACCGGTAATAATATCACCTTTCCTTATGTCAGCGGTTGTCGAAAGTTCGGTAACCTTTACCCCGGAGTGAATGGTATTGCCGTTCGCCACGATATCTTTCGGCAGTAAATCCGCAACGGTAATGCCGGTATCCGGATAATCATAAATATAAACTGGCTCCCTTAACATCATAATAGCGGAATTTCCTGTTAATAAGGCGCCGATTTTTTTAACCTGGTTCGAAGGGGCGGCGAAGCTGACGCCTTCGCCAAATAAGGGGTTGACGCGGTAGAGAAAAATCCCGATAACATCAGCATTTTTATTAAGTAAGGGACTGCCGGATTCACCGATATTTACTGCGGTATCAAACTGAATGAGATTGCTTATTCTGCCTGTCTGGCTGATAATGCCGGCGGTAAGAGAATCCTTTAACCCCAGCCGGTATGTTTCTTCATCATCAGGGCTGCCGATAACGAAAACCGGGTCAGCGACACTGATGTCGGATGAATCCGCTAAAGTCAATGACGGTAAAGGCCTGAAGTCCCTGATACTGTAAGGCTCAGTAGACTTAAAAGGAACAAATTTTAATAATGCAATATTCATTTCTTTGCTACAGGCATACAAAGTTACCCGGTAAACCCTACCGTCATTTAAAGTAATTCTGAATGTTGGATAAAACATATCATCGAGTATTTGAACATAAATTGGAATTTCAGCCACATCGTAAGATGTAATAACATATTCTTCATATGAGCCATACCTTGTTGGAAAGGAAACGATAAACCCCGAACCGATATGGTAACCTCTCCATGCTATCCGAACGGTTGCTTCCCTGGCTTTTTCATATATCGATTGAGCCTCTACGAGGTGACTTTCGATATATTCTTCTGTAGCCGTCGTTTTTACCTTGAGGTCAGCGGTTCGCTGAGCGCAGCCTGCAATCTTCGTTTCTGTTTCTGTTATTTCTTCATGGAGTGACAGAGAGTAGTCAGCGAGGGTGTGATGAATCTCGTCGATGTCGGTGAATATCAGTTCTTCGTCGGTGTCGATGGTATCGTTCAGGTTCTCTATCATTTCCTGAACGGAGTCCTGCAACCGGTTCATGGAATCGTCAATCTGCCGGTCCAGGTTCCAGATACAGAAACCGCTGCCTCCGCTGACTGCAATCAGTAATGCCGCCGTTATCGATACAAGTATTTTCATTGGCGAAGTCCTTCAGCTATAGAGCATTACTCCTTTTCAACGAGAGTCAATGAGATTAATGAGATTGTTGATACCGTTCCGGAACGTGGTATTCGGATAACAACAGTATCGCCGGGAGAATAGAACTCGGCAAGGACAGAGTAAAACTCGTCAGCGTTTGTTACCGGGTGGCTGTCTAACCCGGTAATGATATCTCCGAGATTGATACCCCTTGATATTGCAGGCTCTTCAACTTTCGTGACTTTTGCTCCGATAAAGACATCATTCTCGTTTCCTGAAATATCACTTGGTTTTATATCTTCGATAGTGATGCCTGTCCAGGGATACGGGTATTCATATGGACTTGAGGCTTCTGCCGGGACAGCCTCGAGGACTTTCCGTATTTGATTAGAAGCTACTGCCCAGTTGATGCCGTCGGCTATCTCAGGATTGATTCGAGCGATAACAACTCCGATAACCTCGCCGTTGATATCGAACACCGGCCCGCCGGAATTTCCGTAATTTGCGGCAGCGTCAAGTTGAATCAGGTTGGCGACGAGTTTCTCATCGATTGTGATGCTCCTCGTAACATGACTGACGATACCCATCGTCGCCGAACCTTTCAGCCCTTCATCGAAAGGACTGCCGATGACAATTAACTGGTCGCCGGTCCTGACTTTTCCCGAATCGGCAAGGCTGACCGCCGGCAATGATGACATCTCAGGCAAGGGGTTGTTTTCGGTAGCGATAAGGTTGAGGATTGCGGTATCGCATTCGCTTGAAAAAGCTCTGATTTCAGCTTTCCAGGCTCTTCCGTCGTACAACGAAACATAAATATCATCGAGGTCTTCCACGACATGATAGGCGGTAATGATTATTTTCTCGATTGTGCCTGTGACGGAGGAATATGACGATATGAATCCTGAACCATTCATGTCGTCACCATCGGAAATCATGACAACGGACTCATGCACCTGTTCGTATATTTCCTGCGTTTTAAAAATGGTAGTTTCGAGTGTATTTTCAATTGCGGTATGCCTCGTCGTCAGTGCATCAATCTGGTTGTTGGTATAATTCATTTTGCTAACGATGCTATCGAGTTTTGTGGTGTTTAATTTTGATTCCTCGTCTATTTTCGTACTTGTTTCATTGATAGAGCTGTAAATGGCTTCATTTCTGTTGGCGATAACGACATGGAGTGCGATGTCCGTGTTATCGATAGAACCCAGAATACCGGTTTTTACTTCTTCGAGTTCTTCGGTCAGATTCATGATGAACCAGGCGCCGGCGCCGCCGGCAAGGAGCAGTAAAACCAGGAGACCTGAAAAAAGGTACTTCATATCATTCTCTCACTGTTATGTATGAATTGAAATAAGTTCATTATTAGATAATAAAGTAGTATATGTCAATACATGTTTCAAAAAAAATACGAATTGGTTACGAAGAAAACAGAAGCATAAAGTTGATACAGGTTACAGAGAATTGTGGAAAATCCGCCCGCATATCAGGCCACCGGGAAAAACGTTGTTACCTTCAAAACCGGGCAATAAAAAAGGAGCTTGGTTTCAAGCTCCTTTTTGCCGAATTATTTTACTTTAGCAGTTGCAGTCTCCGCAGCCTTCTTTTCCTGTCATGACGAACCCTTCGTTGTTATGTTCCCACACATAATCGATGACGGTGTCTTCGACGAGTTCCTTCACCGGGTCGGAAACGAGCACATCGATACCGTTAATGGTAATCGAGGTTTCACCTTCTTCAGGCTCATCCAGAGCCATTCCCACCTTGGGGCCGCCTCAGCCGATGCTCTGGATATACAACCTGAGATGTTTTTCATTTTCGTTTTCGATGATTTCTTTGATTCTGTCTCTTGCCGAATTGGTTATCTGCACCACATCACCACTCCTTGCCGTATTTCATTCATTATAGAAAAAACCGGCTTGGCGGTATGTGATGATTGTCGCCTTCAAGACTAGCGGTTGCGGAATTTTGCGAGTGCCAGGGCGGCGCCTTTCAGGAGGAAGGCATCCGAATCGTCAATGGTGTTAAGGATAAATCCCTTTTCTTTCGCCCAGCCGATTGTATCAGAAGTGGCGAACATCCCGGCTGGTTTACCGGCTCGCCGGGCGGCTTCGAGGACGGTATCGAAGGCAGCCAGGTACTCGGCATCATCCCATTTCGGCTGGACATGCCCGTAACTGAGGGAAAGGTCGAACGGCCCGATGTAGCAGGCGTCTATACCATCGACCGCCAGAATCTCATCGACATTCCGTACCGCTTCTCTCGTCTCAATCTGGACGATGACCATGAGTTCGTCGTTGGCGGTCGCCAGGTAATCGGGGTCGAGCATTTTCGCCCGCCTCGGCCCGTAGCCCCGCAGTCCGAGGGGCGGATACTTGCAGGCACTGACGGCGTATTCGGCCTGTTCCCGGTTATTGACCCAGGGGACGAGGACACCGTGCGCTCCGAGGTCGAGAATCCGTTTAATCATCACCATGTCATTCCACTGCGGGCGGACAATCGGGGTACAATTCGTGCCGTTCATCGCCTGGAGCATGGTGGTCATGGTTTCCAGTCCGGTAACGGCGTGCTCGCCGTCAATCAGGAGCCAGTCGAAGCCGGCCCTCGAGAGCATTTCGGTGATGTCCGGGTGAGGGAGGGTGACGAAGGTGCCGATGACGTCCTCACCCCGGCTCAGTTTTTCTTTGAGCTGATTTTTCATGGTGATTTCCGTTCGTTTCTTTTCGCGGTCAGCCACGAGCTGGACTGAATCTTGCCGCCGCCGACATTGAAGACCAGTTCGATGCCGCAGCGTTTACACACTTCGGCTTCCCGAATCTCGTTCGCTGCCTTGCGGTCGCCGCCGTTGGCGAAGATATCCGGTTTTATTGCCTCGAGGCTTT
>CAYXEG010000052.1:0-17166 GCA_964463875.1 uncultured Dehalococcoidales bacterium
TACCTGGCGCTGACGGCGGTGTCGTTTATCATAGGATTCGAGCCGGGGAAAGATGTATTTACCAGCTTCGGCCAGTCGTTTATCGAGATGATTCTCTTCATTCCGTTCCTGTTCATCATTGTCGGGCTTTTCGATGTCTGGGTACCGAAGGAAAAAATCCAGGCGCATATCGGACGGGAATCGGGACTGAAGGGTATCGCTATCATGGTACTACTGGCGATGCTCCAGGCGGGACCGCTCTACGGGGCTTTCCCGGTGGCCTTCATGCTGTACCGGAAAGGCGCCGGTGTCAGGAATATTTTCATATACCTCGGGGCGTTCACCTCGATGAAACTGCCGATGCTGGGTATCGAGATTGGCTACCTCGGCATTCAGTTTACCCTCGCCCGGACGCTCGTTTCGATACCGCTCTTCATCGGCATCGGTTACCTGATGGAGGCGATTCTGAAAAACAGGGATTTTGAAGTCAGGGACGGTGGGCAGGGAAGCAAGCCGGTTCAGGGGAGATAGATGGCGATGAGGAGAATAGTAAGGCTGCTTGTTATCACGCTTGTCGGTTCGGCAATACTGACCGGGGTAACCGGCTGCGGGCCGAAAACGGTCGGTTCCGGCGATACAGTGCGGGTACACTACACGGTCAGGCTGGAGAACGGCGAGGTGGCGGATTCTTCCCCGGAGGGCGAGCCGCTCGAGGTTACGCTGGGGCAGAACCAGCTTATTCCCGGTTTCGAGCGGGAGCTGCTCGATATGAAAGCCGGCGAGAAAAAGACCTTTACCGTTCCGGCGGCGGATGCCTATGGGCCGTACTATGATGAACTGGTGATGGACGTCGGGAAAGAGGAGTTACCGGAGGATATCGAAGCGGAAGTCGGCATGCAATTGCAGGCGGTTCAGTCTGATGGCAGCGTCATGATATTCACGGTAACCGCCGTTGCCGAAGATACTATTACCGTCGACGGCAATCATCCTCTTGCCGGGCATGACCTTACCTTCGATATCGAACTCGTTGAAATCACCGCCCGGAAAGGCGACCCGGCAACGAGCCTGCCGATGATGACCCTCAGCGAAGCTCTCTCGAACGGGAAAATAACCTTCGTCCAGTTCGGGGCGGATACCTGCGCCCCCTGCCGGCAGATGAGGCCGATTCTGGCGGAACTGGTTACCGAGTATAAAGACCGAGTGAACATTGTCTATGTCGACATATATAAAAACCGGGAACTGAGCGGTCAGTACCGCATTCTTGCCATTCCCACTCTGATACTGTTCGATGGTTACGGGAGAGAAGCGAACCGCCATACCGGGTATTTCCCGAAAGAGAATATTATTGACTGGTTTAAAGAGGCGGGTATCGAGTGAGGAAGGGTGATTTGAGGCTGAAACGATGGAAGGTTTGATAGAAAGCATTAGCGGATTTATTGGGGAACAGAGCTGGCTGGCGTTTCCCGGGGCATTTCTCGGCGGGATAATCTCGAGCGCCAGCCCCTGTGTGCTGGCGATGATACCGCTCATCATGGGCTACGTCGGGGCGTATTCGGAAGGTTCGAACAAAAAGGCCATTCAGTACTCGCTCGTGTTCGTGCTGGGGCTGACGATTACCTTCACCGTCCTCGGTGTCATCGCCGGAGCGCTCGGGAGGCTGTTCGGCGATGTCGGCATCGTCTGGTACTACATCATGCCGGCGGTGGCGATACTGCTGGGGGTGTACCTGTTCTTTTCGGAAAAACTCAACATCAATATCGGCCTCTCTCAAAAGTTCATGCCGAAGCGGAAAGCCCTGCTCGGGGCGTTCCTGATGGGGCTTTTTTTCGGCATCATCGCCTCTCCTTGCGCCACGCCGGTGCTGGCGGTGATACTGACATTCGCGGCGGCGCAGCAGAATATCGTATTCAGCGGCGGGCTGCTCCTCGCCTACGCATTGGGATACTGGGTGCTGGTACTCGGCGCCGGTATATCGGTCGGGTTTGCCCAGAAGGTACTGGCCTCGAAAGGGGTCGCCGATTTTTCATCGTACTCGAAAAAGGTCGGGGGAATACTCCTTATCGGCGTCGGTGTCTGGCTGATACTGACGAACCTGTTGTAAACGGCAGAGTGGAGGATTAAAGGTGACAAAAAAAAGCGGCATCAGTTTTTTCGAGAAGTACCTGACCGTCTGGGTGCTGTTGTGCATGGCAGCCGGGGTGCTTATCGGCCGGTTCCTGCCGGCGATTCCCGAATTCCTCGGCAAATTCGAATACGCCAGCGTTTCGATACCGGTGGCGATTCTCATCTGGCTGATGATTTACCCGATGATGCTGAAAGTTGACTTTGCCAGCATCCTGAATGTCGGTAAAAATCCAAAAGGGCTCGTCGTCACCTGGGTGGTCAACTGGCTGATTAAACCCTTTACCATGTTCGGCATCGCCTCGTTCTTCTTCTTCGTGATTTTCAAGTCGCTGATACCGGACGACCTGGCGAACCAGTACCTCGCCGGAGCAGTGCTGCTGGGAGCCGCCCCCTGTACGGCAATGGTTTTCGTCTGGAGTCACCTGACAAAAGGTAACCCAGCCTATACGCTGGTACAGGTGGCGACGAATGACCTTATTCTCCTCGTCGCTTTCGTGCCGATTGTCGTCTTTCTTCTCGGTGTCAGCGATATCACCGTACCATGGATGACGCTCTTCCTTTCAGTGGTGCTCTTTGTTGTCATACCTCTGGCAGCCGGGTGGCTGAGCCGTGTATTCATCACCCGTAACAAGAGTCGTGATTATTTTGAAAACGTCTATATCCCGAAGTTCGGGAATATCACTATTATCGGGCTGCTCCTGACACTTGTCATAATATTCTCATTCCAGGGCAATGTCATCATCGAAAATCCGCTTCATATCCTGCTGATAGCGGTACCGCTGACGATTCAGACCTTCATCATTTTCTTCATTGCTTACGGGTGGTCGAAAGCCTGGAAGCTGAGCCATGATATCGCGGCTCCGGCCGGAATGATTGGCGCCAGCAACTTCTTCGAGTTGGCGGTTGCGGTAGCGATATCGGTCTTTGGTTTGACCTCCGCGGCTGCCCTGGCGACGGTTGTCGGCGTCCTCGTCGAAGTGCCGGTCATGCTCACGCTGGTGTCGATTGCCAATCGGACCCGGCACTGGTTTACAATAAAAACAAAATAACGAAAACGTGAAAGGGTACATAATGGAAAAGGACATTAGAAAGACAGTAAGAGAAGGGTATGCGCAGATAGCGGTGCAGAATAGTTCCTGCTGCAGCGGGAATTCATGCAGTTGCGGCAGCAGCGATGCGCAGGCGATGAGCAAATTCGTCGGGTATTCCGATGATGAGATGAATGCGGTACCGGACGGAGCCAATCTCGGCCTGGGCTGCGGAAATCCGGTAGCGATTGCGTCCCTGAAAGATGGGGAAACGGTGCTTGACCTCGGTTCGGGCGGCGGATTCGACTGTTTCCTGGCGGCGAACCGGGTTGGTGAAAAAGGGAAAGTCATCGGCGTCGATATGACTCCCGAAATGCTGGCGCTGGCGCGGAGCAACGCCGAAAAAGGTGGGTATAAGAATGTCGAGTTCAGGATGGGAGAGATTGAGAACCTGCCGGTGGCCGATTCATCGGTCGATGTTATTATATCGAACTGCGTGATTAATCTTTCACCGGATAAACAGCGGGTATTCCATGAGGCTTTTCGCGTTCTCAAGCCGGGCGGGCGGCTGATGGTTTCGGATATCGTCCTGCTGAAGCAACTGCCGGAAGAAGTTAAGGAGTCGGTCGAGGCGTACGTAAGCTGCATTGCCGGGGCGGCTCCGAAGGAAGAGTACCTCGGCTTCCTGAAAAAGGCTGGTTTCAAAGAGGTAACCATTATCAGTGAAACAGCGGTGCTGGTCGAGTATGCTTCCTGCGGCTGCGGGTGCGGTGACGATTGTGGATGTTCGGGTGAAGAAACAGCGGTAACGGATGAAGCCGAATCATGCGCCTGCGGGTGTTCATGCGAAAGCGCCGAAAGTGAAACGGACGAGCAATCGTTCGTCGTACTGGCTGATTCGGCGGTCAGCGTGAAAGTTTCGGCGGTAAAGCCGGGATAAAAAAGAAAAGGAATAAAAGGATATAGAAACGCGGCCATGCAGAACAGTTACTGCTGCGATAGTGAAATTTCGTGCTGTCCCTGCAAGGTTTGTACTCGGAACACCTCAAATCTTACCGGGGACTCAAAGCTCCCGGTAAGATTTAAGGCCGCCACTGGAAATTTACACTCTTACTTTTGCTATGCCCGCTTTATCCTCCGGGGGGTATAGCAACAGCTTCCGGTTCTTCGACAGGCATAACCGTCGGCTCCATCATCCACTCATCGCCGAGTTCGGCACGCCAGTGAAGCATGTCACGCCGGAAAACGTCATAATCTTTCTGAACAGCCTTGTAAAGCCTGGCGTTTTCCAGAGCTATGGCGCCGAGGTTGGCAACCGCTTCCACGAAATATATCTCGTCATCGGTGAACTGGTAGGGTTTTGACGTATATACCCTCACCACCCCGACAACTTCCCCTCTGAGCCTCACAGGAACGGAGAGGATAGATGCAATGCCTTCTCTTCTGGCTTGTTCCTGGTACAACACCCGCTCATCTCCGATGACATTCAGAACGGTCACGGGCTTACCTTCCAATGCTGCAGAGATACTCTTGTCGGCTCTTATCGGCCCCTTTCTTAGATACCAGCCGCTTAACCCGTGAGCAACAGTATGGAGTAGTACCTTCCTGTCCGGAGTAAGAAGCATCAACGAGCAAGCTTTTGTTCCGGTCGCTTTTGCCACGCTCTCAACAAGAGAAGAAAGCACGGCTTCGGGAGACAGGGACGAGTTCAGGACGGACGCCGCCTGATACAGGCTCTCATAGAATTCCTCTTTCTTCGACATCGATGCACCTCCTGTCTTATTGCACCCGTAATTGTATCAAGATTGTAACAAAAGTTCAATACATAGCCAGACTGTGTTTTCATACTGTAACAAAAGGCGGAGCGCTGCTGGTCGGCGCAGGTGATTGGCTGATACCGGCGAACCTGCTCCAGCCGTATTGTCCCGGGCACTGGTTCAAAGAGAGGACGAAGTAGAGGATTGAAACAAAGTGGAGATTTTCTGATATCCGGTTAATCCGTAAGTTCTTCGGTTATCCGATAAATCTTCAATCCTTTTCTCGCCAGGTAGCTGAAGCGGTTAGCCGATTCGAACACTACGGCAGCGATTCCGTACTCGTCCGGTTTCTCCATGCCTGTCGCATCGATACACTCGTACCGGTTTCCTTCTATGCCGTCAGCAACGACGAATAGCTCGTTTGCCGGCGTTTTCACCTGGAAGGCATAGTGCCGGCTGTCAGGGCTGAAGACAAAATCCGAAATGAAGTCGTATTTTTTACCTTTCTCTCCGTTTATCACGATCAGGTACGGCATTTTTTCGGCGGTTAACATCCGGAATTCAACATACGCCAGCCTTTTTCCATCCGGGCTGAACTGGAGGCTGCCTATGGTACCGTTCGTAACTTCTTCCGGTTCATCGTTCACCACCACGTAGCCCGGATTCGTCCCAGTCGTGACATTGACCGGTTCCTCATACGAATACGCCAGATTCGTACCGTCCGGACTGAAAACGAGAGACGGAGCAAACTTTAACGCCTGTTTTTTTACGTATCGTTTCCCTTCAATCCCGTCCGCGACGATGAAAATCAGTCCTTCTTTCTCAGCGACATATGCTAAGCGGTTGCCGTCCGGGCTGAAGGCAATGGTACCGATTCCCTCATAGTGATTACCGGGGTTGTTTCCCTCCACGATAAACCAGCCCGGGCCGTTTCTCGCCGAGTACACCAACCGGCTGCCGTCCGGGCTGAAAACAACCGATCCGATTTCGTCATACCAGGCGCCGTCGTTTCCTTCATGGGCAACCGACTGTTTTCCGTTCCGGGTCATGACACACGTAAGGTCGATACTGTCCGGGCTGAAGACAGCGCCGTTCTTCGTGGACACCTCGGTTCCGGCAGGGTTAAAACGTTTTTCATCCAGGTAGATATTTCCGTCAGCTATATAAGCGATATGGTTGCTGTCCGGACTGAAAACGACAGCATCGACCCGGGTATTGCTGCCGCTTTCTTCTCCGTCGATTATGATATGCCAGGTGCTTTCGGGAGACGAATTGCTACCGTACGATAGCGTTTGAAAAGCGGTACGACTGCCGTCCGGGCTAAACATACTGAAGGTGAGGAAAACCTCGTCATAGCTTTTTCCGGTTGTTTCTCCGTTAATGACAACCTGCCTTTTCCCGGCTGTTTCCGTGAAGTACGCCACCCGCCTGAAGTCCGGGCTGTAAATCACCGGGGAATAGACGGATTTATTGCTGATATCGCAGATAAGCGTTTCCGAGACAACCGTTCTCCTGTCTCCCGGTTCCGTTTGCCTGGAATTACACCCGGTAATCAGTACAGTCAGAGCTAAGACTATCAGGACAGCAGACAATAAACCTTTCTTCATGATAACCTCTCGGTTTACCTCATATCAGTATTTATCAGATGTTCATAAGTAAAACAGAAAAGGAGGGGAAAGTCAACTCGATACTGGCTTGCGTTCAATTATCAGAAGCAGGCGTTGGGCACATGATTCATTTGTAGTATCCTCACCGTTATTTCGCTTCATGTAATTACCGGATCCTGTCCCGATTAACATGCTGGATTTTCAATTTTTCAACGGGAAGATTACTTTATCGTACAGGCGACGTAAAGCATCGCCATACCGGTGGAAGCCGGTATCCAGAAGGTAAAGAGCGGTGTAATGCATCTGTATTACCTTCACGGTTCTCTCGCTTCGTATAATTACTGGATCCCGTTTTTCAACGGGAAATTATGTCATCCTTAACTCGATTGAAACTATTCTCATGCCGACTTTCGTCGGGAAGGTTACTTATCGCGCAGTCGGTGTAAAGTAACGCCATACCGGCGAAAGCCGGTATCCAGTAACGGCCGAGTAGTTGATTCACTCATATTATCCTTACAATTATCTCGCTTCGTGTATGCTCTGGTTACCGGCTTTCGCCGGGAAGATTACTGTATCGCGTAGTCGGTATTATGTATCGCCATACCGGCGGAAGTATTTATATCCTGTATCGCCCGGTACATCCTGACGTAACTGTCACGATTTATCGGATGGGTGCTGTAATTCGCCTCTTCGAAGCCGTCGATGACCCTCTTTATACTTTCCTTCGAAACACCTTCCAGTTTTTCGATTAACAGCCTTTCGACCTCTCTCGGCGTCATATCAGCGCCAATACTGATATCATCCAGGTTCAGCCTTTCCAGCATTTCGCCGAACAGGCGCACCATTTCTCCCCGGTAATCGACGATGCGGATTTTCCGCCAGCTTGAGATTACATTGCCTGTACTAGTATCTTCATATGACGCTTTAATAGTATATTCGCCGGGTAAGATGAACATATGTATGAGACGTATTTGCACTTCCGTATCCGGAATACCGATTTTTTCTCCATCGTCACCCCAGTCAATCTTCAGTTCGGAAAATCGTATACCGTCTTTCTGTCTGAATTCTACCTGTAACGGCTCTCCCATTCCCCAGACGGCAGGAAGGTTACTCAGAATATCAGGGAAAGTAATTCCGATGAGTTCCTGCCTTCCCCCCGCTGCGGTATCTGTTTTCTGCGCTGTCATCTCTGATTGAGGTACTTCCTCTATCTCTGCCACTTCATCAGAGCGTACCCATTTTCGTCTTCGCCGAAGGTACGCATACACCAGGAAAATGGCGGATGCAATAATCAGTCCGGGAATCATCCAGACTTTATAATCTACATACGGCTGCCTTTCAAGTTTACACTGTATGCGGGTAGAATATAGTACTTTGTTTTCCAGGTATATTCTGACAGGTATCTCAACATGTTTGGTGATGAAAATATCTTCTTTGTTTTTTACTATCACATTGTAGTATTCAGCATTTATGTCCGCCTCGAGCGTAAAACTGAAAAAACCGTGTACATCAGTTTTTGTCTCAAACGTTTTTTTTCCCATTTTTCCTTGGTAAACATTCATCAACTCAACCGTCAGAGGAGTGTACGCCATAATACCTTTTTTAACGGGTACCGGATTTTCTCTGATAAGCTTGTCGAAAAGAGTCTCTGTTGTGTTTTCTGAAGTGTTTCCATTGTTTTCAGTTGTATTGTCAGTCTCTTCAAGTTCAGGAAAGGTTCCGTATTGAAGGTAACCTGAGACAATAAAACGGTTTTTATTTTCCGGGTTAAGTTCGAAATGCAGTTTTCCCATTCCTTCGTCTGCGTTGATTCTGTGTATGTGTTCCAGTATTCCCATTTCCGGTTTGCCGGTATACGTGCCCTCCTCAATCTCTTTACATACTTGAGCTTCGTAAAGGACGGTCTCCAGCAGATTCAATAACCATTCTGTTGAATCAGGCTGTTCGGCTGTCGGCCATGTCCACGTATGATAGATTTCAGGGTCACCACGATATGAGCACGCCCATATGACTCCGTCCAGATTAACCGAATCGAAAGCAGGCACCATTGCCGGAAGTGCGACAAACAGGCTGAAGGTAATCAGCAGTACCGCCAGACCGAGCAGCAGGGTTTTTGCGTTACGTACCTTCATTAGTTGTCAACCTTCGATAAATTAAACATTCACTTGGAAAACAATTACCAGTAATAATAAACCAAAAGATAGAAAAAGACAACAGGAAAGTTTAGTAAAGTAATGATTATTTTTGTGATTAGTTTATACTCAACAATTCGTCAGGTTGTAACTCTTTAAGGTTTCCGTCTTCAAGGAGAAAGATACTGTCAGCAAGCCCGGCAATCTGATAATCATGGGTAATAATAATTCTAGTTTTATCTTTAAATGATTCTATTATGGTCTTCATTACAATTTGTCTGGTTCCAGCGTCGAGGTTTGTTGTTACCTCATCAAAAAGTAGGATATCAGGATCTTTAAGTAGACACCGCGCAATAGCTATCACTTGTTTCTGACCTCCGGATAGATTTTTACCATACTCCTCTATAAAAATCTTATCTGGGGCATCATTGAATAGACTGCTACATCCGCTTATTCTCAGAACGTCTCTCAACCTATTGTCTGGTTCAATGGTATTTCTGGACGAAACCGAAATTTATCTGACGCCCATTGAATATCAAATACTTGAACTATTGATACGCAATGCTGATAGAACGTTTGAGTATGTTGATATCTTACGTGCGGTATGGGGTTCGGAATATGCTAATCATACTGAATATATTCACACTTTTATGAGACAAATACGCAACAAAATCGAAAGAGACCCTCGCCATCCGAAGTATATACAGACAATACCGCGAATCGGCTACCGGTTCCGTTTGCCTGGAATTACACCCGGTAATCAGTACAGTCAGAGCTAAGACTATCAGGACAGCAGACAATAATCCTTTCTTCATGACAACCCCTCAGTGTACCTCATATCAGTAGTTATCAGATGTTCATAAGTCAATCAGAAAAGGAGGAGAAAGTCAAGAATGAATTACGAAATGAATCAGGCGTTCGGATACTGGGAAAAATCGACGGAGGATATAAAAGAAAGGGTACGAAAAATCCCTCTTCGGAAGAATGAAGTGAAGCAGACGATGCAGCCTCTCCCTTTTAAAGGGAGATTGAGAGGGATTTATAGATATCTACGAATATTTCCAGCCGTTCTTATCCTGCGATGTATTCACAGTTCAGGCTGGTTTTACCATTTACGGGCGACCTAAGACACGTAAGAATTGAAAATGACATAACAGTAGAAAACATAGTGAACCAGGTTATATCCTGAAACTCTCCCGGTAGCCGGCGTACTTTTCCCGGAGTTTAGGCTTTTCAATTTTCCCGGTGGGGTTGCGGGGTACCTTGTCGAAGAATACCTTCCTCGGCCTTTTGTAGCGGGGGAGGTGTTTTTTACAGAACTCGTTTATCTGCTGCTCGGTAATGGTCTGCCCCGGCTGGGGGTCGATGATAGCGGCGGCGATTTCCCCGAGCCGGTCGTCCGGGATGCCGATAACCGCGACATCGTAGACGCCGGGATATTCGCGAATGGCGTTTTCAACCTCGACCGGGAAAATATTTTCTCCGCCGGTAATGACGATATCCTTTTTCCGGTCCACCAGGTAGATAAAACCTTCCTCGTCCGTCTGCGCCATGTCGCCGGTGTAGAGCCAGCCGTCTTTAAGGGTTTCGGCGGTCTTTTCCGGGTTCCGGTAGTACTCCCGCATGACGCTCGGGCCTTTGACGATGAGTTCGCCGACCTTCCCCCGGGGGACGTCAATACCGTTTTCATCGACAATCCGCGTCTGCCAGCCGTAGCCGGCTTTCCCGATTGCCCCGACCTTCCGCTCGTTCTCCAGGCCGAGGTGGACGCAGCCGGGGCCGGTCGATTCGCTGAGGCCGTAGGTGGTATCGTACTGCATCTCCGGGAAGTACCGTTTCCAGCGCTTGACCACGCTGGGGGGAATCGGCTGCGCTCCCATGTGGAGCATCCGCCAGCAGGAAAGGTCGTAATCGGTTGGCTTCAACTCACCCCGGTCGAGGGCGCTGAGAATGTCCTGCGCCCAGGGCACGAGCATGAATACCACCGTCCCCCGTTCCCGGTGAATGGTCTCGAAGAGGTTTTTACTGCTCATCTCCGGCAGCAGGGTCGCCCTGCCTCCGACAAGCAGGCTTCCCAGCCAGTGAATCTTGGCGCCGGTATGGTAAAGCGGCGGAATAAGCACGAAATTATCTTCGTGCCTGATTTCGTGGTGAATGTTTTCGGCGACGGCCGCTGCTGTCAGGTTGGCGTGAGTCAGGAGAATCGGCTTCGGCGAGCCGGTCGTGCCCGAGGTAAAGTACAGCCCGCAGGGGTCGTCATCGGAAATATCGATTTCCGGCATGGTTGCCGGGGCGTTTCCGATAAAACCTTCGAGGCTTTCCATGCCGGCGGGGACGTCAATACCCTCGCAGATACGTAAGCCGATGGTTTGCAGCTTGTCTTTGACTTCTTCGACCCGCTCGATGAATTCCTCGCCGAGGAACATGGCTTTCGCTTCGGCGATATCGGCGCAGTAGAGCAGGTCGGCAGCGGTAAACCGGAAGTTGAGCGGCACCGCCCAGGCGCCGGTTCTCAATATACCGAAGTATATCTCCAGCCAGGAGAGCGAATTCATCATCCAGAGGATAACCTTGTCGCCTTTCCCGATACCCCGGGCGATGAGGGAATTGGCAATCCGGCTGGCGTTCCCGTCGAATTCCTTCCAGCTTCGTTCCAGGCGTACTCCGCTGTCCGGCCTGAATTCTATCAGGGCCGGCTCGTCAGGGTATTTCGCCGCGTTGGCGGTTAGCATGTCGGTGATTTTCACTTTCTCAACCTTTTCACCTGAATCAATCAAATCGCATAAAGCCAGTTTTTCGAGATTGCTTCGTCCCGATTCGCTGCGCTCATTCGGGATGTACCAGTTCGCCTTCCCGATTTCACTTCGCTCATACGGGACAGGGTTGACGGCGAATCTCGCAAAGACAGGTTAACGTAATTGAACCGAAAAATGAAGAATATGAAATGAAAAAAAATTCATAAATCCCTCTTAATCTCCTCCCGATTCACTTCGTTCATACGGGATGTACCACTTTACAAAAGGGAGTAAATACCATACATTACATCTCAGGTATACTTCTTTTATATCATCGCCTTACGACAAGCCTCGTAACCGAGGTCGAAGGCTTTCAGGTTAACCGGGGCGAGCTTGGCGGAGAACCGGTTTTTTATTTCCTGTTTGACCGTGTCAACTTTAATCGGCAGTTTCTCCTGCCCGAACAATGCTCCCAGCATGACGACGTTGGCCGATTGCTGGCTGCCGGCTTCGATGGCTATCTGCGTGGCGTTCAGCAGAATCACGTTCTCCGTCGCCAGCTTCAGCTTTTCGACAATCGTCTCCAGTTCCGGGTAGGTGCTGCCGAGCGACGCCACAGAGAAGGGCACAACCTTTTCCGTATTGAGAATGACGAGGGTGGAAGCGGTCACGTTATTGATATTCCGGAGGGCTTCGGACGGCTCCATGCCGACGAGAACGTCGGTTTTACCGGTCGGCGCCAGCGGCGCGAGGGCTTCGTCTCCCAGACGAATCGTGCTCGATACCGAACCGCCCCGGACGGCCATGCCGAGGACTTCCGAACCTCGAACATTAATGCCATCGGCGACGGCAGCGTTTCCCAGCAGTTCGGACATCAGGATGACGCCCTGTCCGCCGACTCCGGCAATGACGACATTGAATTCTTTTATCATCGGTTTACTCCTGTGTTATTGCCTTGAACGGGCAGATTTGGGCGCAGAGGCTGCAACCGTTGCAGAGGGATGGGTCGATAACTGCTTTCGTTCCCTCTTTCCCGATTGCCGGGCAGCCGAGCAGTTCGACGCAGGCGTTGCATTTATCGTTGCACTTTTCTTTGTTGACATGGAAAGGAACGATTTTCTCGCCCTTCGCCCGTTTCTGCCGCTGGTCAATCATGGCGCAGAGCCGCCGGGAAATAACTACCGAAGGCCCTTCGAAGCGAATCGCTTTTTCGAGCGTATCGATGGCGTTCTTCAGGTTGAAAGGGTCGACCACCTCGACGAATCCGACCCCGCAAGCCCGGGCGACGTCTTCAATCTTTATCGCCGGAGTTTTCTCGCCGGTCGCCGTTTCGCCGGTGCCGGGATGAGGCTGGAATCCGGTCATGGCGGTGGCTGAGTTATCCATAATCACCATGGTGATGTTCGCCCGGTTGTAGACGGCGTTGACCAGCCCGGCCATGCCGCTGTGGAAGAAGGTTGAATCTCCCATATGGGTGATAATCGGATTATCAATGATATGGGAAAGCCCGTTGGCGATGCCGAAACTGGCGCCCATGCAGATGGTGGTATCGACCGCTTCCTGAGGCGGGTTGTAGGCGAGGTTGTAGCAGCCGATATCGCCGGGGTAGACCGGCACCATGTCTTTACCCAGGTCGCGGGCGACCTTTTTAGCGGCGATGTTGATTGCGTAATGGGAAGCCCGGTGGGGGCAGCCGGCACAGAGCGCCGGAGGCCGCCAGGGCAGGAGCGAAGCGGTATCGCCGCTCAGTTTATCGATTTTTTCGAAATCGACCGGCAGTTCGGCGCCGGTCAGTTTGGCGATGGCTTCGGCCACCTTCCGGGTGGAGAGTTCGCCGTTCCGGGAAACGAGGTCTTTACCGTGAATCTTAACGATGATGTTTTCGGTTCCGGCGATTGCCTTGACGTGCGTCTCGACGAATGGTTCCAGTTCCTCGACGACGAGGACCGTCTTATGAGATTCGAGCATTTCCTTGACGAGGCCTTCCGGCAGGGGGTAGGGAGTGCCGATTTTCAGGACGGAAACGTCATCGCTCAGCCCCAGCCAGTTGAGGGCCTCCATGGTGTAGCTGTAAGAAAGGCCGCCGGCGATGATACCGAGGTCGGCGTCTTCGATGAGGTCGAGTCGATTATAGGGCATCCGGTCGGCGGCGGCTTTCATGCGGGCCATCCGCTGCTGCATCTTCGGCTTGTTCTGCCGGGCTTCGGCGGGCGTATAGTTCAGCCATCCCCGGTCTTTCTCGAAGACGGCTTTCGGTTTTTCCTTCGAAATTTCGCCGAGGGTCACATCGCTCCGGCCGTGGTTGATACGGGTCACCGTTCGCAGCATGAAAATCTGCTTGAATTCTTCGGAAAGGAAAAAGGCGTCCGCCATCATGTCTTTGGCTTCCTGAATTGACGACGGCTCGAGCACCGGAATATACGCCTGTTCGGCGATGTAGCGGTTATCCTGTTCGTTCTGCGAGCTCCACATGCCCGGGTCCTCGGCGGAGAGGAGGACGAAGCCCCCTTTAGCACCGATGTAACCGGCAGTCATGATGGCATCGTGGGCGACATTCACCCCGACGTGCTTCATGCAGGCGAGCGACCGGATACCGCAAATGGAAGCGGCCAGGGCGCCTTCGAAAGCGACCTTTTCATTGACCGACCATTCGACATAGGATTCGATTTTTTTCTCTTTGGCGAGTTCCGCCAGGATTTCGGTAACTTCGCTCGAAGGCGTTCCCGGGTAGGCGGCAACGTACTGCACGCCTGCCTCGACGGCCCCTCTCGCCAGCGCTTCGTTACCGAGCATGAACATTCTTTTCCCCGGTGCGTCCGAGGCAAAAGATAAATTACTCAATGGGTACCTCCCTGACGAGTAAAGGAAACTCCTTTACTGCATGTCATCTCTTTTCTCCGGCTGAATCTGAGGGAAAGCGCATTCAACCGTACAGGTTAGAATATCATTTTTTTCGGTTTTGAGACAAGTTGAAAAAAACGGTAAATCAGGATACCGGTACATTTTTCCGGGAAATACGGACTATATCGGAATAATGTCGAATAGTGGTATACTACTACCCAAATGATATACCGGGCGGTTTGAAATGTACCCGGAAAAAGGAGAAATAATAATGAACCTGAACTTTGGAAAAATCCCCCTGACCAATATCAGCCACCTCGGTGTGGCGGTTAAAGACGCCGAAGCGACCGTCGAAAAAGTCATATCGTCGATATGGGATATCGGCACCCCGGAAGTGTCCGATTACTATCCGAAGCCGGAAGAACTGATAGTGGGCGACCCGTTTGCCGTCAGGCTGGTATTCGTCAAGTTCGGCACCCACACCATCGAACTGCTTCAGCCGCTCGATGATAAATCGATATGGTCGAAATTTATCAAAGAGAAGGGCGAAGGCATTCACCACATTGCTTATGGCGTGTCCAATTACGATGAGATGGTAAAAACGATGCAGGACCAGGGCCATAAGATGCTGGTAGCGGCCGTCTTCCAGGGCTGCCGCTGGTGCTACTTCGATACGCAGCCGGGCGGCATGGTCATCGAGTTCCGCGAGGAATACAAGAAACAGTAAGAAGATTCGCCTGGTAAACGATTGGCAACGAAGATACCGGCTTCATAAAAGAGGCCGGTTTTTTCTTTCCATTATGATTGAAAAACCGGTAAGAAAGGACTATACTTTCATCGTTTACTTTACCTGCGAACTAACCATACTTTAGTAACGGATTGGCATCATTTCTTTGAAAAAATATTTCATACTGCTTATCAGTCAGGGGTTTTCGCTCATCGGCAGCGCCGTTGTCGAATTCGCTCTTGCCTGGTACATTACCCGGGAGACCGGGTCGGCGACGATACTGGCGACGGCTATGATGGTGGCAATGGTGCCGCCGATTGTGCTCGGGCCATTCCTCGGGCCGTTCGTCGACCGGTGGGACCGCAAGAAAATCATGATTTACTCGGACCTTGCCATTACCCTGATGACCATCGGCCTGGTATTTCTTTTCCTGACGAACACCATCGAGTTATGGCATATCTACCTTGCCATGGCCGGCCGGGCAATCGGGCAGACATTCCAGTTCCCGGCGATGATGGCAACGGTCGCCGTCATTGTCCCGGAGAAGCATCTGGCCCGGGCGAACGGCCTTTCGCAAATGCTGCAGGGTGGTATCAGTATCGCTTCTCCTCCGGCCGGAGCCTTTCTCATGGAATTGTTGCCGATGCAGGGTGTCCTGGCCGTGGATATCGGCACGGCGGCAATTGCGATTTTCTGTTTATTGCCGCTGGCAATACCCGCCACCGTTCGAACAACGCTGTCTGAAAAGGCGAATGTCATTGCCGATATGGTGCAGGGATTGCGGTATCTCTGGAAACGGCGGGGACTTTCGTATCTGACAGGACTCATGGCGGCGATGGGTTTCTTCGTCATACCGGTGGCGACGATGATGCCGATGCTCGTCAATGATTACCTTGCCGGGGATGTCATCAAGCTCGGCTGGATGAATTCATCGTTCGGAGTCGGCATCATTGTCGGCGGGTTACTGCTTGGCATATGGGGCGGTTTTAAAAAACGGATGTTCACCGTCCTGCTGGGAAATGCGATATTGTCGGTCTTTACCATCGGACTCGGCTTTACTTCCGAGCGATTGTTTTACTGGATACTGGCTGACTGTCTGCTGCTGGGTGCAGGGCTCTCTATCTTCAATGCTCCGTTCATGGCTATCCTGAATTCGGTTGTCGCGAAAGACATGCAGGGAAGGGTGATTACCCTGGTGAACTCGCTCAGTTCGGTAATGGGGCCGCTTGGTCTGGCCGTTGCCGGGCCGGTCGCGGATGCTTTCGGCACCAACTGGATATTCATTATCGGTGGCGCCGCCTTGCTGGTCATGACGCCGCTGGCTTTCTTCAGTCGGCAAATGATGAACCTGGAGAGCCATCCCGCGGACGAGCAGCCTGCGACCGCACCATAGTTGTTGAACGAAATTTAAGATAAAACTTGCTTTACATAAACAATGATGGAGACAGATGATATATCGGAACGGAATATACCTCGAATGTGATACCGATTTATGACACTGAAACAAGTATCGGGAAGAGTATTCTATCTTCCCTCCGAGGAGAGAACGGACAGACCGGTACTCGGTTATATAAAAGGTGACAGGTTCGCTTTGGCTGTCGATGCCGGTAACTCGTCCGACCATGTGCGAAAATTCTACCGGGTACTCGAAGGCTCCGGCTTGCGACTTCCTGATTTTACCGTTCTGACCCACTGGCACTGGGACCATACCTTCGGGATGCACAGCGTTTCAGGTACGACGATAGCCTGCCGGACGACAAATGAAAAGCTGGGTGAAGTTCAAGAATGGGAGTGGACTGATGAGGCGATGAAACGCCGGCTGCAAACAGGTGAAGACATCGTAATGTGCGATACCTGTATCCGGCTTGAATACCCGGACCTGCAAGCAATAAAGGTGGTGCAAGCTGATATCGAATTCATGGGAAGACTCGATATCGATTTGGGAAATATCCGGTGTCAAATCAATGAAATAACGTCGCCTCATTCCCGCGATTCGGTAATGGTATATGTTCCGGAAGAAAAGCTCGTCTTTATCGGGGATGCCGATAGCGGTGATTTCTATGAAAACAATGGAGCGTACGATGAAGCGAGACTTCAGGATTTGATTCGTACTCTCGATAGGCTCGATGCCGATACGGTTATTTCAGGGCATGGCGAACCTGAGACAAAAACGACAATCATTCGCTACCTTAACGAAGAATTAAGCAGGCTCTAAAGCTGTTCTTGAGGCGGATTT
>CAYXEG010000053.1:0-10234 GCA_964463875.1 uncultured Dehalococcoidales bacterium
CATATCCTATGAACTATTTCACTACTTGTCAGGACTTTTTCAGCACCCTGCTAAGGAGACGGACTTATTTACTGTATCACCTCCTGCAGGATGTATCCGGCTATCCGAGGCCAAGACTTTCTACCGGACTGGCGCCTTTCCGATGGGCTTCAATCGCCTCTTCCTGTTTCAGTCCCTGGGTGTATCGTCGGCTCATTGCCAGGTCCTCATGCCTCAGAAACAACTGGAGTAAAAATGAATCTCGAGTTCCCCGCAGGTACTGTAAGGCACTGGTGTGCCTGAGACGATGTACCCCTCCGGGACTGGTGACGCCGGCTTTTCGTTTTAAAGCGGTAAACCACGAACCAATCCCCTCCTGGGCAAGCTGGTTTCCTTCTTCAGTTACCCAGAGAGCGTCACATTTACTCCGTTCTTTCCTCTCCAGCAGGTAGAGCCAGATGACTCTGGCTGTCCTGGCCGAAAACGGACATATCCCAATTTTACTCCCTTTACCAAGGACTCGTACCAGTTTTTCATCGAGATCGATATCCGAGAGTTGTATTTTCGCCATTTCGTTTAATCGTAATCCGGAGTCGAGAAACAACAGCAGTATCGCCTTGTTGCGTAAACCGATAAAACTGGACCTGTTTTTCATGTCGTATTCACAGATAGCAAGGAATCTTTTGAGTTCATCCAGCGTGTAGGGCTGAATCGGTGGCGGCGGTGGAGCTTTGAAATGGATGTCCCGAACGAGATTATCATCGATTAGCCTTTCTTGAATGCCCCGGCTGAAGAGACGTTTGATTGCCTTGCAGTAAGGCCAGGCGTGAGACGATTTCGGTTTAGTGGTTCTCAGAGAACCATGACCCGGCGTGTACGTTACGCTGCGTGTGCTGATTTAGGCGAGAAACTGCCTGAAGTTTCGAGTGTCAAGCTGATTGATATTGAGCGGCCACCTTTGCTCTCTGGAGTAACCCAGAAGATGACGGAAGAGCTTGGCGTAGTATTCGTATGTTCGGGGAGAGCGTCCTTCGGCTTGAAGAGAGAACAGAAATCCTTCTATCAGATATTGAAGACCAATACCTTTATTCTTGTGTTTCACCGTGCATTGCGGTCGGTCCTGATTTCCTGATTTTAGGCGAGTTAACCGGTTTACTCCAGCCTCGACCCAGCTTCGGGGTTTTGACGTAGTCAGTCGGTTGGTTAGCTTCGTGGTGAGCCGCTGAGGAATCGAACCTCAAACCGGCTGATTAAGAGTCAGCTGCTCTGCCAATTGAGCTAGCGGCCCACGCAATCTCCAGTGTATCAAAATTTGGGGGTACCCTGCAATAACAACGACGATTTTCCCGAACCTTCCGGACGCCATACCGTTGAACAACGGGATTCAGTCAGTCTCGATTACCGGTAATAGTTCTTTCTTACTACGCTAATTTTTTTTGGTACAGCATTTCCTGGATTCCGGCTTTCGCCGGAATGGTGGAACAAAAGCAGGAACACGAAAGCGATAGCGTTGCTACTGAATTTCGGATTTTTTTAAGAAAAACGAAAACCGGATTATGAATCAATCGGTACTTTCACTCTCGTCGGCCGGGCAAAAAAGGTGGCGAACGACCCGACACCGAGGAAGCCCAGCGTCAGAATGAACACCGTCAGGTAACTCCCCGTGCTGTCATAGATGAACCCGGCCAGTATCGGGCTGATTGAACTGAAGGTCGTTATCATCGGCGTCACCCAGCCGAGTATCCTCGGGTAGTTCTTACGGCCGTAATAGTTCGCCAGCATAATCGGCACCAGCACTTGCACGCCCCCGCAACTCATCCCGCAGACAACCGCCGGCAGGTAGAGGGTGGGTAACACCCCGACGTTCATCAGCAGCAGTACCCCCGCCCCGGCACCGAGAATCGAAACCAGGGCGATGCGCCGCCCTTCGAACCGCGAAGCCAGCGTGCCCCCGGCAAGCTGCCCGACGATATTGAGGGCGTTGAATACCCCGATGCCGGTCGCCGCCTCCATCGCCGTATAACCGGTATCTTTCAGGTACGCCACCATGTGGAGCGAAACGAAATTCACCGTGAACATAATCGAGGCCGAGAACGTCACCATCATCCAGAAAGACGGATTCTTGAACACGCTCCGGATTTCCCAGTCGGTCGTTGTCTCGAACACCCGCGATTTTACCGGTGAGAGGCTTTCCGTCGGAACCGCCGGGCTTGCCGGAACGTCCCCGTCCGCCACCTGCCCCATTTCCTTCGGGGTGTTCCGAATCAGCAGCAACGGCACAAATAACCCCATGACCAGGTGTATCCCCGCGGCCGTCAGCCAGGCATTCTGCCAGCCGAATTTCCCCATCAGGAAGGTAATCAGCGGCGGGAAAATTAACCCCCCGATGCCTCCGCAGGCGGAAAGCAGGGTAATGGCGAGCGTCCGCCTCCGCCGGAACCAGTGATTTATCAAACCGTTCGCTGAAATGAAAGAACCGAACGCCTGCCCGGCGCCGATGATGATGCTGAAAAAGAAGTACACCTGCCAGACTTCGCTGACGCGGGACATCAGCGCCGCTCCCAGCACCATGATGATGTTGCCGGCGATGATGTTCTTCCGGGCGCCGAACTTGACCGTCGTTATCCCGGCCAGCGGCCCGAGAAATCCGGAAATGACCCAGAACAGCGAAAACGGTCCGGAAAGCGCTGACCGGCTCCAGCCCAGCGAATCGCACATCTCCGGCAGGAACACGCTGTAGGCAACGACGATGTTCCCCACCATGCTGATGAGCACGGATAACGCTCCGGCGAGCACCACCCAGCCGTAGAACCTGTTGTTACTGAAACGTGAAGCAATCATGCGTAACCGAAATATTATTTGTGTGCGGGCTTCGTTACGGACGGAATGAAGAAAGGGTCAGCCAACTCATTCATTGTAGCACGGAGTCGGGAAAGGTAGACATATTCCCCGATGGAAAAAGCCATAAACATCGTGGATGATAAAAATCCCTCTCAATCTCCCTATTAAAAGGGAGATGCTACATCGTCTGCCTCCCTTCATTCTTCCGAAGAGGGATTTTTCAACAACCGCATCAAGAGGGAATTACGTTTTTCCCATGTGCTTTGACTAAAACCGAACGGAACCTATTTCCTGAACAAACTGAAAAACCGGTCCTCGTATTCCTTGAAAAGCCCCCAGCGTTCGAGCTCTTCTTTGAGTTCTCCCGGTTCCTTCTGGCCGTTAGCCACATCTTCGAACATCTCGTTTATCTTGTCTCTGGCGCCGCTCGGCGTGCCCCGCGCGTCCATCTCCAGCAACCCCCGCTGTTCGAGCTGCTTGAAATTGTGGGGCGCCGAGGTCCGCGTCACCTGAAAAATGAATTTCATCAGCGAAACGTCCCAGAGAGTATCCTCACCCTTGATTATCGCCATCAGCTTGTCTTCCCGCTTCTCGATGTCCTTGTCTAGCCGCTCGAGCACCGCCCGGATATCTTCGGAAACGATGTTCATTTCCTTCGGCTCGTTCCGGTACGAGTATACGAGGCCGTGAATACTCCGCTCCCCGAATTCCTCGATGAGCGCCCGGAAATACTGCCGCGCCTCCTGGCTGAACCCCTCGAGGTTCGAAAGGTAGTAGGGGGTCACTATCTTCGGCCGCTCGGCGATTACCTTGCCTTCCCGGATGACCGTTTCCGCCGCTTTCGAAAATTCCGAATAGGCCGGTTCGGTCACGAGGTAGTAGTAGATATTCGTCGTCCCGAAGGTATACAGGTTCTGCCTCGGCGCCCGAATTATCTCCGTGTTCATCACCGCCTGTTCGATTTTCTTATCTATGTTCATACTGCGTTCAAACTCTCTGTAACGGCAATCAGGCCATCTCCGTCAATTCCCGTATATATTCGTTCAAATGCCGGGTATACTGGCTCTCCAGTTGATTCTGAAGTCTCTTCCATTCCTGCTGGAACTGCGGCTGTTTTTCGACATCGATTTTCGTCGCCATCCTCGTCCCCATCTGCTGCTGTATCGCCGCCCGGATTTTCTCCTCGTAATCTTCCTTCAGGGCTTCGAAGGCCTGCTTCTTCTGCTGCTCCCCCTGCTCCTCGTAATGGTTGAAGAGGTAGCGTATCTTGCTGAACAGGTTTTCCAGGGCGACCTTATCCTTCTTTATCAGCTTCAGGCCGTCCATCATCTTCTTGTTGGTCTGCCGGATGAAATCGGTCTTCGGCAGGGCAATATTCCGTGCCATGATGCCCGCCGCCCCTTTTGCCACCCATTTCCGGGCTTTTTCATCGTACTCGTTCAGCTCGGCCATCAGGTTTACCTTTTCCTTCAGGTATCTCCCGGCCATCTTTTCCCCTTCGGGGAGGTACTTCCACTGGAGGCGCTCCTCCTCGGTCGGTTCGCTCATCCGATTGATTTTTTCCATGGCTATTTCAAAAGCGCTTTTGATGTCACTCATATCGTTACCCCTCTGGAATATTCTTACGCATACTTAATTATACCATCAGAGCCTGAAATGCCGAAAGCGGGCGGACAACGTGTAGTTCTTGACTTAAGACATTTAGTGTCCCATGAGTGAAAAAAGGAGTCCTGATCCTCTTATCCGCTTTTGTCGCAAGATACCGATATTCCTTACCCCCTGATGACAATCTCTTATCGGTACGAGGAATCCCGACATACTCTGATGCAGGTATTCGATGAGATATCGGGATGACGCGGCAATCTATGGAAATCTAACCAATACAAAAGTGCTACGTGATAAATCGATATAGATTGCTTCGCCTTCCCGATTGCGCTTCGCTGATACGGGATGTAACCATCTGTTGACGAATGGCTCGCAACAGCGGTTAACCCTGACTCGCCTGTATCAACAATCCCCCTGGGAAGGAAGTTATAAACAAAGAGGGCTGTTCAAGCCCTCTTTTAATCTCGTTTATACCGTTCGTCAGCTACGGTTCTACCGCACTCAGCGTCTCGAACATGTGGTAGTACAATCCCTTGTTCGCCAGCAGCTCCTTGTGGGTGCCGGATTCGATGATTTTCCCCGAATCGAGCGCTACGATGCGGTCAGCCGAGGTAATCGTCGAAAGCCGGTGGGCAATTATCAGGCAGGTGCGCCCCTTGGCCAGCTTCCTGAGTGCCTTCTGCATGATGCGCTCGGTGTTGGTATCAACGTTCGAGGTCGCCTCATCCATGATGAGTATCGGCGGGTTGGCAAGAATCGCCCTCGCCAGGCAGGTAAGCTGCCGCTGACCGGCGCTCAGGTTACCTCCCCGTTCGCCCACCTGGGTATCGTACCCTTTGTCCATCCGCGAAATCGCCTCATGGACCCCGGCTGCCTTTGCCGCCTGGATGACCTCCTCGCGCGTCGCGTCGAGCTTGCCGTAGCGGATGTTATCTTCAATCGTTCCCGAGAACAGGTAGGCGTCCTGGGGGACGATACCGACCTGTCTTCTCAGCGATTCGAGGGTAACCGAACCGATATCGTAACCGTCGAGGATTATCTGCCCGTCATCGATATCGTACAACCGTGAAACCAAATTCATCAGGCTGCTCTTGCCGGCGCCGGTATGGCCGACGATGGCGATAGTCTCTCCCGGGTTTACCTTGAGATTAATATCGTGGAGAACCTCGATTCCCGGGTCATAGGAGAACCGGACATGGTCGAAGGTAATGGACCCCTGTATAGGCGGCATCTCGATGGCGTTCGAACGGTCGACGATTTCCGGTTCGACATCAAGCAGCTCAATGATACGCGTTCCGGAGGCCATTGCCCGCTGGAGCATGGTGTACTGCTGGGTAAGCTGCATGATGGGTTCGAAGAACCGCTGGATGTACATGATGAAGCCAACCAGCACGCCGGCACCCATCACCCCGTCCAGTACCTGGTAGCCGCCGTAGACAATCAGCAGGCCGTAGGCGAGGGCGGTCATTATCTGGACGACCGGGTTCATGAACGCCTGGAGCCGGGCTGCCCGGATGTTGGCATCGAGGTGTTCCCGGTTGGCGTTATCGAACTGGCTCAGGTTGACGTTTTCCCGGGAAAGGCTCTGCACCGCCCTCACTCCTGAAATGCCCTCCTGAAGCTGGTCGTTGACCTCGGCAATCGCCTGCCTCACCCGGACAAACGCCCGCCGGGCGTACCTCTGCCAGATGAAAACGATGATTGCCAGGAGCGGTACGACCGTCAGGGTCAGCAGCGCCAGTCGGGCATTCATGGTAATCATCACCACGGCGATTCCCACCAGCGTTATCAGGCTGGTCAGCATGTTCAGTACGCCGTTGGTCAGTACTTCCTGAAGCTGGTTGATGTCGTTCTGGACGCGGGACATCAGCTTGCCGACCTTGTTATGGCTGAAGAACTTGAGCGACAGCTCATGGAGATGGTCGAACATCTCGTTCCGCATCGTGTACAGGATAGACTGGCCGGCGTAGGAAAGGTAGAGGTGGGTAAGGTATTCACCGCCCAGGGTGATAAGCTCTACGCCGATAAGAATCAGCGACATCACCAGCAGGCCGGTGAAATTCCCTTTGAGTATGTAGTTGTCGATAGCGATGGTTATCAGGTAAGGAACGGCCAGGTTGGCCAGGGTGCGGAGCAGCATGCCTGTCGCTCCGATGGTCATCCAGCCCCTGACCGGGCCGAAATATTTCGCCATTCTCTTATAAACCGTGACATCGAGGACGCTGCCGAGAACATCCTGTTCATCCATGTCGCCGGCGCCATGAAGTCTGCCGCCCGGGCCACCCGGTCCGCCTGGACCGCCTGGTCCGCGGCCACCGCCACCGCCTCCGCCGAAGCCGCCTCCTCCTCCAAACATATTAGTTTGCCTCCGTAGAGTTTTCGTTCTGGGACATTAACTGGGACTGGTAGGTCTGGTAGTACATCCCTCGTTTTGCCATCAGTTCGTTGTGTTTGCCGGCTTCTACCACCAGCCCTTTTTCGAGCAGCAGTATCAAATCGGCATTCTTGATGATAGGCAGGCGGTGGGTGATGATAAACGTCGTTCTGCCCTGGATAAGCTCATCGAGGGCGTTCCGAATCAGTTTTTCCGTATCGGCATCGACGCTCGACATCGAGTCGTCAAGTATCAGGATGCTCGGATTGATGAGGAGCGTCCGGGCGATTGCCAGCCGCTGCTTCTCTCCTCCTGACAGCGTCAGCCCCCGCTCGCCGACCCACGTGTCATAACCGTCGGGGAGCGTCACGATGAAATCGTGCAGCGAGGCGGCTTTCGCCACTTCTTCCACCTGTTCGCGGGTGGCGCTGACCGCTCCGTAAGCAATATTGTCCTTAATCGAACCGGAGAAAAGGAATATATCCTGCTGGGATATCCCCACGTTCCTCCTCAGGGAAGCTATCGTAACGTCCCGGATATCGACGCCGTCGATTTTTATCGCCCCCTGCGTCACGTCGTAAAACCGCGAAATCAGGTTGGCGATGGTGCTCTTGCCGCTCCCCGAGCCGCCCAGCAGGGCGATAAGCTGCCCCGGTTTGGCATTGAAACTGACATCTTTCAGCGTCGCCGCCACCGAATCGTAGCTGAAACTGACGTTCTCGAAGGTAACTTCGCCCCGTACCTTGTCGAGGATGATTGCGTCCGGTTTTTCCTTGACGGCTGATTCCGTATCGAGGATTTCCATGATTCGCTGGCCGGCCGATATCGTTCTCGTTATCATGTTGACCATCATCCCGATTTGCCGCACCGGCATCACCATCATGTTCACGTACAGGGTAAACTGGGTCAGCTCGCCGATAGTCATCGTCCCGTCGATAACCTGGCTGCCTCCCCATAAGAGCAGCAGAATCGTCGGCAGCCCCATCACGAACATCATCACCGGCATTCTCGTCGCCATCTGCCGGGCGATGCTGATGTGCTGGTCGTACAGGACCGATGCCTGGGTCGAGAACTTCCGGCTCTCCTCTTTTTCGCGGTGAAACGCCTTGACGATTCTCACTCCGATAAGACTTTCCTGGAGGATGATACCGAGCTGGGCCATCATTTCCTGCACCTGCATCCATAAAGGCCGAATCCGGGTACTGAAACGGACCGCCATCCAGCCGATTATCGGCATGAAGGCCATGCTCATCAGGGCAAGCTGCCAGTTCATGACGAGTAGAATGATGGCGACCGTAACGACCATGACGATTATCTGGATAATGCCGACCAGCCCCATGCCGAAGAACATCCGGACGGCTTCGACATCGACCGTCGCCCTCGACATCAGTTGGCCTGTCTGGGCTTTATCGTAGTAGGCAAAACTGAGGCGCTGGAGCCGGTCGTAAATGGCATTCCTGACGGTGTAGGATACCTTCTGGGAAATGGTCTCCTGAAGGTAGCTTTGCCCGTATCCGGCCAGCCCCCTCAGGGCGCTGGCGACGACGATTGCCCCGGCAACCCACCAGATAGCCGTCTCCCTCGCCATCGGCCACCAGAGAAAGGCACTGTCAGCTTCCCGGAGCGCCATGTCGATGCCGTTCCCGAGCATCCGGGGAACAATCATGCTGAGAACGATTCCCAGGAACAGAAACCCCAGAGCGACGAACAACCATTTCCACTGGCCCCGGACAAACACGAATAATCTCAATATTGTTTTCATAGCACCATCAACATGCAGTTTTATCCTTCCGGATGCGGCTAATTTCTGACTGCATACATACCTGTCAGCACTGACAGGCTCGAAACTCGTACACCCTGAACCTGTCGAAGGGTAAATATTTGTATAATTGTTAAACGCGGGAAGCTACTGGTCTTTCGCAATTTCTTCGTATGCCTGAGACAGGATTTTCCGTACGCGCCTCAGTCTGTCAGCGTCTGCGGAGCGAACCGTTTCCCGTACTATCCCGGCGAGTCTCTTGAACTCATGCATCGTCAGGACGACATCATCGGCATTTTCCGGATTATACCACCTTTTCATCTGGTCCTCGATGCGCTCTTTGTTTCCCCTTTGTTCTTCGAGGAATTGTAAACCATCCTGCGTTATCGAGTAAACTTTTTTCCCGTCCTGCTCGCCGGACGTCACGTATCCCATCTCTTCGAGCATCTGCAGCGTCGGATAAACCGAACCCGGGCTCGGAGTGTAAAAGCTGTGGAAACGCTCTTCAAGCGCCCGGATTATCTCATACCCGTAGCTGGCTTTCTCTTTCAGGTGCTGGAGAATAATGTACTTGAAGTCGCCTCTCTGAAAAGGCCTCGCGTGCCGGTGGCCGTGCAGTGGAGGAGAAGACGGTATTGTATCTTCGCTGTGACGATAATCTTCAGTAATGTCAGTCACCTCAGGAAATAACCGGTAAACCGATATATCGGCATGATTATAGTACACTCGAATTTATTGTGTCAATGTTACGGAATGGAAAGTTTACAGGTAAAAAACCTGAAAAAGATGTTGACAATTTAACAATATTAGCGGTAATATTACTGCTAATTTTACTGTTATGCTGCCACATCCTTCTCCCGTTAAAGTTTCTTACTGCCTGGTTTTGGTAACAGAGAGCTGTAAAACGATTCGGAGGATGGTATGGCGAAGAAACTACTCTGGTTTCTGGTAAGTGGCTTAATGGTAATCTCGCTGCTCATCGCTTCCTGTGGCAATGGAGGCGACGAAGAAACGCCAAAATCGGAATATGATGACCCCTCGGTTCCGAAGTATGGCGGCACTTTCACCCGGCTCCGTGGCGCCGACATCAACAACTTCGATTACGGCGGCGGACGCGACATGTTCACCATCTCGCTGATGGGCGAAGAACTGCTCATGGGCGACTGGACGAGAGGCCCGGCCGGAACGAATGAAAACGACTGGACAGGCGGTTTTGCCGGATTCATCAGCATGCTCACCGGGAAACTGGCCGAACGCTGGGAAATGCCTGACAATGAAACCCTTATCTACATTATCCGCCCCGGTATAAAGTGGTGGGACAAGCCGCCCGCCAACGGCCGGGAGCTGACCGCCGATGACGTCGTCTGGAACATCAACCGGCATTTTGAGGCCCCTCTCTCCTACCTCTATAACTCCTACACCACGGTCGGTAAAGCCCCGCTTTCCGCGACCGCACTCGATAAATATACCGTCGAAGTCAAGGTCGACCCTGAATGGCAGGGCCTCATGGCGACGGTCGTCGGCGACTTCGTCTGGCTGCTCTGCCCGGATGTCATCGAAGCCAATAACGGCGAACCGATGAAAGACTGGAAACAGTTCATCGGCACCGGCCCCTTCATGATTGACGATTACGTCACGGGCAGCTACGTTACCTATAAGAAAAATCAGAACTACTG
>CAYXEG010000053.1:10244-15309 GCA_964463875.1 uncultured Dehalococcoidales bacterium
CTATATCTCATACAAGAGAAATCCCGACTACTGGCAGATGGACCCCCTCAACCCCAAGAACCGGCTGCCTTACCCCGAGGGCATGAAAGAACTCATCATCACCGACACCTCGAGCCAGCAGGCTGCCTTCCGCACCGGCCAGCTCGACCACATCGCCCTGACCAACTGGGAAGACATCGAACTGATGAAATCCCAGCACCCTGAACTCCTGATGAAAACGTCTCCCGCTTCGAGCATCAACCTTATCTGGCCGAGACTGGATAATGCGGAATTACCCTTCAACGATATCAAGGTCCGCTATGCCATGAACCTGGCGGTCAACCAGAACGAAATCCTCGAAGACTACTACGGCGGCTACGCCGATATCCTCGGCTGGCCGTATCCCGACCTGCCCGTCTTTAGCGAGGTCTTCACCCCCCTCGAAGAACAATCGAAGATTGTCCAGGACCTCTTCGGCTATGACCCCGACCGGGCGAAAGCCCTCCTAGCCGAAGCCGGCTACCCCAACGGCTTTAAGTTTACTGTCGATTGCGCTTCGCTGCACAGCGATTACCTTTCGATTGTCAAAGAGTACCTCAGTAAAGTCGGCATTACCATGGAACTCTCCAACCTCGAATGGAGCGTCTACATGAGTGTCTGGATGGGCGGGACCTATACGGATGCCCTCTGGGCGAACGACTATGTCGGCAATGCCTACCGCATGATGTGCATGAGCTCGGCCAGTATCTGGAACTACAGCCGCTGGAACCACCCGAAGACCGAAGCCGCCGTCCAGCAGATTTCCCAGTACCTCGGCAAGGACGATACGATGGTCGCCAAGGTGATGAAGGAAATCGGCCCCTGGGAACTTGAACAGGCGGTCCCGATTTACCTGCCTTCACCATACTCGTTTACCATCTGGTGGCCCTGGCTGCAGAACTTCTACGGCTCCACCGGCGGCGGCGGTTACTCCAACCTCGATGAATACATCATGTACCTCTGGATTGATACCGCAATGAAAGCCAAAATGGGCTACTAGCTCTGCTTGCGTTCGGTGTTTCGAAATGCCGGCGGGACACCCCGCCGGTATTTTTCGATGGAGCCCCCTCGCCCGGGGGCTATTTTACCGGCGGAAGCCGGTATCCGGGACACTCGAATGACATCAGTCCTGTCCCGGCTCAAGGGAATTGGCGCTACCGGCGTGTCAGGCTTGGCCGTTTTTGTAAGCCATTTGTCAACCGAGGATTGCATCCCCTTTCGTTTTGACCCCCGCAGTATCATTTTTTTGACCCTGGTGCGCCTTATTTTCGTCATTTTACCGATGAAATAATGATGAAGAAACCCTGCGTTTATCCCGGAGCTCTCTCTGTTTTACGCTTTATCGCTGCCTTCTGTTTAGAAATTATCAAGAATTCAGACCCTGTTCTTAAGATATTGTAAAGCCCGGAGATTTTAGCATGTTGACATAGGTCAACTCGTATTGAAAGGGGGGGGCAAGGTTGTGACGGTAGAAATTAAAGGAATAACCTACTACCTTTTACAGGAAGTGTGCCGGGAAACCGGCATCAGTCGTTCCACCCTGCTGCGCTGGCTTAACCGGGGCATTATCGAAGAACCGGTCAGGGACCGGCGGGGCTGGCGGATTTTCAGCCGCAAGGAACTGGAATACATAAGAAAAGAGACGGAAAGAACCTCCTGAGCATAAAGACTGGCTGACATCGTTCCGTAAAAAACTAATCAATCTGTTAACAGTGAGAGGATACTATGCCAATTTTGACGAACGTGAAAAATGTACTCGCCGTTACCCTGGTATTGGCCGTAGCGGTACTCATGAGTGTTGCCGCGCCGGTGAAAGCCGGCATTTCCTATTCCGGAGGCAGCGGAACTTCCGGCGACCCGTACCAGATAGGAACGACCTCTGATTGGGTGCATCTTACGGAGACTTCCTCGGACTGGGGTGACTACTTTATCCTTACCGCCGACCTGAATTTCGGAGGAGCAACCATCCAGCCGATAGGCGATGGAGGCTGTGATTTCCGGGGATCTTTCGACGGTAACGACCATGTTGTCAGTAATGCGAGGATTGCCCGCCTAAGCACAGAAACATATTTAATAGGCCTTTTCGGCTTGGTCGGTAGTACCGGCCTCGTCAAAGACCTCGGCGCCGAAGATATCACGCTCGTCTGTCGTACAATGTCGGGTGTTCTGGTCGGGCAGAATGAAGGCACGATTACTAACTGCTACGCTATCGGAGGGAGTATCAGTTTTTCCAGTCCAAACACGGCCGCCACACAAATCGGAGGTCTGGTCGGTGCTCATTATTTCGGGACTATATCCAACTGTTACGCAGACATCGATATATCCGTGAACGGTAAGAACTCTCAATATATCGGAGGCCTGGTAGGATACATGTATGAATCAACAGTTGAAAAATGCTGCGCGACCGGCTCCGTGACCGTTACCGATGCTTCCTCACAGTTTATCGGCGGCCTGGTCGGAGAGATGGCTAACTCTTCATATCTAAACCGCTGCGTACTACAGAACTGTTATGCTTCCGGCGCCGTTTCCGGAAATTCCTGTGTTGGCGGCCTTGCCGGCGGGGCAACTATGGGTGGCGGCATGACGATAAGTAATTGTTACGCCATCGGTTCCGTTACAGGGACGACCTATGTCGGCGGCCTGGTGGGAGCCGGGTTTACCGGTTACACCGATATCGCTACCGCCAGCTACTGGAACACCCAGACAACCGGGCAGAACTCCAGTTCGGTTGGAACCGCCCGTACGACCGACCCTATGACCTACGCCTACGCTGCGGATACCTACCAGGGCTGGGACTTCACGAACGTCTGGACGGCCGATACCCAGAACAAAAACGGCGGCTACCCGTACCTGAAATGGCAGCTTCTCAAGGCGCCGGCAGAAATACGGGTGGAAGGAAATGCTGCAGAGATTGTTTCCGGAGATACCACACCGTCATTATCCGACCATACCGATTTCGGCAGTGCCGATATGGATTCGGGCACGGTAGAAAGAACCTTTACCATAAAAAATACCGGGGAGGTAGAACTGACTCTTTCCGGAAACCCGAAAGTGGCGGTCAGCGGGACGAATGCTGCCGATTTCAGTGTCACCACACAGCCTTCGTCTCCGGTGGCGGCTTCGGGCAGCACTACCTTCAAGGTAACCTTCAACCCTTCATCGACGGGCACAAGAACGGCTTCCTTATCGATTGCCAGCAGTGACGCCGATGAAAATCCGTATACCTTCTCCATTCAGGGCAAAGGGACGAGAGTCCTGACCGTCATCGGGATTACCGCTGAGGATAAAGTGTACGACACAACAAAAACCGCCACTCTCGATACCACCGGCGCTTCGCTCGTCGGCGTCGTTCCCGGTGATGATGTTACCCTTATCACCAGTTCGGCAGCCGGTACGTTCAGCAACGAGCATGCGGAAAGCGGTAAAACGGTCTCTATAACAGGGCTGACCTTGAACGGCACCGATGCTCCTAACTATTCTCTCACCCAGCCGACTGCTACAGCGAATATTACGAAAAAGGAACTGACGGTAATCGGCATTACTGCTTCCGATAAAACCTATGACGGAACTGTTAACGCCACCCTCGATGTCAGCAATGCCGAACTGGTTGGAGCAATTTTTGCTAATGACCCCAGCCTGGTTTACCCTGAATTGGCTTCAGGTGTATTCAGTGACAAGCATGCCGGCACCGGGAAGATAGTCACCATCTCCGGATTAACCATGAACGGCGAGGATGTAAATAACTATTACCTCACCCAGCCGACGACGACGGCCAATATCACCCCGAAAACCCTGGCGGTCAATGCTACCGGCGTCGATAAGGTTTACGACGGAACGGCAACGGCTAACGTTACCTTCTCCGACGACCGGATTGCCGGAGATACCCTGACGGTGGAGTATACGGCGGCTTCGTTTGCGGATAAACACGTCGGAACGAACAAGGTTGTTTCGGTCACCGGTATCTCGCTGAATGGCGCCGATGCCGGTAACTACACGCCGAATACGACGACCGCTACCTCCGCTAACATCACAAAGCGACCGATTACTGTTATCGCCGTCACCGATACGAAGATTTATGACGGGAATAATTCCTCATCCGTCGCTCCGACTCTTACCTCGGGTTCATTGGCTCCCGGCGATACCGTCACCTGGACACAGAGTTTCGATACGAAGAACGTCGGTACGAACAAGACGCTCACGCCGGTGGGAACGGTCGATGACGGCAACAATGGTGTTAACTACAATGTCACGTATACCCCGGTCACGACCGGTGAGATTACGGTGAAAATCCTGCCGGTCACCGGCATTACCGCCTCGGACAAGGTCTACGACGGAGAATTAAACGCAACAATCGATACCGCCGGCGCTTTGCTGGTCGGCGTCGTTCCGGGTGATACTGTCACTCTTATCACCAGCTCGTCGGTCGGCCTCTTCGACACCGCGCGTGTGGGTAGCGGCAAAACGGTCTCTGTAACAGGGCTGACCTTGAACGGCACCGATGCCTCTCATTATTCACTCACCCAGCCGACTGCTACAGCGAATATTACGAAGAAGGAACTGACCGTCATCGGCATCACCGCCTCGGATAAGGTCTATGACGGAAATGCAACCGCCACGCTCGATACCACCGGGGCTTCGCTCGTTGGTGCTATTACCCGCGACGATGTGACCCTGGACAAATCTGCCGCTGCCGGGAATTTCCCCGACAAAACGGTCGGCACCAATAAGACAGTCGCTGTCTCCGGCTTGACCCTCAGTGGCGCCGATAAAGCGAACTACACCCTCACCCAGCCGGGAACGACCGCCAACATCACCGCTAAAACCCTGACGGTCAATGCTGCCGGGGTAAGCAAGGTGTATGACGGTACGACTGCGGCGACGGTTAACCTCGAAGACAACCGGGTCGCCGGAGATGACGTGGCAACTGACTACACCACCGCCAACTTCACCGATAAGCACGTCGGAACGAACAAAACCGTCAACGTCGCCGGCATCTCGGTGAGCGGCATTGACACCGGGAACTACAATCTGGCTTCGACGACGGCCG
>CAYXEG010000053.1:15409-17047 GCA_964463875.1 uncultured Dehalococcoidales bacterium
CCGTCACCTGGACGCAGAGTTTCGATACGAAGAACGTCGGCACGAGCAAGACGATTACTCCGGCGGGAACTGTTTCCGATGGTAACAGCGGTAATAACTACAATGTGACGTACACCCCGGTTTCGACCGGTGAGATTACTGCCAAAGGACTGACCGTCAACGGTATCACCGCCTCGGACAAGGTCTATGACGGGAATACCGGGGCAACCCTCGATACCACCGGGGCTTCGCTGGTTGGCCCGGTCGGAGGTGACAATGTCACCCTGGACAAATCAGCCGCTACCGGTAATTTTACCGATAAGGGAGTCGGTACTAACAAGACAGTTACCATCAGCGGCCTTACCCTTGACGGCGCCGGTAAAGCGAACTACACCCTCGCCCAGCCGGCGGCCACCGCCAATATCACCGCCAAAGGCCTGACCGTTGCCGGCGTTACCGCCAACGATAAAGTCTACGACGGCAACACAACCGCCACCCTTGACACCACCGGCGCCTCGCTCGTCGGAACCGTTGGTGGCGATGATGTCACCCTCGTCACCGGCTCAGTCGCCGGCGCCTTCGACAATAAAAACGTCGGTACCGACAAACCGGTCGCTGTCTCCGGCCTGACCCTCAACGGGGCCGATAAAGCCAACTACACACTGACTCAGCCGGCAACGACGGCCGATATTACTCCGAAAGCTTTGGCGGTCACTGCTGCCGGTATCGACAAGGTCTATGACGGTACTAACACAGCTACGGTCACTCTCGATGACGACCGTATTGCCGGAGATAGTGTAAATCTCGATTACACCACCGCCAACTTCAGCGATAAGCACGTCGGCACCAATAAGACGGTCAATGTCGCTGGTATCTCGATAAGCGGCGCCGATGCCGGAAACTATAACGCCAATACGACCACAGCGACGACGGCTAACATCACCAAGCGTCCTGTCACCGTCACCGCCGTCACCGATAACCGTACTTACGACGGCTCGGTCAACTCGACGGCGGTACCAATCATCACCCTTGGCTCGCTGGCCGTTGGCGACAACGCCACCTGGACGCAGACATACGATAATAAAAACGTCGGCACGAACAAAGCACTCACTCCGACCGGCAACGTCTCCGATAATAACACCGGCAACAACTACAACGTCACCTGTACTCCGGTCGGTACCGGCATCATCACCGAGAAAGAACTGACCGTCACCGGCATCACTGCCTCGGATAAGGTCTATGACGGGCATACCGGGGCGACCCTGAGTACCGTGAATGCGGTGCTGGTCGGTGTGGTGGTTGGCGATAATGTCACCCTGAATACGGCGAATGTGACCGGTAACTTCACCGATGCTAATATCGGAGCCGGCAAAGCCGTCAATATCACCGGACTGACTCTCAACGGCACCGATGCGGCATACTACTTCCTTACTCAGCCGACAACAACCGCCTCGATTCTAGCCCAGCCGGGCGGAGGGGGTGGTGGCGGAGGCGGTACTCCGCCTGATCCGGAACCTGAGCTTGAGCCTGAGCCTGAAGTTGTTGATATCTCTTCTCATCATTTTTGGTGGCGGCCAATAGGCTGTCTTTGACTGCCTGTTGTTGAGCTAATAAATTCTTTTGTGACTCAAGTTTTTTCTTAGCCGCGTCTAGCTCTTT
>CAYXEG010000054.1:0-16991 GCA_964463875.1 uncultured Dehalococcoidales bacterium
ATACCAGTCGACGAGCGGGTATGGGGTGAAAGGCCCCGAAGAATTGAGGAAACAGGTTCCGTTCGCCCTGAAATCCCTGGAAAATATACCCTGTGACGCCTCGGTGTTTCCGAGGCCGATTGCCTTCAACTGCATTCCCCAGATAGAGCCGTTCATGGAGTTCGATTACACCCGGGAAGAACTGAAGATGACGTATGAGACCCGGAAGATAATGAACGATAGCGGGATTCAGGTTTCGGCGACCTGTGTCCGGGTGCCGGTGTTCGTCGGGCACGGCCAGGCGGTCTGGCTGGAGACGGAAAAGAAGATATCTCCGGGCCAAGTCAGGGAGTTGTTACGGGAAGCGCCCGGAGTCACGGTGCTCGATGACGTGTCCGCGGAAAAGCCGGTTTTTCCGACGAACCTCGATGTTAATACGTACCGGGATTCGGTGATGGTCGGGCGAATCAGGCGGGATACCGCCTGCGAAAACGGCATTGCCCTCTGGATAGTCGCCGATAACCTGCGGAAAGGAGCGGCCTTAAATGTCGTTCAGATTGCCGAGGAGCTTGTTAAAAAGGGGATGTTGAAGGCAGGGAAATAATTCTGCAGATTCAGGTAGATGAAGAAATACAGGATACCGTTTTTCAACGGTATGGCAGGGAAAGACGCCATACCGGCGAAAGCCGGTATCCAGAGCGGTATGCTAAAATGCTAACGATGATTGAAACATCATCAGTCATTATCAGGTGGAAAACGAATATGAAAACCGACAGCTCTGCTTACGACAACTTCGCCTGGGTTTACAATAAGCACTGGGGGATGAGATTTACTCCCGGGGCGATGGCGGTGCTGGATGAGGTTGTCTTTCCCGGGCTGCTGGAGGGCGCTGAAATCCTCGATGTATGCTGCGGAACCGGCCAGCTGGCCGGGATACTCTCGGAGCGGGCCTACCGGGTAACCGGGTTGGATGGTTCGGGCGAAATGCTGAAGTACGCGCAAGAGAACGCGCCGGACGTCGGCTTTATTCAGGCCGATGTCCGGGCGTTCAGCCTGCCGGAGCGGTTCGATCTGGCGACCTGTTTTTTCGATTCCCTGAATCATGTGCTGGCAATCGGGGAACTGGAGCAGGTTTTTCGCAATATTCACGCCTGTCTGAAACCGGGAGGACAGTTCCTTTTCGATTTGAATCTCGAAGCCGGTTACCTCGACCACTGGAAAGGGTATAACGGCATTGCCGAGGACGACCACGTCTGCCTGTTTCCGCTGGAGTATGATGCGGAAAATCGGCTGGCAACGTTCGATGCTATTATTTTCCGGCTGATTGACGGTGACTGGTGCCGTTCGGAGGTGCACCTGGTACAGAGAGCCTATACGGTTGAGGAAATTCGTTCGGTACTCGGAAAGGCAGGATTCGAGATTGCGGATGTTTTCGAGTATTCCGTCCAATCAGGCAGGCAGGCGGTGACGGCAGGTTCGCCGAGGGCGTTTTTTCTGTGTAAAGTACGTCAATCGAAAAATTTACCGTAATGTCACCACAGCCTCTCCCTTCGTCATCCTGAACTTGATTCAGTATCCGGAAATCATCTGCGAGAAAGAAGAATTCTGTAAAAACAAGAATGGTACGGGAATGGAAATATTCTGGATTCTGGCCTCCGCCAGAATGACTGTCGTGCAATATTGTCAATTTCGACGCGTGATAGTATAGTCATTGAGTGTGCGGTGAAAGAATGAGTGAGAACGATTCAGAAAGCGTCAGGGCTGAAACCGTGATGCTGGTAAAACGGCTGGACGAATACTTCTCCAACAAAAAAATCGAAACTTACCTCGTCGGCGGTTTCGTCCGTGATATACTGCTGAAGCGCCCTTCGGCGGACATCGATATCGCCATCAAAGCGAACGCCCAGGCGGTTGCTGCGGAAGTTGCCGAAGCTTTTAGCGGGAAATTCGTACCGCTCGACGAGAAAAACGATATCGCCCGGGTCGTTCTGACCGGCGATGATACACCGGGAATACTCGATTTTTCATCCTTTCAAGGGACGATAAGGAGCGACCTTGCCCGTCGCGATTTCACCATCGACGCCATGGCGGTGAAGCTCAGCGGATTTCACCCGGAAATTGCCCGCAACGAGATTATTGACCCGTTTCAAGGCTGGGACGATATCCGGAACGGTATCATCCGGGCGGTCAGCGAAAAGGTTTTCGCGCTCGATGCCGTCAGGCTGCTGAGAGCGGTCCGCCTGGCGGGAGAACTCGGCTTCACCATCGAGCCGGAAACGGAGTCCCTGCTCAGGGAATACGGACATCTGGTATTCGATGTCCCCGGCGAGCGCGTCCGGGAAGAACTGCTGCGGTTACTGGCTCTGCCCGGTGCCGGGAGGATGCTGAAATACCTCGACGAACTGGATATGCTGACGGGGATATTCCCGGTGCTGGAGGAAAGCCGGGGCGTCGAACAGCCGAAAGAGCACTACTGGGATGTCCTCGAACACTCTCTTGCCACGGTGGAAGCCATGGAATTTATCCTCGGTGAAGGTCAATGGGAGCATGTCGATGGGAAATTACTGGAGAAGGTGCCGATTTCCGAAATAATTCGCCAGCACCTCGCCGCAGAAGTTTCAAGCGGCAGTACCCGGAAATCATTGTTGAAACTGGCGGCGCTACTGCACGATGCGGGAAAACCGGTGACGAAGACATTCGACGAAACCGGGAGGATGAGATTTTTCGGGCACGGCCAGGAGGGAGCTGAACTGGTCACCGGAATGCTGGAGAAACTGCGGTTCAGTGTGAAAGAAATAAGAACAATCGAAACGGAAATCACCAACCACATGCGGCCGATGCAGATGAGCAATGAGGGTATGCCGTCCGACCGGGCGATTTACCGGTATTTCCGGGATACCGGGGAGGCAGGTATCGATATTCTTTTCCTTAACCTGGCCGACCATCTGGCGGCGAGAGGTCCGAAACTCGATATGAAAGGTTGGAAGGAACACAATAGTCTGGTAGAATATGTAATCAGGAAGAAAGAAGAAAAAGAAAATATCGTAAACCCTCCCAGAATAATAGACGGGTATGATATAATGAAATCTCTCGGACTGGATGCCGGTCCGCGTATCGGAGAGTTACTGGAAGCGGTACGGGAGGCGCAGGCATCAGGAGAGATTGAGGACAGGGAAGAAGCCCTGTCTTTTGTTAAGAAAATAGCAGAAAACGACGAGCTTCCCGGGCGGGAAGAGAGATAAACTGAAAGGAAGGGCGGCGCCTGCTGCTCCTGAAACAGAAATAGAGACAAAGGATGCTTAGAAGAAATACTTGGGTATTTACAGCGGTACTGATTGTTTTTGCTCTGGCACTGGCGGTCGTTTTTCCCATTGAAAAAGGCGCGTTATTCGGAAAGAATGTACGCCTCGGACTGGATTTGCAGGGCGGCCTGCACATCGTTTACCAGGCTGACCTCTCCGGGGTAGAGTCAGATTCCCGGAAAGAAGCGCTCGAGGGAGCCAGGGCGGTACTGGAGAATCGTGTCAATCCGCTGGGCGTAACAGAACCTATCATCCAGATTCAGGGTGACGACCGTATCATCGTTCAGCTTCCGGGAATCGATATCACGGACAAGGAAAAAGAACGGCTTGCCCGGGTTGATATGCTTGAATTCGGTGAACTGGTTACCGATAACGGCACCTACAAGTGGGAAAACGAGCTGGGCAAGTGGAAACCGGCCACGGCAGTCATCGACGGCGAGGAAAAAGCCCTGACCAGCCGGTACTTCAAGACGAATACCGAACTGAGACAGAGCACGCTCGACGGCTCGATATACCTGTATTTCGAATGGGATGAAGAAGGCAGCGTTATATCCGAGCAGGTGACCGGCAGGCTGTCGGCGACACGCGCCCGCATGGGCATATTTGACGGCAGTGATTCTCTCCGAAGTGAAGACGGAAGGCCGGTTGCGCCTGCCGTGCAAAGCACCATCACAACCAACGGCATCGTCGAAGGGCTGGATATCGAAGACGCGACGAACCTCTCGCGGCAGTTGAACTTCGGCCGTCTCCCTATTCCGCTGGAGATTATTTACGACCAGACGATATCCCCGACGCTCGGCTCCGACTTCGTGGGCATGAGCCTGAAAGCGGGTATCATCGGTATTCTCATCGTTATCCTTTTTATGGCTTTGTACTACCGGGTTTCCGGCCTGCTGGCCGGGCTGGGCCTGATTTTCTACGGTATCCTCGTATTCGCAATCTTTAAACTATGGCCGGGATTCACCCTGACACTGGCGGGAATCGGCGGTTTCATACTTTCGATTGGTATGGCGGTCGACGCTAATGTGCTTATCTTCGAGCGTATGGAAGAAGAGTTACGGTCCGGGCGGACGCTCGGCGCGGCCATCGAAGCCGGGTTCAACCGGGCATGGACGGCGATACGTGACGGGAACATTACGACATTGATTGTCTGTCTGATACTTTTCTGGCTGGGCAGCAGTATCGTTTCGAGCGCCGCCGTCCAGGGATTCGCCCTGACGCTGGCAATCGGTGTCATTGCCAGCATGTTCTCAGCGATTATCGTCACCCGGACGCTGCTCAGGCTGTTTGTCGGTACGTCGCTGGCGAAACATGTCCACTTATTCTGCGCCCACCTTGGAAGGAAGAAACAAAGTTGAATATCATCGGTAAAAGACGCTGGTTTTTCGCAATAACAGGCGTTGTTCTGGTTGCCTGTGTTATATTCCTCGGAGTATTCGGACTGAAATCCGGTGTGGAGTTCAGCAGCGGCTCGGTCATGACCATCGGTTTCGAGGAAGAGGTTGCCAAAGAAGAGCTCCAGGCAAAATTAGCCGAACTGGGGTACGGTAACATTATCATCCAGGAAGTCGGAACCGATGATCTGCTGGTGCGCTTGCCGAGGCTTACTTCAGATGAAAAGACAGCCCTGGAGGCTGCCCTGCTCGATGAATTCGAAGGTATGGTTATCCGGGAATTCGATGATGTCAGCGAGATGGTGGCTGCCGAAACGACCCGGAATGCGGCTATCGCAGTGGGGGTTGCCACTATCGGCATCCTCCTCTATATCGCCTGGGCCTTCCGCCGGATGCCCCATCCGTTCCATTACGGCATTTGCGCTATCGTCGCCCTGATTCATGACACGGTCGTCGCCCTGGGAGTATTTGCCCTGCTCGGCGGTATTTTCGGGTGGGAAATCGACCTTCAGTTCGTCATCGGCATCCTTGCCGTTATCGGTTACAGCGTCAACAACACCGTCGTCGTTTTCGACCGAATACGGGAAAACCAGTTGAACAGTGCCCGGACGTCATTTGCAACGATTGTCAATAACAGCCTGATTGAGACGCTGACCCGTTCCTTGAATACCAGTCTGACGACGCTTTTCGTTGTGGTTGCCCTGATTCTTTTCGTCGGCGCTGCCATTCAGAACTTCAGCGTCATTCTCTTGATTGGGATAATCGCCGGTACCTACAGCTCGGCTTTTATCGCTCCTTCGCTCCTGGTTGTCTGGCACAGCCGACGCAGAGTTGAGGCGGAAGCGTAACAAAAATTCCCTGGATAAGGGGAATCAGCCATGTTTTCTACGAGAAAAGGCGCGGCCAGGCTGGCGTTTTTTGTCATCTCAGGCCTGGTAATTTTTAAAGCGGTAGTATCTTTCGTTACCGGCAGTATCAGCATAACCGCCCAGGCGGTCGACAGCGTGCTCGACCTGTTTGCCGTCGGCATCACCTTTTTCGCTATCCGGATGGCGGATAAACCGGCCGATGAGGAACATCCTTTCGGACACGGTAAAGTCGAGGGAATCGCTGCCGGAATACAGGCGGTGCTGATTTTCGGCGCCGGGGGCTGGATTATCTATACTTCGGTAGACCGGATTATCAACGGTTTCGAGATAGAGATGTCGGAAGCCGGTATCGCCGTCATGGTCGTGTCGGTTATAGCCAGCATTTTACTCTCCCGTCACTTGCGAAAAGTTGCCCGAACGACCGATTCACTGGCTCTCGAGGCTTCCGCCCAGAACATCAATGCTGATATTTACTCGGCCCTCGGCGTGCTGGCGGCGATGATAATTATCCGGATAACCGGGTTTTCGATTGTCGACCCGATTGTCGGCATCCTGGTATCCGTTCTGATTCTGAAATCGGCCTTCGAGGTTTTCAGGAACTCGACGAAAGACCTGCTCGATAACCGTCTGCCCGAAATTGAAGAGAATGTTATCACCACCTGCATCGAAGAACATACCCATCTTCATGCCGGATTTCACAAGGTGAGAACCCGTAAAGCGGGTAACCAGCGGTTCGTCGAGTTTCACCTGATGCTGCCGAAAAATATGAGCATCGAGGAAGCCCACTCGATGGCCGACCACATCGAGCATGATATCGGGGAGCGATTGAACAATATCAGCGTGACCATTCATGTCGAACCGTGCGATACCGAATGCGAGCAATGCCGGATACATTCATGCAGTATCAGGTCGCACCGGAAATTCGAGGACCGGGGATAAAGCCCGGTTATTCTTCTGCGGTGTCGAGAAAATGCCCGGTAAGGATATCGTCTATCTTCAGCCAGAAATCAGCCTGTTCGAGACCGAGTTCTTCCGATATCATTTTCTCAATCTCGCTTTCATACCGGTGATGGGTCAGCAGCGATTTCACCAGGCCGGGATAATTTTCCTCGAGGTAACGAACTATCCAGTAGCCCCGGCAGTCGTGGTAGGCAATCCTGTCGATTCTCATGCGGGAAAGCCTGCGGTAGGAGGGCGGTTCGGCTTTCGGGACGTATTCCTTAAGCAGGGCGAGTGTTTCGGAGCGAATCATCGGCGTGCCGGCATGCTGTTCAGCCCCGTAGAGGGCAATGCCTTCGTTCAGCCACATGGGGACGACCAAATGAGCGGAGCAGGCATGAATCAGCTCGTGGCAGGTGACATTCCGGATTTTCGTTTCAAGGTCGGTTTCCTCGATGAACATGAGGGAGCCGATTCTTTTGTCGCTTTTTTCGAGAAGGCGGGGCGGCTTGATGCCGATGGCGATACGGCTGCCGTAGCGCTGTGTCCAGGCAGCGCTGTAGGGCCAGGTACGGCGGATACGGGGCATCCAGAGAGGCCAGGTGGGAATCAGGCTCAGCTTCCATTTCGCCGGGGCGGAGTTGAAGATGAACCCCAGCCATGAGGTCATGACATAGATTCGGCAGTCCTCTGGCGCCGGCAGCCCCCACTGTCCGGCTGCCAGTTCGAGGGTGGCTTCGCAGCAATCGGCAATCAGGTCGGCGGTATGGGATTCCTTCCGGTCAAACAGAATTCGGATATTCCCGACTTTTTTTGTGCTCATGGTTTCATTATACCGAAAATCCGGCTGCGATTGCACCGGTATCATCTCGCTTGAGTAAAAGGAACCGTTTCATTATACTGGAATTGAAAAAGGCCGCGGATAAACAAGGCCCGGAGGTGGTCATGTGCTTCAAATAGAAAATGTATCCCTGAATGTTCACGGTGTCCCGATACTTAACGGACTGAACCTTGAAGTCGGTAACGGGGAGATTCACGGGGTGCTCGGCGAAAACGGGACCGGCAAGACAACCCTTGCTTATATTATCATGGGGGTTAACGGCTACCGGGCGACCGGCGGGCGGATGCTGTTCGACGGAAAAGATATCACCAATATGTCGGTTTCGGAGCGTGCCAAGCTCGGTATCAGCCTCGCCTGGCAGGAACCGGCCAGGATTGAAGGTTTGACAGTGATGGATTACCTGAGCCTGAGCGGCAGCAGTCCGGGCTTGAAGAGAATTTACCAGTGCCTCCAGGCTGTCGGGATGGATCCGGCCAGGTATTTGCACCGGGATATCGATGCCACTCTCAGCGGAGGCGAGAGAAAGCGAATTGAAATGGCCTCGATTCTTGCCATGCAGCCGAAGCTGGCGATACTGGACGAGCCGGATTCGGGCATCGATATCGTTTCAATGCCGCTTTTGCTGGAAGGGATGCGGGAACTGAACCGGCAGGGGTCATCCATCCTGATGATTACCCACAGTGAGGAAATTGTCAGCATTGCCCACAAAGTCTCGGTTCTCTGCGCCGGCGCAATACTGAAAACAGGTTCTCCGGACGAAATGAGTGACTGGTTCAAGGTTAACTGCCAGACTTGCGGCCACATCAACGAACCGGACATTTTGGATGAGTTCAACGCGGCCGTCAAGAAAGGGAAATCCGATGCTTAGTCGTGCGATTGAAGATGAATACCGGGGGATGGTTGAGGCATACGGAAAAGCCGGCGGAAATAAGGATGCGCTTTCCGACTCGAAAACCGGGAGACTGGTAATTCACGAAAACAAGGTACTCAATACCGGTGAAGTCGATGGTGTGATAATTGAAACCACCCCGACAGAAAGCGGCGTTAAAGTTACCCTGACGATAGAAGAAGGAAAGAAAATCGAAAAACCTGTTCACCTCTGTTTCGGCATGCTGCCGAAAGACGGCCTCCAGGAGATTGATTTTCATGTCGATTCCCGGAAGGGCAGCGAAGTGAAAGTACTGGCGCACTGCATCTTTCCGAATGCGGTAAAGGTCATTCACAAGATGGATGCCGATATCGTCATCGGCGAAAACGCCAGTTTCGATTACCGTGAGACGCATTACCACGGCGAGGGAGGCGGCGTCGAACTGCTGCCGAAGGGCAAGGTAACGATTCAGAAAGGCGGGTCTTTCTACAGCACTTTCGCCATCAGCGACGGCAGGGTCGGCCGGATGGATTATGATTTCGATGTCTATTGCCTCGAAAACAGCGTTGCCGAACTGGTGGTGAAAGCCTACGGGAGAGGCGATGACGAAATAAAGATAGCCGAGCGGGTCTACCTGAATGGTACTGGCGCCCGGGGAATGGCGAAAAGCCGCCTTGTCTTGAGTGACAGGGCGAAAGCCGAGGTGAGGGGCGAAACCTACGGAAATGCTGCCGATTCGCGGGGGCACATCGACTGCATGGAGCTGGTGAATGGTGATAAGGCGGTCGCCACCGCAATACCGATTGTGTCTGTCACCAACGATAAGGCGAAAGTTACCCATGAAGCGGCAATCGGCAGTGTCGATAAGAAACAGGTTGAGACGCTGATGGCGCGCGGCCTCGATGAAGATAAAGCCGTGGATGTTATTGTGAAAGGTATTCTCAAATAGGCCTTCTAACAGGTTCTGTTTGGTTTTGGCTGGTACGTGTGAAAAATCAGTGGTCAAAGGTTTCTAAATTTCTCTTAATCTCCCTTTACAAAAGGGAGAGACTACGATTGGCACTCGATGTAAAAAACATACAAGTAATCAAGCTAGTGCAAACAGTACCTTTCAGTACGTGGGGAAAAGGTGCCGGACTATGTCACTGGATTTAACCGGGGTTGCCTCACAGGTCGGGGAGCTTTTGAGCAGGCTGAAAGACGGGCTGAACGAACGGTACGAGCACCTGCGTTTCGCCCTCGAAACAGCCCGAAGGGAAACCGAAAACCCCGACCGGCTGAAGCGGAAGCTGAACGCAAGTAAAACAACCTGGCTGACGGCAGGAATCACTGAGGGAATCGACCTGGCGTATTGTGCTCCTGAAATGCCGGACGATTTTACCGTTGTTGCCACGGACGGCTCGCATATCGATGTCGACCGCCACCGCGCCGCCCGGTGTTACCTGATTAATATCGGCAGCGTGACCCTTAGTTACGGTTCCCGGTCTGAGGCGGTTTTAGAGAGTCTGCCGCACCTCTACGCTGCCGAAGACGACCTCGCCATCACCGAACCGGGAACGAACCGGGAGTACGCGGTGGAAGGAACGCTCCTCGGTTTGAAGCGGGACGTCGAGGAAGGTATCCGGCTGGCTGAACTGGCGGAAAAGCAGCCTGCCGGGAGCGCCACCCTGGCGCTCGTGGACGGCACGCTCATCCGCTTCGGCCTGACGACCGGCAATTACAGTGATTACGTTATTAAAAAACTGCTCGACGAGGGGTATTTAAAGTGCCTCGACCGGATGAAAGCGCTGAACACTGATAGAAATTGTGCCCTGGCCAGCTATATCAGCCTGCCGGGGAGCAGCGATGTCGTGAATTCGCTGAAAGTATCCGTCTGTCCACACGACCCGCTCAATACCGACCGGCACTGTAACAACTGCACGACCCGGGAATGCCAACAGCTTTCCAGTATCCGTGACCGTGATTTATTCGGCGGCATCCTTGGAGAGAATGAACGGTCGGCTCTTTTTTACACGACTTCCACAATCGTCGCGCGGTACGGAGAACATGCGATTTATTTCTACTACCTCAACACGGATGATGAGATAGCCAGGGTGGAGGTACCGAAATGGGTGGCGGATGCCCCGGAACTGCTTAACCTGACCCATGCCCTGGTACTCGACCAGTGCCGGCGGGGCCACGGTTATCCGGTAGCGCTTTCCGAAGCCCACGAACAGGCGGTCGTAACGGGGAAGGACAGGGAGAACTTCTGGCAGTTCGTCGAAATGTCCCTTACCGACGAGAAATTATCCACTTATACGTCCGCCAAGAGCCGCAGCAAGAATACAAGGTGGGTTTAGACCGGTACATCATCGTTTCGGCTGCTGAAATCAATCCGTTTGAAAACCGACCGGTTCCGTAATTACAAAATCAGATTTTTCATATGATATAATACAACCGAAGAGGAAATACTTGGAGTGTGCTATGAAAACATTCACGGCATATGTGGAAAAGGACCCGGAAACAGGACTTTATATTGGCTTTGTGCCCGGTATTCCTGGAGCACATACCCAGGGAGATACACTCGATGAACTGCAAAAAAACCTGAAAGAAGTCCTGGAGTTGTGTCTTGAAGAATACGAAGGTTCCCATGAAGACTTACCTAAATTTATTGGGCTTCAGCAAATAGAGGTAGCCGCATGACACATCTTCCCGTTGTTGATTTTAAGACAATTTTAATTACGGCAGTCCCGCTCCGGGAATGTCAACCTCGATAACTTCGATGCATCCGCTCCGTTTATCCTGAAGGTCGGCGAACATCCCGGGAGCAGCGGTCGTGAGATACAACGACCGGCGGTCTTCACCCCCCAGTATGCAGGAATACGGCCGCAGCGAAAGGAGTATCCGTTCTGCTACCTCGCCGCCTTTCCTTACCCGGATAACATCGAATCCGTTCGAATTGGTCACCCAGACCGCTCCTTCCGCGTCGAGGCATATCCCGTCCGGAATCACCTTTTCTCCCAGGTCCGCCCAGACGCTGTAATTGGAGAGAGAACCGTCGTCGGCGATATCGAACGAGACGAGCCGGGAGGCATACGATTCGGCGACTATCAGCGTTTTGTTATCGGGAGTGATGACGGCCCCGTTCGGGAAGAATACGTTTCTGGCTACGATGCTTGATTTGCCTTCCGGGGTAACCAGTATCAGGTGAGCTGTATCCTTCGGGGCGCCGGGGACGGATTTAACGAAGCCCCAGTCGCCGATATACGCCCTGCCCCGGATATCGACCACCATGTCGTTGCAGTTACCAACGGCAAGGCCGCTCAGGTCGGCGACTTCGGTTAATCCGTCCGGGTCCAGCCGCAGGAGGCGCTGGTCGGTCATCGAGACTATCAGCAGCCGCCCGTCGGGAAGAAAACCAAGTCCGCCGGGCTGCCCGGGCACTTCGGCAATCGTTTCCGCATTGCCTTCGGAATCGCAGGCGATTACCTTGCGGTCCAGCATATCGGAAAACCAGACCCGCCCGTCATACCAGCGGGGACACTCCGAGAAAATCAGCCCTTCGAGGATAACCCTTGTTGTATCTGCCATCTGTCCGCTCCTTTACGTGGTCTTATCATTATAGTATGTTGACTGCCAGGTAATCCATGCACCGGTAATTCTGAATAGTATCTTTGTACTTTATGGTTCAGGTATAATACGGTGAAAATAATCCGAATCAAGAAAGAAAGACTAGTATAAGGAGGTTATGCAAGGAGTGGATAAAACAGCCGAACAATTATTTGCGGAGCGGGAAAAAAGGGTGATGGATGCAATCCTGATGAAGATACCGGACAGGGTTCCGGTACAGGTCAGCCCCGCCTACTTCCCGGCTAAGTATGCCGGGTTGACGAACGAGATAGCCTACTACGATTACGATGCCTGGCTTGCAGCCAACAAAAAGATGCTTATCGATTTCGAACCGGATGTTATTCAGCCAACTTCTTTCTTCCCCGGTAAGTTCTATGAGATTCTCGACCCGAAAAACATGAAGTGGCCCGGCCACGGCGTGCCGCCGGACCACTCGCACCAGGCGGTCGAAATCGAGATAATGAAAGATTCCGAGTACCCTGTCCTGTTCTCGGACCCGACCGAATTTACCTGGCGCATCCTGGCGCCGCGCGGGTATGGGGCTCTGAAAGCCTTCGAAAACTTCCCCAGCCTCGGCGGGCTGAACAAAGGTTTCGGGTTCAATACCATCCCCGCCCTGGCGGCGGCACTTGCTCAGCCTGAGATAGCCGAAGCTATCGCCAAACTCCAGGAAGCCGGTCGTGAAATGGCGAAGTGGGGGCCGAAAATGGCGACTTTTAATGATGAACTGGAGAAGATAGGGTTCCCGATGTACAACCGCGCCGGCGCCGGCTCGCCCTTCGATGTGCTGTCCGACTATGTACGGGGAATGCGCGGCTCCATGACCGACCTGTACCGGCATCCCGATGAGATACACGAGTTCTGCGAACGATTGACCCCGAGCATGATAGAAGGCGGCGTTGCCGTGGCGAAAGCTAGCGGAAACCCCCGCGTCTTCATGGCGCTTCACCGCGGAGCCGACGGTTTCATGTCCGTCAGGCAGTTTGGAGAATTCTACTGGCCGTACCTGAAGAGAGTCATCATCGGCCTTATCGAAGGCGGCTGCGTACCGTGCGTTTTCTTCGAGGGTAACTACGACCAGCGGGTCGAATTCCTGCTTGAGCTGCCGAAAGGCAAGGCACTTGCCCATTTCGATTCTACGGATATGTTCCGGGCGCGGGAAATCCTGGGCGACCATATGTGTTTCAGGGGAAACGTACCCGCTTCTATCCTCCAGACCGGAACACCCGATGACGTGAAAGCCTATGTCAAGGAACTTATCGATAAAGTAGGTAAGAATGGCGGCTTGATGGTTTCGGCCAGGAGTTCCATCGACGAGGTCAAGCCTGAAAACCTTCACGCCATGATTGATTTTTCGAAGGAATACGGCGTTTACCGATAACGGTCAGTCATTATTCGAAATTACCTGAAGCCCCCGCCTGACACCAGGCGGGGGCTTTTTGATTACTCATTTCCTGGAAACGGTATTGACTTAGTTACTACTATTAGTTATACTAATAGTAGTAAAAATAGTATAACAAATGGTAAGTAAAAAAACAACTATCTCAATTGAAGAACCGATCCTTGTAGAAATCGAAGCGCTGGCGGAAGAAATGAATGTTTCCCGAAGCCGGATTTTCACCCTCGCTGTTCGTGAGTTTCTCGAAGCTCATCGGAATCGGCAATTAATCAATGAGCTCAACGCGGTTTATCAGACGGAACCCGACGAAGAGGAGCAGAGGGTCAGAGACCTGATGAAACGAAAACAGTACCGCATGGTTAAGGAACAGTGGTAATAAATCAGGGGGATATCTTCTGGGTAGACCTTGGCACTCCATCCGGTTCGGAACCTGCGTACCGACATCCGCAAGTCGTCATTCAAAACAATGTTTTTAATAAAAGTCGTATCGATACTGTTGTTGTCTGTTCGTTAACCTCGAACCTTGAACGTGCTCAATCTCCGGGTAATGTTCTACTGAATCGGGGAGAAGCCGGTTTACCAAAACCGAGTGTCGTAAATATTACTCAACTGTTTACCGTTGATAAAAAAGACCTGATAGAAAAAATCGGCACCCTCTCTAAGAAGCGTATCGAACAGGTTTTACAAGGGGTCGAACTACTGATTACTCCCAGAGATATCCGGGAATAAAAAAAGCGGGGCTTCGACAGCCCCGCTTTTTGTTACCTGCAGTCAGGTTATAATTCTATCTCTTTACAATTGGGGCTGACAATCAGTTTCGGTTCGGTGACTGACTGAACGTCTTCGGGTGTCAGTCCGGCAACGACTTCTTTCAGAACCAGACCTTCCGGAGTAACTTCCATGACCGCCAGGTCGGTGAAAATCATGCTGACCCGGCCGACCGTCGTTGCCGGGTAGGTGAGTTCGTTGACTATCTTGTACTGGCCGTCATTGGTGATGTGTTCCATGGCGATGTAGAGGTTCCTGGCCCCGGCGGCGAGGTCCATCGAACCGCCGATGTTGCCGATTCTGTCATGCCCTCGGGAAGGGTTCATCCAGCCGGCGTAATCACCCCTGGCATTGACCTGCAAGGCTCCCATCACGGCGATATCGACATGTCCTCCCCGAATCATGCCGAACGAGGTCACGATATCGAAAAAGCAGCTCCCGGGAAGCTGGGTGACCGCCTGGCAGCTGGCGTTGATGAGGTCCTGGTCGATTTCTTCCGGGTCGCTGACCAGCGGGCCTGTTTTCAGCATCCCAATCTCGGACTGAAGAATGACGTCTTTTTCTCCAATCCAGTCCGAAATCAGGGTGGGAATACCGATTCCCAGGTTGACGTAGTACCCGTCTTTTATTTCACGGCTGACCCTCATGGCGATTAGCTCGCGGGGCAGACCTTCGAATTTTGTTAACTTAGCCATTCCTGTCTCCTCTTAATCAATCCCTACTTTTACTTTAGGTCGCTCTACCTGCACCATCCGTTTTACATAGATGCCCGGCGTATGGATATCTTCCGCACTCAGTTCGCCGACTTCGACGATATTTTCGACTTCAGCGATAGTGACTTTTGCAGCCGTGGCCATGACGGCGTTGAAATTCATGGCGGTCTTCGAGTAGCGCAGGTTGCCTTCCCGGTCACCGGTAAGGGCGTGGATGAAGGCGAAATCAGGCTGAATGGCGTATTCCAGGATGTAGGTACGGCCGTTAATCTCCCGCGTTTCCTTGGGAACACGATTTTCGGGAATGCTGGAAAGGACGATTTCCTGGACGAACGAGCCGACGCCGGTGGGAGTATAAAAAGCCGGGATTCCGGCTCCGCCTGCCCGGTACCGTTCGGCAAGGGTGCCCATCGGGCTGACTTCGAATTCGATTTTCCCTTCACGTACTGCCGATTCGAAAGGGTCCCGCAGCCCGGCGGAAGCCGACCGGGGCAGCCCGTAGGAATCGATTACCTTTTTTAACTGGCCGTTTTTCACCAGGGCGGCGGTTTCTTCCTTACAGCCGACGAGCGGGCCGCAGCCGCAGGTGAGGGTAAGATTTTTCACCCCTTTGCTTATGAGGCCCTGAAGAAGTGCCCGGGGAACGCCGCAGGTGAAAAAGCCCGGTATGGCGATGACCGCCCCGTCTTTAACATCTTCCAGGCATTCTTCAATACTGGATAAGACCTTGTCCATCTGGTTTTTTCCTCCTACTATTCACAGGTAACACAATACCCTTGATTACATATATCAACAAACTGAATACTGATGCGATTCCGGTGAAAGGGCTTTATGCCGGTTTCGCTGCTTGCAGCGATTTCATGTATCGGGGAAATGTTTTCGCTGAAATTTTAATCCGTACCATTATATGCTTTTAATCGGGGACATATCAACATTCGGTTCCGGTCTCGGGGGAAAGGTACTTTTTGCAGTCGTGTTGCCGGACTGATACAATACAAAAAAATGTTTAAGGAGTAACAATGGCTAAATTGACTGAAGATATGAAAAAAATCGCTGCAAAGTCGGGAACGTATATCCTGGCGACGTCGAACAAGGCCGGAAAACCGAACGCGGTACCGATTGGTATTTACAAGGTGAAAGACGAGACTATTGTCCTTGCCGATAATTTCATGAATAAAACTCGCAAGAACCTCGAAGAAAATCCTGTGGCGGCAGTAACCTTCTGGAGCGGCGAAGACCATTACGGCTACCAGATTAAAGGGAAGACGAGCATCGAGACCTCCGGCGAAGATTACGAGGCGATGAAGAAGAGCATGGAAGAAAAGAAGTTTCCCTTCAAACCGAAGGCAGTCGTCGTTCTTTCGGTCGAAGAGGCATACTACATCGGTTCGGGTAAAGAAACAGGAAATAATCTTCTCTAGATTCCTGAAGAAAAGCAGGAGAGTGGAACAATGGCAGAGCTGACTGGAACACTGGTAAAGGAAATGGTGAAAGGCCTGGGAGCGGATATTGTCGGCATCGCTTCAGTTGACCGTTTCGAAGGGGCGCCGCCCGGGCACGGGCCGCTGGAGTTGCTTCCCGGAGCGAAATCGGTCATCGTTGCCGGCATAAGAATACCGGACCCAGTGGTTGAAAGTGACAAGTACCACCTCAAGATGCCGGATTTACCGCCGGAAAAAGCTGCCGGAGCGATGATGAACGATTACTACATGGTGATGGGGCATTACGTGCATGATTTTCTGCTCAATGCCCTGGCGGTGAAGATGGCGAACCGGCTGGAAACGGAGTGGCGCTACCGGTCGCTGCCGACCATCAATACCACCCACACCGGGCTGGGGCACACGGTTATGGCCTCGATGATAGGGTTTTTCTCCCAGCGGCACGCGGCGACCCGGGCAGGTCTCGGCGAATTCGGCTACAGCGGCCTGCTGCTGACGCCGGAGTTCGGGCCGCGACAGAGGCTGGTATCGATAATTACCCGGGCGGAACTGGAACCTGACCCGCTGATAACACAGAAAATCTGCATGCGCGGCGCCTGCGGAGGTAAGGATGGGCCGAAGTGCTTCCAGGCGTGCCTTGGCGGAGCCTTGCAGATGAGAGACGGGATAGATACCGATGCCGTGTTCATCGATATCCCGACGAAAAACAATCTCAGCAAATGCATGAACCCGGAAACCGGTTTTGGCTGCGGCTTCGTCGGCGCCTGCCTTCGGGTATGCCCGACCGGGATGAAGATTACGCAGGAATAGGATTATTGGCGAAACGAAAGGCGGCGGAGCACTCCGCCGCCTTTTTTCATGATTGTTCATC
>CAYXEG010000055.1:0-2056 GCA_964463875.1 uncultured Dehalococcoidales bacterium
GGTCCCGCAGGGTGTCCGTACGACGGGTAAACAACATATTGTATTCATTGTTGTGAAAGAAAAGCGGTATCAGCACCGCCGCGGAGGTGAGGGTTTCGTCGATTATCCGAAGCCTGTCCCGCCGGGCGAGGAATTGTTTGAGTTTTTCCGTGATGTCTGCCATGTCAGCTTTATAGTAGCACTTGTCGAGCAGACTCTACAATTGATTGTTCCGCGTAATTCCGGGGGTTCATATCCACCGTAACGATAGGGTATAATGCTGACAACGATACCGGACGAGGTGAGAGCCGACCGATGCCGACAAATCTGCCGCCTCACTATTTCGACGCCGAGAAGCGTTACCGGGAAGCGAAAACCGCTCCCGAGAAGATTGCCGCCCTCGAAGAGATGCTGGCGATAATGCCCAAGCATAAGGGCACCGACCACCTGAAAGCCGACCTCCGGAGAAAAATCGCCAGATTGCAGGAAGGCGGCGATAAAAAAGCGGCCGCCCAGCGAGCTTCAATGACCGTCCAGAAAGAGGGAGCCGCCCAGGTGCCGGTCATCGGTACGCCCAACACCGGCAAATCGTTAATCGTCGCCAGCCTGACGAACGCCGCCACGGCATCTGCTGACTACCCGTTTACCACCTTTACCGCCATACCGGGGATGATGCAGTTCGAAAACATCCAGATTCAACTTCTCGACCTGCCGCCACTCGTGGCCGGTTCGACCCTCTCCCTGGTACCGGTCAACCTGGTGCGGGCTGATGCCCTGCTGGCGGTGGTCGACCTCGGTGAGGACCCGCTCGAACAGATGGAGACCGTCACTTCGGAGCTGGCCGGGATGAGAATCAGCCCGGGGCAACGACCGGAATCGGAAGACCGGAATACCTCCTTCCGGCTCTACAAGAAAACGCTCATTGTCGGTAACAAGGCCGACCTCGAAGGAGCCGGAGAGAATTTCAGGATACTGGAAGAGTTATTTGGCGAAGAATTACCGCTTATCGCCGTCTCGGCACTGAAAAAAACCGGACTCGAAGCGCTACGCCTGAAGATATTCGAACTGCTGAACATAATCAGGGTCTATACCAAAACGCCGGGACAGAAGCCGGACATGGAAGACCCGATTGTTCTGCCGGCAGGAAGCACGCTCGAGGACGCGGCAATCAGCGTGCACAAGGACTTCGCCGCCAATCTCAAGTTCGCCCGCATCTGGGGCTCCGGCAAGCATGACGGGGTAATGGCGAAGCGGGACCACGTTTTACAGGACGGCGATATCATCGAACTGCATATGTAGGACGGGGAAAAAACCGGGCGAAAAATGCTATACTATTCATAACTACCGAACAAGGAGACTGCCATGCCGGGACGTCCGGGCTGGAACGACGAATACTGGAAAAAGATGGATAAGGAAACGGCAAGGAAGCTCCGTTCGAGGTGTCCCCGCTGCGGCAGTTCCAACACGCAGTTCAGCAGGCAGTACGGAACCTGGCGCTGCGGCAAGTGCGAACATATTTTCGTGGTGCAGGGGCTGGGTGACGACCGCCCCTGGTGGAAACGTCTCTTCAAGAGGTAACAACCGTGGCATCCGCAAGAAAACACCGGTTTTTCAGGAGTTTGTCTGTATTCGCTATTGTGCCTCTTCTGCTGTGCCTCTTCATTCCGGCTGTGCCCCCGCGCCCCGTCGAAGCCGGCTGAGGCGAAGGTGACAGTACCCTGACCGTGGATGTCAGCACCGGCGGCGGGAAAGTGGAGGTATTCGAGGAAACCCTCCGGGATTTTCCGTATTCGGATTCATACCCGGCGAATACCGTCGTCAGGGTTAAAGCCCGTGCCTCATTCGGCTATGTGTTCACCGGCTGGGAAGGGCACCTCACCGGCCGCGACAACCCGGAATTCATCGTCATGGACTGTAACAAGTGGGTTGACGCCACGTTCCGCATCGACTGGCGTCAATTCGGCCTGCTTATCGGCTGTATTCTTATCGTCATGCTGCTCGTGACGGTCATTATCGTAAGGCGTAAGGGAACGGACGAATAATAAGGAGTGCCGAAGCTTTAAGCCGCTGTCAATCT
>CAYXEG010000055.1:2066-16782 GCA_964463875.1 uncultured Dehalococcoidales bacterium
TCTTCCGCCTTTGCCATGCAGCAATCCCGCAGCTTCTTTGTCATGCCCGACCACCCGCTTTGTCATTCCCTTGCCCGACTCGCCCCGCAGTAACGTGAGTAGCTATCAGCGTTCCCGGAACACCGAAAAACCAGCCCCGTTTCTGAAAAAATCCCCGAAAAAACGAAAACGAATCGAGGCTGAACAGCTTCACCGTACTTTAATAAACAAATAATGTGCCATATGGATATGAATACAGGACGACGAAAGCTATCGATGGAGGAATTAGAGAATGTACTTCCTGACTGCTTCGGCGACTCCCTGGCGGGAGACATCGAGGGTGACGTGATGAGCAATGGATTTCACCTCATCCGGGGCATTGCCCATGGCAATGGCCAGCCCAGCCGAGGAAAGCAGCGAGATATCGTTCAGGCCGTCACCGATGGCAGCCACCTCCTCCGTCGAAATACCGAGGAATGCGGTGAGCGATTTCAGGGCTTTCCCCTTGTTGACATCCTTCGCCACAATATTGATGAAATCGATATCCGGATAGGCCGGAGTTTTCGTCCAGGAGAAATTGAGCCGGTCGTTAAAAAAGTCGCAGAAATCGCGGGCTTTCCGTTTCTCCTCGGGAGAGGCGACCACCAGCGTCCCTTTGATAAACCGTTCTTCATACTGAATCTCCCGGAAATCGACGAAGGTAGCCTGTAACTTGAAGAAATCACGCCGGATATCGGTCGCCCAGGACGGCCGCTCGGCGAAGAACTCGGTAATCGAATACAGGTCGAAATCCAGTCCGACCTTCCTCGAGTAGTCAATCATCTCCCCGACCAGTCCGGCGCTGATGGGGTCGACGTAGACTTCCTCGTCCTTCTCCGGATTGTAGACGAGGGCGCCGTCAAAAAAGACGTGGTAACCGTCCAGTTCAAGCTGGTCGAGAAAGCGGCGGGTTGCCCGGACGACCCGTCCCGTCGAGAGGGACACGGCCGTTCCCGCCTGTATCGCCTCCTTCAAGGCCTGCTTGTCGATATCGGATATTTTTCCGTTTATGTCAAGCAGCGTGCCGTCGATATCGACGACGAGCAGTTTGTAGCGGTTTGTCAAAGTGTCTTCCTTTAGTCCCTATACATTTTATTGAGATTGCTTCGGTTTCCCGATTACCTTTTCGAAACTACACAATTGAGTATCGGGATTGACGGTGAATCTCGCAAAGACGAAGGAGTAATGTCTTTTATATGCATCCATTTTACCACGTAAACATGCTATACTGTCAGAGATATGAATGGAGTATTATCCGCTGCCGATATCCGCGCCCTGCTGCATCAGCAGCCTCCCCTGCTGGAGGGTTACCTGAATCTCGACGCCCAGGTACAGCCGAACGGCTTCGATATCACCCTGCGGGACATTTCCCTTCTCAGCACCCCGGGCAGGATTGCCGTCAGTAACAGCGACCGGATTGTTTCCGAACTTACCCCCCTTGAGTATGACGCCGAAGGCTATATCCACCTCGAACCGGGGAACTACTCGATTACCTATAACGAGGTCGTCCACCTGCCGGACTTTATCATGGCGCTGGCACGGCCGAGGTCGAGCCTGCTTCGCTGCGGTGTGTCTGTCGGTACGGCGGTCTGGGACGCCGGATACTCAGGCCGTTCCGAATCGCTCCTGACCGTTCAGAATCCGGGCGGATTCACCGTTCAGAAAAATGCCCGTGTCGTCCAGCTTGTCTTCTTCACCCTTACGGGAAAAACGGAAGGCTATAGCGGGGTATATCAGAATGAGAATACCGGTACCTGACTGGAAATCAGTTCCAGTCTCTTTTTACAAGACAGCATTTAGATGAGAAAAAGGGTTTACGTAAAAAATGGCAGATTCTGATAATAAACAGCCATGTAAAAATGCCTGTCAAGCCGATAGGCCTGCTGTAGACGAAATAAAAGACCGCCGATGGTTTGACGTGTCTGATATTCACAACCTGGAACTGGAATATCCCGATAGTTTTTGTCTACAGGTACTCATCGCTAACAAACTCAAACTGAACGTAATGACATTGCCGCCCGGAAACCTAGATAACGATATTCAAGGCCGCTGGAACAATGCGGAATGAGACCGGCCCTTCACCGAGCAGTTCGCCGTCCGCCTGAACGAGAATCCGTTCCTTGAGGTCGACCGAGACCGTGGAAGCGCGGGCAAACCTGACTTTCGGATGGTCGCCGATGGTCCCGTTATAGAGCATCGGCAGCGACTTTATCAGGTTCAATTTACCGATGTCGCCGATTATCGTGACGTCGAACAGCTTATCGTCCATTATCGCATTCGGGGCAACGTTCATGCCGCCGCCGAGATAGTTGCCGTTACCGACCATGATACTCAGGACTTTCGCCGTTTCCTTTTTCCCGTCGATTTCGATGGTCACGCTCCTGTTCCGGTAGCCGATAAGCGTCCTGAGCAGTCCCATCATGTAGGGAATGGTGCCGCCGAGCCGCTTCGGCATTTTTTCGGTGTTTTCGACAGCCGAGGCGTCGAACCCGATTCCGGCGGCGTTGACAAAGTAGCGCTCGGTTTTATTCCCGTCCTTCATGAAAGTGACCGCGCCGACATCGATGGTTTTCCGCTTCGGGCTCATCAGAATCGAACCGGCTCCTTCCCAATCCATGGGAATGCCGGCCGACCGGGCGAAATCGCTGCCCGTCCCGGTGCTGACCACACCGAAAGAAACATCGGCAGCGTTTTCCGTGTTCATAATGCCGTTGGCGACTTCGTTGACCGTGCCGTCACCGCCGACGGCTATGAGATAGCGGTAGCCGTCCGAAGCCGCCTCCCGGGCCAGTTCGATGGCATGGCCGGAGCCTTCGGTATAGTTATGGTCGTAGGTTAGTCCTATGGAAGTAAGGAGGCGGCTGAGGTCAGGCCATTTCCTCCAGGTTGAGTTTGCTCCCGCCGCCGGATTGATGATTACTTTCGCCCTCGATGACCCCTTTTTCCTGACCAGTTATGTACCCTCTCTCTTCCGTTTACCTGTTGTCCCGCAAGAGTAACCGGCATCTGCAAAAGTACCGGGAAGCCAATCCGTCAGATGAGATACGATGCGGTTGATAAAGAATAGTCCGCCCCGGAGTAAACCGGTAGTCGGACCGATTGACACTGTCGTTTGCGGTTGGTTCTGTCATTAATTACCTGTGCCGCTACCTTATTGTAGCACTAACCATAGAAAAAAAGAAAAATAACCGCTAATCCAGGAAGGTAATCTCCGAAGAAGGCCTTTGTTTGATATCGACCTCGATGCCGGCTTCCCTGAAAAGGTCGATAAACCGGTCGTCGTTATATTTCGCGAAGGTGACGAACCGCTTAATCCGGGCGTTGACCAGCATCTTGGCGCAGAGAACACAGGGTGTATGGGTGCAATAGATGGTACTGCCTTCGATACTGACTCCATGGAGAGCTGCCTGGATAATCACGTTCTGTTCGGCGTGGATAGCCCGGCAGATTTCAGTTCTCTCGCCTGAAGCGATGTTCAATTCGTTTCGAAGGCATCCCAGTTCGAGGCAGTCTTTCTGCCCGGCCGGCGCCCCGTTATAACCGGTCGAAAGAATATGCTTGTCTTTTACCGCCACCGCACCCATGTGATGCCGCAAACAAGTCGAACGTTCTCCCACCACCGCCGCTATTTTTAAGACGTACTCGTCAAAATCAGGCCTTTTGTATCCTTGGCTCATTCTTTCAGTTTCTCCAGTATCGTTTCTGTCTCCGCTATCAGATTGTCCATGGTGGATTCATTGATAATCGTATAGTCGGCCATGGCAATCGGGCCGCCCTTGTTGATATTTTCGATTTCCGCCCGGTCCCGGCCGGCCGCCTGCTGGCGGGTTCTGCCCCGGTTTCCCCGGACGGACAGTCGTGCGTACCTGGTCTCAGGTGATGAATATACGGCTATGACGGAGAACATATTGCCGTAGGCGTCTTTGAGAAACAGGTACTCTTCCCAGGAATAGAGGCCGTCGATGACAACATTCGAATTTTGCAGGGTGGCATCGATTTTCGGTTTATTGAGAATTGCATAAGCGGCCATGCCGTGGTCGCGCCGCATACCTTCCCGGGCAGCCCGCTCGTTCTCTTCGGTCAGGGGCAGCCCCTTCTTTCGAACCTCTTCGTCGGTGATATCGCCGAACCGAATCCTCGCATACCCTTCCTGTTCGAACATGGCGGCAACTTCCGATTTCCCTGAACCGGCCATGCCGACAATTGAAATAACTTTCATGGATTCATTATAGGAGAGAAGCAGGCGGCATGGCAATCAGAGGGGAGGTATAGGGTAATGTCCTCCGTTCGCCCTTCGACAAGCTCAGGACGAACGGGTAAAACACCGATAGTCACTATCATTCCTGACAACCGTGCCGCCCGAAGTAAAAATGATACCTGTTTTCGATACTTTTCGTGAGTGAATGTCATAATATCCAAACAAAAAAATTTACGCTGGATGAGAGAATCTGGTATGATAAATGAAAGTTTATTTTAGGAGGAGTTATGCAAAAACCTGACTCGGTTCAATGGGCGAATCCGGGTGCCCTGGGGCTCGCAGCATTCGGGTTCACAACGCTTCTACTCCAATTCCACAATCTCGGGCTCATCTCAGACGTCATCCCCATGGTCTATGGATTTTTCTGGGGAGGCGCCGCCCAGGTAATCGCCGGTGTCATCGACGCGAGGCGCGGTGATACGTTCGGACTGACGGCGTTTACGTCCTACGGATTTTTCTGGATTGCCCTCGCTCTCGGACTGGTCCTCCAGCACCAGGGAATCGTTGCCATCGATGCCGAAGGCCTCGGCTGGCTGATGATTGTCTGGGCGGTATTCACCTTCTTCATGGGTATCGGCACCCTGAAAATGACCGTCACCCATGTCACCATCTTCGGCACCCTGACCATCCTTTTCATCCTGCTCGCCCTTCATTTCCTGGCCGGTATGGATGCGAAAATCGCCGGAGCGGAAGGCCTTATTTGCGGAGCCTCAGCGGTCTACGGCGCAGCAGCGATTATCATCAACGACAAATTCGGACGTACCGTTCTCCCCCTGGGCCAGTTGAAAAAATAAGTAAACGAAAAACAATAAATCTCCATTCCCGAACACTTAAGGAATGGAGATTTTTATTTCCACAGACAAATCGAGCCGTCTATCTGTCGCTCGTTTCCCAGTCAGGTCTCTTTCGCATCCTCCGGTATTCCCAGAGCGCCCAGGGTACCGATACCGCTATTCCGCAGAAATCGGAGAACGGCATAGAAATCCAGACGCCGGTCAATCCCCAGAAGTGCGACATGATATACATTGCCGGAACGAAGAATATCAACTGGCGTGACAGTGAAAGGAACAGCACCGCCAGCCCTTTCCCCATACCCTGGAACATCGATGTCACGGCAATCACCACGCCGATGACCGGCAGCATGGCAATCATTATCCTCATTGCCGGTACGGCGATTTCGAGAAACTCAGGTTCCTTATTAAATATTCCGATAAGTTGAGGGGCGAATATCATCAGGCCTACGGTTGCGATGCTCATCAGGATGACAAGCCAGGTAACCGCCAGCCGGAAAGCCGCCCACATTCGTTTCCATTTCCGGGCGCCAAAATTGTAGCCGGTAATCGGCAGCAGCCCGTTCGAGATACCGATAATCGGCATGAAAGCGAAATCGACGACCCGCATAATGATACCGACAGCGGCGATGGCCATCGAAGTAAATCCCGCCAAGAGATTGTTCAGCAGCAGGAAAGTGATGCTTTCGGTAATCTGCGTCAGCATGGACGGCAGGCCGACTCGGTATATTTCACGGATAATTCTGAAATCAGGCCGTAAATCAGCCAGCCTGACACGATAGGAAGTTTTCTTCGAAAGAATGAAGAACAGGCACATCACGCCTGCCAGACCCTGAGAAATAACCGTTGCCAGAGCCGCTCCGCTTACCCCCATTTCCGGGAATATCCACCATCCGAAAATCAGGAACGGGTCGAGAACGGTATTCAGCACCGCTGCGGAAACCATGAATATCATCGGTCGCACTGCATCGCCGGAGCCGCGCAGCATATCCATGGCGACAATGCCGAAGAAAACGGTGATACCCCCGTAACCGATGACGGTCAGGTACTGCCGGGCATAGTCCATGATATCCGGAGTCGCGCCGCACAGCTTCAGAATCGTTTCCGGGAAGCCAACCGCGGCAACCAGGAATAAGACACCGAACAGGAGTGTCAGGGGGAAAATCTGTCCGGCGACCTGGTTGGTCGCTTTCACGTTTTGCTCGCCGAACCGACGGGCTACCAGCGAACTGACGCCAACACCGGTACCACCCCCGATTGCCATCATAAGTATGGAAAACGGCATTATCACTGTCAGGGCAGCAATAGCTTCATGACCAAGTCCGGACACCCAGAAGGTGTCGATGATATTGTAAAGCGCCATAGTTACCATCGAGGCAATGCCCGGCAATCCCAGGCTGAGAAGCAGCTTTCCGATGGGGGCGTAACCGAGGCGCTCGGTTGTGTCTTTCAGGTCAGGTAGACTCCTTTACGTTTTCAAAGCACGCCTTTTAATCCTAACAGGTAATAATTTTATTATCAAGAGATATGAGTGAATTTTTATTTGTTCTCACCGGGGAAACAGGCTTAGATGTGTTATAATGCTGATTACTTCCGGGTAACGGGAAACGCATGAAAAACGAAGCTGATATCTCCAAAAAGATACGAACCCGTCTTTCCTTCGAATCACAGCATATCCTGACTGAGGCAGGCCGGATAGCAACCGGCCTGGGGATGAGCATCTACCTTGTCGGGGGCATCGTCCGCGACCTGCTGCTGGAAAGGGAGAGTTACGACCTCGATATTGTCGTCGAGGGGGACGCCATTTCTCTGGCAAACTCATTCTCGGAAACCATCCGGGGAAAAGTGACGGCTCATCAACGGTTTCGCACGGCGACGGTGAAATGGACCGGACGACGTATCGACTTTGCGACTGCCCGCTCCGAAACCTATCCGAGGCCGGGAGCTTTACCGGTAATCGAACCGGGATTGATTGATACCGACCTCTCCCGGCGCGATTTCACGGTCAACGCTATGGCAGCCGACCTGTCACCGGATTGTTTCGGACGGCTTATCGACCCGTTTAACGGGCAGGACGACCTGAAAAAACGTCTGATTCGTGTTCTACACGAAAAGAGTTTTACCGACGATGCCACCCGAATATGGCGGGCTGTGCGCTATGAGCAGCGGCTCGGTTTTACTATCGAACCGAAAACACTCGACCTGCTTCGCAGGGATATAAAGATGCTGAATAGTATCAGCCGCGACCGAATTCGCCACGAACTCGAAATGGTATTATATGAAAATGAGCCTGAAAAGGCACTCGTTCGCGCCGGCGAACTCGGCGTTCTCAGCAATGTGTACCCGAGCCTGAAAGGTGACGACTGGCTTGCCAGGAGATTCAGCCGGGCACGCAATATCTGCGCCCCGGAATCACCTCTGTCCGGGCTGTATCTGGCTTTGCTGGTCTACCGGCTGGACAGCGAAGCTATTAAAGAATTATCTCTTGATTTAAACCTCCGGAAAAAACAGGCAGTTATCCTGGACGACCTCTGTCGGCTTAAAGAGAAACTGGAAATCATCGATGAATCTCCTCTTCAGCCGAGTGTCACCTTCCTCGTATTGAACGGGTTGTCAGAGCTTGCACTGACCGCCGCCCTGATTGCTGAAGATTCATCTGCCATCCGGGAGAATATCGGCTGTTACCTGAACGAGTACCGGCACGCCAGGACCGAACTTACCGGCAACGACCTCCGGGACATGGGATTTTCCTCCGGCTCTCAGATAAAGACCCTGCTCGAACACCTGCTCCACGCCCGAATCGATGGGGAGGTTACAAGCAGGCAGGATGAAGAAATGCTGGTAAAGCAGTTTCTGTCTTCACGCCAAATTCCGGAATAAGGTGTAACAGAGGGAGCGGTATACCGCTCCCTCTGTTACATTGATTCTTCCTATTTCTTCGCCGGCCTCTGTTCGAAAACTTTCCGTATCATGCCGAGGATAGCTTCTTCATCATGGGCATGGTCGGTAACGGTGGTTCTTAAATCGTGGACGACATCAACAAGTTCGGTTCTCCTGGCGAACAGTTCGTCCTTATCGAGTCCATCAAGGCCTTTCAGAGAAGCTTTCGCTTTTTCTATCTGGGCTTTGATAACTGTATGAGCGTCGAGGATGTCTTTCATAAGCAGGTCGCCGAAGACGAGTGGCAGAGCTTTCTCTTCATAGGCAAAGTGCTTCGTCAACCCTTCTTCCATGATGGACAGTGTCTCCATCAACTGGTCCCGTTTGTCGAGCATTTCCTTGACCGAAGAGGCGCTCCAGGCAACCTTGTAGGCTGCCCTCTGAACGCTGAAGACGGCATCGATGTCGTTCATTTTGTTTCCGGTGGTTTTTACGTGCTCCGTTACCTTGCCGTGCTGAGCAATGACATTGTTGATGACTTCCAGTGCATCCGCCATAGTTTATTCCTCCTTTATTCGTTAACCAGATTATAGCAAAATCAGTCTATTTTCTTGAAGGCGGTTAGTGGCGCCCCGCAAACCGGGCAGCGGTCGGGCGCCTTTCCGGCAACGGTGTTGCCGCAGACCTGGCAGACGTAGTACGGTTCGTCTTTCAGTTCTTTCCCTTCCTCCAGGGATTTCAGGGCAACGGTGAAATGCCCGTGATGTATTTTCTCGACGGCGTTGGCGTGTTCGAAAGCCCGTTTCGCTTTCGGATTACCGTCTTTCTCCGCCTGTTCAATCATCGGCGGGTACATCTCGGTAAATTCCTCGTGTTCACCCTCGGCTGCCGCCTTCAGGTTGTCGGCAGTGGAGCCGATTCCCTCCATGGCATTTAAATGGGCTTTGGCATGAACCGTTTCGGCGTCAGCCGCTGCCCGGAACAGCCGCGCTACCTGAGACTGCCCATCCTTTTCCGCTTTCTCGGAGAAGAACAGGTATTTTCGGTTCGCCTGGCTTTCACCGGCGAAGGCAGCTTTCAGATTCTCAATAGTTTTGTTATCCATTATTCTGCTCTCCTTTTCCATGATACGGGTTTCATTTAACCAGATTGGATACTCATTCTATATGATATTAGTCGCATTTTCCATATGAAGTATCGGAAAGTGTTTCAGTAATGAGTGCCTTATGGCCGTTGTTTCGTAATTTTCCTGCCAGTTCTTCAGCCTCGGCCTGATTCTTCACCAAGGTAAACAGCACCGGGCCTGAACCGGCAAGGCGTACTTCCTGCCCGCTCAGCTTTCTCACTTCTTCCCTGACTTCCGATAACCCGGGAAAGACCCGATACGCCACTTTTTCGAAGACGTTGTACGGTTCCGGGAGCGGTGCGCCATTTTCGAGGGCTTCGGCATATTTACGGGTTATCTTACCATCGGTATAATCCTGTACGTTCAGAGCCGAATACAGCCTGCCTGTCTTGCCGGCCGGCACCTCAACAGAAGGGATAACCAGAACCAAATGCTGTCGCCCAACAGATTTGAGAGGCGTGATTCTTTCTCCCCTTCCCTCCATCAGAGCTGTGTTACCATAGAGAAAGAAGGAGACGTCCGAGCCGAGTTCCTTCGCCATGAAAAGCAGTTCCTCCCGGGAAAGCCCGGCATTCCAGAGTTGATTCAATCCCTTCAGTACCGCTGCGGCATCGCTGCTGTCACCCCCCAGCCCGGCCATCATCGGGATATGCTTCTCGACGGTTATGGATACGCCTTTCGTAACACCGGTTGTTTCCCTGAATAACCCGACTGCTTTCGGCAACAGGCTCTTTTCCGCCTGCCATCCGGCCGATTCCGACCGGAATACCGTCTCCCGGCTGTCCTCGAAAACAAGTCTGTCGCAGAGGTTGATGGTCTGTATAATGCTTCTCAGCTCATGGTAGCCATCAGCCCGTTTCGAGAGTACCTCGAGGGTAAGGTTTAACTTGGCCGGCGCCATTATGGTGAATGCCATCTTACTTATCCCTCGACCAGGCATTCCATAATTCCGCCCACTCCGGTATCGTCAGTGTTTCCGCCCGCCGCCTTGCATCGATACCCGCCTGCTCCAGCAACCGCCTGGCTTCCTCTTTCGGTATCCGTAACCCGTTTGCCAGTGAATTACCAAGCTGTTTCCGGGCGAGACTGAAACCGGCCCTGGCCAGCGAGAAAAATCCCTCGATATCTGCTATCTCAACCGGCGGAGGGACATGGGGAACGATTTTCACAATCGCCGAATCAACTTTCGGTTCGGGATAGAAACAGGCGGCCGGAACGTACCCGATTATTTCCGACACTCCGTAAAGCTGAATCCCGATGCTCAGCAGGCTCATTTTCCCCGGTCTGGCAGCAATTTCCTCGGCGACTTCCTTCTGCACCATCACCACCATCATTTCCGGCTTGTGCCCGGCTTCGAGGAAGTGCCGCAGAACCGGCGACGTTATGTAATACGGCAGGTTTGCCACCACCCGGTAAGCCGAAGAGACCTTGGCGCCGGCTTCCTGCAGGATTTCCTCCGGAGCAATTTCCAGAATGTCCCGGTTGAGTACGGTAAGGTTGCCACAATCGGCGAGGTTTTTTTGCAGGGCTGCCGCAAGAGCATCATCAAGTTCAACCGCTGCTACCCGGCCTGCCTGCGAGCACAGTTCTTTCGTCAATATACCCGGGCCGGGTCCAACCTCGATAACAGTTTCCGTACCGGTGAGTCCGGCGGTTTCGAGAATCAATGTCAATACGGCTTCATCGACAAGGAAATGCTGGCCGAGCTTTTTTCTCGCTTTTATCCCCGCCTGCCGCATTAATGCTTGAGTCCTTTCGAGAAGCGGGGTTCCCCGGGAGTTTCTCTCAGGAGATTTCATAATAAAACCGGCTGTCTTGTTTTTCGCAGCAGTTTTTTAATCTGAGGCATCGCCTTCTCGGCACAGAGAACACCCTTTTCCACCAGTTCGTCCACCCGGTTGAAATCCGTCAGAGCAAAACTTTCTACTTCCGGTTCGAGCACGACATCGGCGCCTTCGACGCTTGCCTTGACCGCCGAATACTCGACTATGTGAAGCGTCTGCATGATGACATCGAAAATATTCGGTTCCGTTTTACCGGTTATATTCCTTTCCGGAATGACGTTAACGGCAATGATAAAATCCGCCCCCATCTCTTTTAATTGCCGTACCGGTACCGGGTTGACCAGAGCGCCATCGACCAGGTAGCGTTCTTTATGATTCGTCACCGAGAAAATCACCGGAATGGAGATGCTGGAACGAACCGCCTTCCAGAGAGGCCCTTCATCGAGGACGATTTCTTCACCGTTATCGATATCCGTCGCAACGCACTTGAACGGTTTGACACAATCCCTGAAGGTCGCTTTTCCGTAAAAGCCTTTCAGCAGTTCCTCAACCTTTTTCCCCTTTATCAGGCCGGTTTTCGGAATATTCAAATCAACCAGGTAATTGAACCGGTGAGAACCGACTCTATGGGCTACTTCGAGGATTTCTTCGCAGGTCTTCCCGAGGGCACAGAACGCGCCGACAATCGAGCCGATACTGGTGCCGGTAACCATGTCCACATGAATTCCCTCACGCTGCAGAACATGGAGGACCCCGATATGCGCCAGCCCCCGGGCAGCCCCGCTGCCCAGCGCCAGCCCGACTTTAATTTTCTCCGGTTTCTCAATTGCTGTTACCATAGTTCCTCGATATCCTCTTCTGCCTGTTTCTTTTTGTCGGAGACGTGCGAGGCAAATTCCCGGTACGATTCGGCGGAACCGTATTCCCGGGCTTCGAAAGCAACCGGCATCAGCACCGAATGGCCGAACATGATTGCCTGCCGCCGGTTTGGCGATAACCGGGCGATGACCGATTTCAGTTCGCTTTTTCCGGACACTCCCGAAAGAACGCTGTCCACGTCTTTTTCATTGTCGAGCAGGAACGATATCTTCGTTCCCATCTGGGACATTACTTCCTCATCGATACCGCTGGGGCGCTGGTCGATGACGAGCAGAGAAACATTGTATTTCCTCATCTCGCGGGCAATCGTGCCGAAAATGGTCTTGTCCGCCACCTCGTGATTGAGGAACTTGTGGGCTTCCTCGATGGTGATGACGAGCGGTTTCGGTTTGAGGTTTTCGTCGTCGGCGGCAATCGCTTCCTCGGTCTGCTTCTGGTACCGGTCATAGATGCGGCGCGAGAGCATGTTCGCTACCAGCAGGTAGGTGCTGATATCCCGGTACCGGCCGAATTCGAGTACGACATTGATGCCCCGGCCGAGGTATTCGAGTATCCGGCTGACCGTATCGTCATGGGATTCCTTGACGATGTACCCCATCCGGCCGATAGTCCCCAGTCCCCGTTTCAAACTCTGGAGGGTGCTTTCGTGGATATTCGCTGCCTCCAGCGTCTCGGCCAGGCTTTCATCGTCGCCTTCCAGCACCCGTTGAAGCCAGTTCTTTCCCAGCCTCCGGCGTAACTGGTAGGCTGCCTCCACGGCCAGCTCGGTGATATTCAGGGTCGACCGGAGTATGGCAATATCCTCCGGCATTATTTCGTCGTAGCCGATTTTAACGATGAAATCGGTACTCACCTTTCTCCTTCGAGAACTCTCCTCGTCGAGGGTAAACACGGCAACCTTTTCGGGGAAAAGCTGTTTCAGGGCTTTCACCGGGGAACCGCCTTCGCGGGTTCCCGCCCAGCCGTACTCGTTGTGCATATCAAAAATCAGGTTGACCGCCCTGCTTTTCTGGAGCATGCCGATGAGCATCATGCGGGTGAAAAACGTCTTGCCGGTGCCGCTTTTCCCGAAAATGCCGTTCGATCGCTTGACAAATTCTTCGAGGTCGATACACAGTCGCGTCTCCATGTCGAGCGGATTGCCGATATGGTAAAACTTCTTTTCATCCTCTTTTCCGAAGACCATTTCCATATCGGTTTCGGAAGCCAGTTTCACCGGGGAGAAATGACCCGGCACGGTTTTCACCGGCTGAGGGCCTTCGAGGAGCTCGCCGGCCCCGCCGCCGATATTGAGGTATGGGGTAACGTGGAGTGTGCCGTAGGTGCTGGTGCCGGTCAGTACCTGCGCCATGAGCGGTGATGACATATCCGGGGGGGATTGAATCAGGCGCTGGTCGGTAACTTCGAGTAAAATATCGGTAATCATGCCGAAGAAACGTTTCATGCCGCCCTGAATCACGACATAGCGTCCGACAACCATATCCTCTATCTGAACCGCCGTATCGAGCCGGACATCGACGCCCCGCGTCAGGGAACCGGCGACGACGATACCCAGCTTTTCACCGTTTACCTCAGCCATCTCACCATTCTCCTCGAACCGTTGTATCTCCGATATCCCACCGGTAACGGCACTTCTGCCTTTCACCTTCCTGATACATATCAAGGTGTTCCGGTAAATCTACTATCTCAACCAGGGTACATCCCAGTATCTCGCATGTCCGCCTTGACGGATAATTTTCGGGATTGACGGTCAGCCATACCGTATTTAAACCATGGTCGAGCGCTACCGGCCTGATAAGACGACATGCCTTCGCAGCATATCGGTGTCCCCGGTACGGCTCTTCTACTCTGTATCCGATATGTCCGACGTACATGAGTATGTCTTCGGTATTAGCAATACGCAGGTTAACCCGCCCGACATAGATATCTGTTCCGGTCGGCCTGATGCCGAACCGGTACATCGGAACCTGGCCGCATTCGTCATCCGCAGGAAACGTTTTCTGGAGGAATACCTCTATTTCTCCGTCGGTAAACGTTTCGTAGTCATTGAAAACAAAATCCGCCATGTTAGTGCTACCTTATCTTCGCAAGAATCGATTTCAACCGGTTGAACTCGCTGCCCAGCAGCATCGCCAGTTCCTTGCCGGCGGCAATCAGGAACGTCTCCGGCTCGTCATAGACCCGGCTCATCGTTCGCAAAGAGGCCGCCACCACTTCTTCGACCGGCACCGGAATTCCTGAACTCACTATAATATTAAGAAAATCGAAAGAACGGCTGAACTCCCTGACTTCTGCGTCATCGCACTCGCGGACGAAGCTGTGAATCCGGGCGGGGCGGGGCGGCAGGTAATGGGCAATCCGGTCTTCCTGCCGGTATCCTACCACCAGCGAACTGAACTCAGTTCTGAGCAGCTTGAGAAGCTGAGGATTATTTTTATAGACGCCTTCCTCATCAGATTCGTCTTTACCGCGAGCTATCGGCCGCCTGCCCGGTTCGATACCGGCAGTGACCGCCTCATAGACGATACCGTACTGCTCAATCGTTCCATCGCCGGTTTTTACCAGGCTGCCCAGTGCCGGAGAACCATACAACTCATAGCACTGCGCGGTAAAGACGGTCGTACTCGTTTCGATGACTTCTCCCACCCTGTTTGGTTGTTCGGCCATAATTACTCCTTGTCCCGCCGGTTATGCTTCCGTTACCTGTTTTTATATCACCGATGACACCAGAGTAGCAACTAAAAATCAGATGAACAATCATGAAAAAAGGCGGCGGAGTGCTCCGCCGCTTCTTTCAATACTGTACACTGAAAACACTTTTCAGGAAACCTCTGAAAAAGCCTGAAGTTTTCTGATACCGAAAGGCTTTCTCCGTTTTTGTCAGGTTCTCCGGGCTTTTTCCTGTTTATTGATCGGTTTTTACGTCATTATTACCACTTTTTCAGCTTCTTTCAGGGTAGTTTTACCCTTTTCGGGCACA
>CAYXEG010000056.1:0-1784 GCA_964463875.1 uncultured Dehalococcoidales bacterium
CCTGCCGGTTCGCTTCAAGCTGAGCCTTCCGCGCCTCGATGGCCACGCGCTCGGCCTTGGCGGACCGCAGGCTTGCCTCGGCTTCCGCCGCGGCCGTACGCGAGGTCTCGGCCTCCTCCGGGCTGACTCCGGCACCCTCAGCGTTACCGGCCGGGACATCAGGCTTCCCGAAACCCGCATGAAAGTCGGATTCGCTCTCGACCCCGACGGCCTCTACGATACCCTGACCGCCGTGGAAAACCTTCGCTTTTACGCCGAAATCTACCGGGTACCTGATGCTGAAACCCGAATCAAGAAGGTTCTTGCCCTGGTTGACCTTGCCGACAGAGCTGACGACCGCGCCGGTACCTACTCGAAAGGCATGCGGCAGCGGCTTTCCCTCGCCCGGGCGATGGTCCACGACCCGGAAGTACTGATTCTCGACGAACCGACCTCCGGGGTCGACCCCACCGGCCAGATTGAGATACGGAAAATTCTCCTCGATATCGCCCGTAAAGAGCATAAGACTGTGCTGCTGAGTTCCCATAATCTCGATGAAGTCCAGCGTATCTGTAATCGCGTTGCCCTCATCGACCGGGGAGAAATCAAGCTCTACGGTGAACTCGATGAACTGCGGCAGAAAATGGGGCGCAGCGGTATCGTCATCGAAACTGCCGGGACGGTACCGGACTCCGTTCTCGGTGAACTGAAAAAACAGGCTGAACTCGGCTTTCGTGAAGCCACCGGAAACAGCCTTGTTTTCGATGATAAAGATGGCGGCGCTGAAGTCTCGGATATCATCGGCTTCCTCGCCGCCAGAGGAGTCAAGATTGAACAGGCAGGACGGAAAGAAGCTTCGCTTGAAGAACTCTACGCCACTATTCTCAGAAAGGCGGAAAAGCTGGATGAGTAACACCCTTCTCGTCATGAAGTACGCCCTGAAAAACCAGGTGCGGATGCTCGCCGCTACCCTCATTTCGGTCATGGTTATCATGATTTGTGTCGTCGGGCCGATTGTCCTTCTGTCTCAACTCATGATTGCTCCTGAAATGGAAAAAGCCGTCCCGGACAGGGCGGTCCTGGAAAATGCTGTGGGCGGTATGCTCTTCTTTGCCAGCTTCATTACCATCGGTATTTACTCCAGCGTGTTCACCTACGGGTCGCTGGTTAAGGAGAAATCCCGCGGTAATATCCAGGCTCTTCTCACCACCTCGGTCCGGCCGGGTGAGTTACTCACCGGTAAGTCGCTGGCGATTTTCATCCCCGGCTTCTTCTTTGCCATCGTTATGGTAGTAGCTTCCTTTTTCATTATTAATCTGATGTACTTCGCCGGGAAAGTCGGGTTTATCGTCAATCCGTGGATGATTATCAGCAGCTTCCTCGCTATACCGGTACTCTATCTGTCGGTAACCTTCTTCGTTCATATCATCGGTTTGATTGGTAAACCGGGGACCGCCAATATCATCGCCCAGATTTTTCTGCCGGTCATGGTCAATCTCATGGCGCAGCTTGGATTCCGAACCTCGCTCGGAACCGCTTCATGGTTGTTTATGACGATACTGCTGGCTGTGGCAGCGGTTATCGGTGTCTGCGCCCTGGTACTGAAAAACCGGCTTACCACCGAGAAAATAATCCTTTCAATACAGGGGTAAACCGTGAGAGAACTATCGATAATCGGCCGTCGCGACTTCCGGGAAATGGTGGCAACCACCGCTTTCAGGATAACTGGTAGTGTCGTTATACTACTCACCCTCGGGGCGGCTGTCGGCATTTCGGTTGCCGTGCGTTTACAGGCATGGTACGGC
>CAYXEG010000056.1:1794-7431 GCA_964463875.1 uncultured Dehalococcoidales bacterium
GAAAATCGCGGAGGGCTGGCTCCGCTCTCCTCAGCTGGTCGGATTTTTCAACGGACTGGTCGCCTACTTTCTCCCTTTAATAGTACTGCTGATTTTTACCTGGGGGTTTTCCGGGTTGCAGATTGTCAAAGAGAAAGTCAACGGCAATGTCGAATGCCTGATGGCGACCCCGATGGGGCCGAAAGCCCTCTGGGCGGGTAAGTGCCTGGCCACGTTTATCCCGGGATTTGTTATTTCGCTGGTGGCTTCCGCGCTCGTCCTGCTGGCGATAAATCTCTCGACGGTCCTGCCGGGCTGGGATACCTTTGCCGTCCCGGTACCGACACTGGTGCTTGGCCTCGTCGTCAATCCTCTCCTTTTCGGAGCCGTGCTTGCCTTTATCGTTCTCTGGTCGCTGATTGGCAATCCTGATGTTGCGATTGCTCCCTCGTTCCTCGTCGGATTCGGCCTCATGATAGGCATACCTGCCGGTATGGGCACCGGAGCAATCGATATCACCTCATGGGATTTCGTTTTCTGGTACGCCCTCGGCACCGCGATAGCCTGGATACTCACCCTCAGCCTGATACCGAAACTGAACCGGCAGAATATTGTGCTTTCCTCCAAGGGAAGTTAGCCCTGTTCTACCCCACTGAGGTATTGACTCTCCCCCTTGCGGGAGACATATAGTAGTATACGAAACAACTACTATCTCGAAAAACAGGGACGGTTTACGGTGAAAATCGGCGATTTTTCCCGCCTGACCGGGATTACCGTGAAAACCTTGCGGTACTACGACGAACTCGGCATCCTGAAACCGGCCGGGGTCGATTCGTTTACCGGTTACCGCTCATACTCCGCCGACCAGGTACCCCGGCTTTACCGAATCATTGCCCTGAAAGATATGGGGTTGTCACTCGAGGAAATCGCCCGGTTATTGCAGGATGATGTCTCCATTACGCATATTCTGGATATCCTTCATATCAAGCAGGAAGCCCTGAAAAAAAGACTTGAAGATGAATCTGAACATCTCAAATGGCTGGAAGCCTGGATACGGGAAACCGAAAATGGCAATGAATTGCCGGCTTACCAGGTAACACTGAAAAAGGTTCTGCCGCAACCGGTTGTGACGGTAAGAACCATGATTCCGAATACCTTCGACCCTAAACCCGTAGCAGCCAAAATTTTGCCGGCCGTGTCAGGGTTGTTCAATCACATTTTAAATTCGAATGCACGGGTAGTCGGGCCTGCCATCGGAATGTTTCATGGCGAGACGTATGAAACCCCGGAATTCGACTGGGAACTGGCGCTGCCCGTTTCTCAGGAAGTCCCCTCCACCGATGAATATCAGTATAAAGAACTAGCCGGCTATGACCAGGTAGTGTCTCTCATTCATCAGGGCGGGGTGAATTCCGGCGCCCCGGCAAACAGGGCTTTGGTCCGGTGGTTCGAAGCTAACCCGTACCGGATTATCGGCCCCCGCCGGGAGGTTTACCTCATTGACTTTACCGTTACCGGTGCCGATAGAAGAATAGTATTCACCGAGACTGAGAACGGTTCGCCTCCCGGTACCTTCGTTGTCGAAATTCAGATTCCCGTTGAAAAGATATAGTCTTTCTATATGGCTGAATGAGTAACCGGGAAATGTCGGGAAACCTCGGCAATACTTCCCTCTCCCCATCGCGGGAGAGGGTCAGGGTGAGGGGGCAAATATGGTACTGGAAATCAAAGACATCCATAAAACGTATCGAAAAGGCAGGGTAAAAGCCAATGACGGCATCAGCCTCTCGGTCGGAAAAGGGGAGATATTCGGACTTCTCGGGCCGAACGGGGCCGGGAAAACCACCCTGGTGAAACAGATAATCGGCCTGGCGAAACCTGATTCAGGAAGCATTGTCATCGATGGAGTCGATGCCGTTGCCAATCCGGGCTATGCCCGCCGAAAATGTTCATTCCAGTCACAATCACAAGCACCGACCAACGGCCTGACACCCCTCCAGGCCATTCAACTGGTCGGAAAAATCCGTGGCGGAAAGTCGCCGGAGGTAAAACAGAAAACCCGGGAACTCATCGATAGATTGCAAATGACTGAATGGGAAAACACCATCGGCCTCAACTCCACCGGGGGAGTGCAGCGGCTGGTAGCGTTCTGCATGGCGGTCATCGTTCCCGGTGATGTCGTGATTCTCGATGAACCCACCAATGACATTGACCCCCTTCGCCGCCGGCTGCTCTGGCAGGAAGTACAGGCGGTGGCGGAAAGAGGGTCGGCCGTTCTCCTCGTCACCCATAATGTCCTCGAAGCGGAACGCGTGGTAAACCGGCTGGCGATAATCGACCGGGGAAAGGTGACGGGTACCGGGACCCCTGCCGAACTCAAGACCGGGGAAAATATTGCCATGCGTCTTGAACTGATTCTTGAGCCGGGCAGGGATTGTCCCCGGCTTCCTGCATATCTCTCGGATGCTGTTATCAACAATCATCGTATCCTGGCAAAAATTAGCTGGGGAAAAATTCGTGAAGCCGTTGAGAAAGCAAATACCTGGAAAAATGACGGACTGATAGAAGAATACTCGCTTGGCCCGGTGACTCTCGAAGATGTTTACATCAGCCTGGCGGGACAGGCCGACGACGAAAAACTCATGAAAGGAGCGGCGGTAAAATGATACAGGCTCTGCGTACGTACCCGCTTATGATGAACTGGAGCTGGAGTTCCAGCCGCCCCTGGCTGGCGACGCTGGCGATTGTCCAGATAATCATGCCGCTGGCTTTCGTTATCGGTATGTCGTTTCTGTTTCCGGATATCACGCCGGACATCGCCCGGCACCACATTACCGGGACCCCGACACTCCTTCTCCTGATGGTAGGCATGAGTGTCGTTCCGGCGATGGTTGCTTACAGCCGGCTTCAGGGTACCCATGACTTCCTGCTGTCGCTGCCGGTTCCCCGCCTGGTACTGCTGGCTTCGGACGCTACCATCATCTCGGCTCTCAGCCTGCCGGGAATCATTCTCTCCCTTTTCGTTGGTTCGGCGTATCACGGATTTACTCTGCAAATCAGTCCGCTCGTCGTGCCGGCTTTTTTACTGATTTCGATGACCGGTATCTTCGTCGGATATGCGGTAGCCCTCTCCCTACCCCGTCCGCGGATGACCGGCGTCGTTACCAACTTCCTGGTTTTTTTCGTCATCTTCTTTTCGCCGGTCATCTATCCCTCGGAACAGCTTCCCGGATGGCTGGCAGCAGTACAAAAAATCCTCCCTTTTACCTGTATGGCTGAGCTGTCGCGGGGGACTCTTTCGGAAACCGGCATCAACCTGGGTCCGGCCTTCGCGGTCACCGCTGCCTGGTGTTTCGTTGCGTTCCTGTTCTGCTACCGGGTGATGAAAAAGAGGGGCTGAATTCCGTCCGGAGAAATCAGAAAACTGTCGGATTCCGGGATTTGAGCGCCTTTTCCGTTATCTCCCTCACAAATTCTGCTTTAAGGTCGGTATACGTTTCTCTGTCCGAAGCGTGACTTTCAGCCAGTTTATACTTCAGGTCGGCATACCGCTTTGCGTCATCCGGATGGCCGATGAGGTAATCCCGGAAAGCCAGCCCCTCCCACACCCGGTTTCCTGCCGGTGCGGCGTGGATGTGATGCGTTCGTATGCCTGTATCTTTGTCCCTGATGATGAAGGTCATGTGGCTGTTGTACCACCAGTATTCACACTCGGGTTTGTTGAACAGCGGCAACAGCGCCCGCCGGGCTTTTTCGAAAGAGGGGATTTCCATGAGGATATCGATAACCGGTTTGGCCGGCATCCCCGGAATGGCGGTGCTGCCGTAATGTTCGATACGTAAGGCGATTTCGGGAGAAATCCTGGTGTGCAGCCAGTCTTTCATTTTCCGGAATTTACCCGGCCAGGCCGGATTGTACTCGACCAGCTTGACGTCATCATTGGCTGTTTTCTCCCTTCCGGCAAAGGTACAACCGGAAACAGTGAAACGGACCTTTTTTACCGCCTCGGTCGGCAGACGGCTGGCCGGGACCTGCGTGATGAATTCTCCGAGCGGGTAGTCAGGATTCGAAAGGTCGAGCCAGTCCCAGGTCAGAGGTGCCTCCCAGACGGCAGTAACCCTATCGTCCGTAGAATTATATACGGTATAGGTACTCCTGCCGGGTTCCAGCCCGACCATCCCCCCGGAGAGTCGCCCGATGCTTCGAACGGCGACCCCGAAAAACCGCAGTTCGGTGATGCCGTCGATTTCTCCGTACAATCTCAGGTACCGGAAAATCGGACTCTGTCGGTCCGCTTCATCCTGAAGTCTGCCGAACAATGCCCCGAACCGGGAGTAATCCCAGTCCTCTCCGTGTTTCAACAGTTCGCCAATCAGGCTTAAAACAGGTTGTCGTTTCATGCTGAAACCAGTATATATCAGGCTGCGAAGAAAACAAAACCGCCCCGATGGAATAATCTCCCTCGGGGCGGAATTTTTTGTTTATGACTGACCGGAACGCCTATTTAGCCAGTTTTTCGGCAATATTACCGGCAATGGGGAACATGTACTTCCCGCCTTTGTAAGCTTTGTACATGAGGAATATCCAGACGATTACCGAGAGAATCCAGAGAATCACGCCGACAACCGGAATCCAGGACAGTACCAGGCTCAGCACGAAGAGGATGCCGCAAACGACGATTGACTGCCAGGCATGAAACTTGACAACCGTATTCTCTTTTTCAATCAGGAGAAAGATTACACCCGTTATCCACCACCCAAGGTAACACAGCAATCCCGCGACATTTTCCTGTAACCCGGTACTTGTTTTTCCACCGCCTTCAGCCATTTGGTGCCTCCTATTAAAAATTTTGTAACAAGTATATAACAATCAGGCGAAAATTGAAATAACGAAAACAGAAGTAGTTACATTTAGTGACAGAAATACATGTATATATTAAAATCCTATCATGGAAATTTTACCCGTGCCGGTCAGAAGCCTTGCGTTACTATGTATGGAAACGTATAATAACGCCTGACTTTCTGACAACTCTGATAACGTAATAATAGGTGAGGGGGTTGAACGATGGCCGTAAAAATAGTTACGGACAGTGTTTCCGATATCCCGGCGGATTTTGTCAAAGCCCTGGATATCACGGTGGTGCCGCTGGTTGTCCGGTTCGGCGAACAGGCGTACCGGGACGGTATCGACCTGACTGCCGAGGAGTTCTATGAGAAGCTGAAGACCTCTGAGGATATGCCGGTTACCTCGGTCCCTTCACCCGGTGTTTTCGCTGAAACCTGCGATGTGGTATCCCGTCGTGCTGATAAAATCCTGGTACTCACGGTAAGCTCTCGCCTGAGCGGGGTCTATCAGTCGGCTTTACAGGGAATCGAAGCCATGCGCCAGAAATGTCCGGTAACGATAATCGATACGGCAACGGCCGCAATGTGCCAGGGTTTTCTCGTCATGGAAGCCGCCATCGCTGCGAAAAAGGGAGCCGGAGTCCGGGAAATCGAAGAAATAGTCCGGAAAAATGCCGGGCGCGTCGATTTCCTTTCTACCTTCGATACCCTCGAATACCTCAAACGGGGCGGCCGCATCGGCAAAGCCCAGGCATTCCTGGGAGCAGCCCTGAAGATTAATCCACTCATCACCCTGAGAGACGGAGTGGTCGAA
>CAYXEG010000056.1:7441-14543 GCA_964463875.1 uncultured Dehalococcoidales bacterium
CGAACCGGCCGGCCGGGCACGGTCCCGGAAAAAAGCCGTTCAACGGCTGGTCGATTTCGTGAAAAGCTATTCGAGCATCGAGCGAATCGCCGTCGAGGATACTGCCTGTGCCGGGGAAGCCGATGAACTGGCGGAGCGTCTCGCCGAAATCGTTCCGGGAATAGAGATACTCCGCTCGAAAATGACCCCGGCAATCGGCACCCACACCGGCCCCGGCCTCCTCGTCGCCGCCGTCATGGGAGAAAAAGCCGGCGAATAACGTTCCCGGCAACATCTTTATGCCGTAAGCTGTGAGTTGGCAGATACCCTCTTGACAACGCAACATATATTCATTATCGTAGTAGATACCTAGAATAACTAGGTATTGAGCGGGAGAGGGTATATCCGCATGGCGAAAGTCAGGATTGTCACCGATACGGTATCCTGCCTCGAAAAGGAAATCGTAGAACGCTACGACATCAGGATAGTGCCTATTCTGTTTCGCATCGACGGCCGGCCGTACCGTGATATGGTGGATATAAGCCCGGCCGAATTCTGGAAAATATTCCCCGGTGTCCGGGAATTCAGCACAGCCGCTCCCGCCCCGGCCGACTACCTGAAGATATTCGAAGAACTCGGTAAAACAACTGACAGCATCGCCTGCACCTTCGTTTCCCGGTTATTGAGTGCCACCTATGAATCGGCTCTCCAGGCGAGGGATATCTTCCGGCGCGACCACCCCGGCATTGCCGTCGAGGTAATCGACAGCCGTACCGCCTCGGGAGCGGAAGGATTTGTCGTTCTGGAAATGGCCCGGGCCGCTGAAGCGGGAAAGAATCTTGCTGAGGTGGTTAAGGTGGCCGAAGCAACCATCCCCCGGGTCAGGTTAGTCACCATGCTGGATACCTTGAAACTGCTCATTCGGACCGGGCGGGCACCGAAAACAGCTTACATGGGAGAGTTGTTCCAGGTAAAGCCGATTATCGGTATGCTTAACAACACCGGCGAGGTGGAAAATATCGGCCGCGCCCGCGGCACGGAAAAAGCCATGCTGAAAATGGTCGAACTGATGGAGCCGTATATAGGCGGAAAGCAGCCGGTACGGACCAATATTCACTACAGCACTTCGGTTGAAAACGGGGAAAAACTGAAGCGGATGGTCGTCGAACGGTTCAATCCCGAAGAAGTGTTTTTCACGCCGTTCTCGCCTCTGATGGGGGGAGCCGTCGGACCGGTGCTTTCGGTTTCCTTTTACTCGTAAATGCCGGATAGAAATAAATGAGGGCGGAGAACGATGAACGCCAAAGCGGTACTTGACGGACATGACTTGAAAGAGATGTTTACTGCCGGCGCCGACTGGCTTGAGCAGTTGTTGCCGGAGTTGAATGCCCTGAACGTGTTTCCGGTGCCTGACGGCGATACCGGTACCAATATGGTATATACTATCCGCGCCAGCCTTGACGCGGCAAAAAATACCGACGGCAGTGTCTCGGTAGTTGCCCGGGCAATCGACCGGGGAGCCCTGATGGGAGCGCGCGGCAACAGCGGCGTTATACTCTCCCAGATACTGCATGGCATTGCCGAAGGCGTTAAAGGCAAGGATACCATCGATGCCGTTGACTTCGCCCGTGCTTTGCAGAAAGCCTCGGAAACCGCCTATTCGGCCTTGAGTAACCCCGTCGAGGGAACTATCCTCACCGTGGTTAAGGATGCGGCTGCCGCCGCTCAGAAAGCCACCCTGAATACCGGAGCGTCCTTTGTTTCGGTGGTGACCGCCGCCGTTCACAGCGCCCGGGCATCCGTCATGGAAACACCCAATCTGCTGCCGGTCCTCAAGGAAGCCGGAGTGGTGGATGCCGGAGGCCACGGCTTCTATACCTTCCTGGAAGGCGCTCTCCATCAAATCAGCGGTACCGTCGAAGGCCATAAACCCGAACTCCTGTCTCAGGGCCGGCCGGTCATTGCCGGCGAAGCGGAAAAATCCCATGAAGACTTCTTTGGATTCTGTACCCAGTTCATGATTGAAGGCGAAAACCTGGACGTCAAAGAGGTGCGCTCAGCCTTTGAGAACCTCGGCGAATCGCTGATTGTCATCGGCGATAAAAACCTCCTCAGAGTGCATATTCATGCTCTCGATACCCGGCCGGTCATGGAAACCGCCGCTTCGTTCGGTTCGATTGTCGATATCGATATTCGCGATATGGACGAACAGCACCAGGATTTCCTGATGATAAAGCAGAACAAAGCGGCGAAGAACAGTACCGCCGTCATTGCCGTGGTCAATGGCACCGGTCTGGTCAATGTCTTCGCCGACCTGGGAGTAGCAGCTATCGTCCCCGGCGGCCAGACGATGAACCCCAGCACCATGGATATCCTCCAGACGGTCGAGCAACTCGACTCCGAAAATATCATCATCCTGCCGAACAACAAGAATGTCGTTGCCACTGCCAACCTGATTACCTCGCTGACGGAAAAGCATATCTATGTCATACCCACGAAAACGGTTCCCCAGGGAATAACCGCCCTGGTGGAATACGTGCCGGAGGCGGATTACGAGACGAATAAAGCACGGATGTCAGTCGATTTCTCGGCGGTTAAGACGCTCGAGATAACCCGGGCAGTCAGTTCCGCGAAAATCAACGGTCTTGTTATACGGCAGGGAGAATATATCGGCCTGATTGACGGCAACCTGCTTGCTGCCGGGAATTCCGCTGAAGATGTGGTTCGCCGGCTTCTTGATGCTATCGATGTCTCCGAATCCGAATTAATTACCGTTTATTATGGAAAAGACACCCATAAACGCCATGCGGAGATTATCGGTAATCTCATTTCCGAACGCTGTCCGGAAGCGGAGCTCGGCATTGTTAACGGTGAACAACCTCACTATTCCTACATCATTTCTGTCGAATAACAGTTAACGCCATTAACTATTCACTTTCATCGGATATATCATTCCTCTTACCTTCATTTTATCTATAATAGGGCAGTTGACATCTGTAAATTTTCATGTCATTATTATAGCGTAAATATAACGCAATACGGTATGTTCAACATACCGGACTTTAAAAAATCAGGCACTCATTAACAGCAATAACAAAATTGGTTGATTCTTTTGGGAGGTGGCAAAGTGAGAAATTCCCCAACCTCCAGTCTGGTCGATGAAATAGCCCGCATTCCCGGAGGCGAGGGGATTCGCCTCTGCATCCAGTGCGGCACCTGCACTGCTTCCTGCCCGAATTCTGACCGCATGGAGCACTCCCCCTCTCACCTTATCGCCCTGGCACGGGCGGATATGAGAGACGAGGTGTTCTCCAGCAACGGCATGTGGATGTGCCTTTCCTGCTACCTCTGCTCGGTGCGCTGTCCCCGCGATATCGATATCTGCCGCCTGATGCATGTCTTCGAAGGCTTTTCCGCCCGTTACCGGATGAGCAGTAAACACACTACCACCCCGGTCATGTACCGGGTCTTCAACCGCTTCGTCACCGGGCAGGGCAGAATCTCCGAACTGTGGATGATGGTGCTGTACTATTTCAGCTCCGTTAAAGGTCTGCTGAAAGCCGTTACCCGTCTGCCCCTGGCTATCAGTTTGTTTACCCATGAGCGCATTTCGCTTAAAATGCACAAATTAAACCCGGAAGCGCTTCAGCAGCTCCGGAAAATTGTCGCTCAAGCCGAGGCTTCAGGAGATGGTGTATGAAAGACTATTCTTATTTTCCCGGCTGCTGCCTTTCCGGAGAAGGGTACGGTAAGGCTTACGAATGGTCGATGACGGCGGTAAACCGTCTGCTGGGACTCAGCTTTAACGAGATTCCCGACTGGAATTGCTGCGGTACCGTTCCCTATGACACGATTCACGACGAAGCCTCATTCGCTCTCAGTGCCCGTAACCTCTCCCTGGCGGAAAAAATGGAAGGGGATATGGTCGCTCCGTGCAGTTCCTGCTATGTTTTCATGTCCCGCGCTAACGAATACATAAAAGAATATCCCAAGGTACGGCATGAAGTTAATGAAGCCCTGAAAGCCGGCGGCCTCGAATATCACGGTACCGTCCGGGTGCGGAAAGCCCTCGATATCTACGTTAACGATGTCGGTTATGACCTGATAGCCTCGAAAGTCACGAAACCTCTTACCGGTCTAAAGGTCGCTTGTTACTACGGCTGCCAGGAAGTTCGTCCTTCCTTCGGATTCGACCATCCGGAATTACCCGATTCAATGGACAAACTTGTTAAAGCCCTCGGGGCGGAACCGGTGAATTTTCCCCTGAAAAGCCGCTGTTGCGGAGGATCTCTCATTATCTCCGAGGAAGGTGCCTCTCTGGCGCTTATCGAAAAGCTGCTGGCGAACGCTACGGAAAACGGGGCGGATATCATGATTACCGGCTGTCCGTTATGCCAGTTGAATGTCGATGCCTATCAACCCCTCGTCAACAAAAAATTCAAAACGAATTACCGGATGCCGATTCTCTTCTTCACCCAGTTGATGGGATTAGCCTACGGTATATCTGCGAAAGAGCTCGGGTTGAAAACCTGTGTCATCAACCCGAAAAAAGCTCTCGCCGGATTCATGTAAGGAGAGCAACGATATGGAATGTAAAATCGGAGTTTACGTCTGCCATTGCGGCAGTAACATTGCCGGTATCGTTGACTGCTCCGTCGTTTCCGATTATGCGAAAACGTTACCCAATGTGGCGGTAGCACGTGACTTTAAGTACATGTGCTCCGAACCCGGTCAAAACCTGATTAAAGATGACATAAAAGAACTGGGACTTAACCGGGTGGTGGTGGCTTCCTGTTCGCCTCGTATGCACGAACCGACTTTCCGCCGCGTCTGCCAGGACGCCGGCCTGAACCAGTACCTCTTCGAAATGGCCAATATCCGGGAGCACTGCTCATGGGTGCATACCGATAAGGCGATGGCTACCGAAAAGGCCAAAGCCCTGGTGGCCGCCGCCGTCCGGCGAGTCGCTCACCAGGAACCGCTGGAGACAAAAGAAGTCCCGATGAACCCGAACACGCTCGTCATCGGCGGGGGAGTCGCCGGTATTCAGGCAGCCCTGGAAATAGCCGACTCCGGCCACAAGGTCTACCTGCTCGAGAAAGACCCGAGCATCGGCGGCCATATGGCGATGTTCGATAAAACCTTCCCCACCCTCGACTGCGCCGCCTGTATCCTGACCCCGAAAATGACCAGCGTCGGCCAGCATCCGAATATCGAACTGCTCGCTTTCAGCGAACTGGAAGAGGTATCCGGGTTCATCGGCAACTTCAAAGCGAAAATCAGGAAAAAAGCCCGCTATATCGATACGACGAAATGTACCGGCTGCGGACGCTGCTTCGAACTCTGCCCTACCTCTGTTCCCGATGAGTTCGACTGCGGTATGAGCCAGCGGAAAGCAATCTATATCGCTTCACCCTACGCGGTACCCAACAAGGCAATTATCGACTCGACGAAATGCCTCCACTTGAAAGGCATGGCATCGGGCAAGGATGTCTGCCGCCTCTGCCAGAAAGGCAATGAAAAGAAAGGTATCCCGGGGTGTGAAGCCGAAGCAATAGATTTCAACCAGCAGGATGAAATCGTCGAAGTGGAAATCGGTAATATCATCGTCGCCACCGGCTTCCAGCAGTTCGACCCGTCTCCCATTACCCAGTTCGGCTACGGGACGCTCGATAATGTCGTGACCGGCCTCGAATTCGAACGGCTGACCAATGCTTCCGGTCCGACCGGCGGTAACATTATGATGAAAAACGGTAAGGCGCCCGAGAGTGTCGCCGTTCTCCACTGTGTCGGCAGCCGCGACGTTAATTTCCACAAGTACTGCTCGCGGGTATGCTGCATGTACTCGCTGAAATTTACCCACCTGCTTCGGGAAAAACTACCGAACGCCCGCGTCTATCAGCTCTATATCGATATGCGCTGTGCCGGTCCCGGTTACGAGGAGTTCTACGAGCGGTTGCAGGAAGAAGGCGTGAATTTCATACGCGGTAAGGCCGGGGAGGTCACCAATATCGCCGAATCTCCGGCAGAGAAAGATAAGCTCGTCGTTCTCGTCGAGGATACCCTGGTTCGCCACAAGCGCCGCCTGCCGGTCGATATGGTTATCCTCAGCAGCGCCCTGGAACCACGGGCTGATACGGAAAAAATGGCGCGAATCCTGTCCTTGAGTCGGAAAGCCGATGGATTTTTCCTCGAGAAACACCCCAAGCTCGACCCCGTTGCTACTACTACCGATGGCGTCTATGTCGTCGGTTGCTGCCAGAGTCCGAAAGATATCCCGGACACGGTCGCCCAGGCATCAGCGGCAGCGGCAAGGGTACTGGCTCTCATCAGTAAAGGGAAAGTGGAAATCGAAGCGGCAGTAGCCCACATCGACGAGGAAAAGTGCGCCGGTTGTAAAATCTGTATCGACCTTTGCCCCTATAAAGCCATCAGCTTCATCGATGAGGAGAAAGTCTCCCGGGTGAACGAAGCTCTCTGTAAAGGCTGCGGTACCTGCGTGGCGGCTTGCCCGTCAGGAGCTATCGAGGGACGCCACTTCACCACTGACGAAATAATGGCGGAAATCGAGGGGGTGCTGCTATGAGCTTCGAACCGAAAATCGTCGGCATTCTCTGTAACTGGTGCTCCTATACCGGAGCCGACCTTGCCGGGACATCGCGAAAAAAATACGCTCCCAATGTCCGGATTGTTCGGGTTATGTGTTCGGGGCGCGTCGAACCTCAGTTTGTCCTGAAAGCCTTTCAGAAAGGAGCTGACGGAGTGCTCATCTGCGGCTGCCATCCCGGCGACTGCCATTACCAGGACGGGAATAAAAAGACGGCCCGCCGTATTCCGCTCCTGAAGAAGATGCTGGCGCAATTCGGCATCGAGGATGAACGGGTACGCCTCGACTGGGTATCCGCTTCCGAGGGCGACCGCTTTGCTACGCTCGTCAACGAGATGACAGAGAAGATTCGCCAGCTCGGACCCTTTAATCCGAACGGAGGTACTCCTGATGACTAAACCGAAACTGGCTCTATACTGGGCGGCTTCCTGTGGCGGCTGTGACATTGCCGTACTCGATACCAACGAGAAGATACTCGATATCGCTAACCTGTGCGATATCGTTCTCTGGCCGGTA
>CAYXEG010000056.1:14553-16733 GCA_964463875.1 uncultured Dehalococcoidales bacterium
CAGCTGATTTCAAATACCACCATATCAGGGAAATGGCCGATGGCGAAATCGATTTATGCCTCTTTAACGGAGCGGTTCGTAATTCGGAACAGGACGAACTTGCCCGGCTGCTTCGGGAGAAATCGAAAGTGATGGTTGCTTTCGGCGCTTGTGCCTGCCTCGGAGGCATTCCCGCCCTGGCGAATTTCACCAACCGTGAGGAGATACTCCGGCGGGCCTACCTCGAGATACCCTCGAACGACAACCCGCAGAAGGTACTGCCTCAAACCCATGTCACCGTACCGGAAGGCGAACTGGAATTACCCGAACTGCATAATGACGTTAAATCGCTGGCCCAGGTGGTGCCGGTCGATTACTTCGTCCCCGGTTGCCCCCCTCCGGTTGACCTTATTTTGAAGCTGATTGACCTCTATGCCTCGAACAACCTTCCTGAAAAAGGGGCTACCCTGGCTTCCAGTAAGACCTGCTGCGATGACTGCGACCGGATTAAGGAACACAAGATTGTCACTCGTTTCTATCGTCCCCATGAGATTATTCCCGACCCCAAACGGTGCCTGCTCGAACAGGGTATTATCTGTATGGGGCCGGCCACCCGGGGTGGCTGCGGCATGAGTTGTGTGAACGCGAACATGCCCTGCCGGGGCTGCTTCGGACCGCCGGACGGCATTCTCGACCAGGGCGCGGCAATGCTGAGCGCTATCGCCTCCATTTATCAGGGAGAAACCCCGGATGAAATCGAACAAATGCTTAACGAGATAGTCGACCCGGCCGGAACCTTTTACCGTTTCGGTATGGCCGAATCAATGTTAAAGAGAAAACGACCCATGAAGGACGGGAATCATGGTTAAAATCAGTATCGACCCAATCACCCGGCTGGAAGGCCACGGGAAAATAGAAGTATTCCTGAATGACGCCGGCGATGTCGAAAACGCCTACCTCCAGATACCGGAACTGCGCGGCTTCGAAAAATTCTGCGAAGGCCGCCCGGTCGAGGAACTGCCCCGTATCGTTCCCCGTATCTGCGGGGTCTGCCCCGGCGCCCATCATATGGCTTCGGCAAAAACGGCCGACGCTGTTTACCACATCGACCCTCCATCGGCAGCAAAAAAACTTCGCGAACTTTTCTATTGCGCCCATATTATCCATTCGCACGTCGCCTGTTTTTACGCCCTTTCAGCACCTGATTTCGTCCTCGGACCGATGAGCGACCCGGCTCAGCGGAACATCCTGGGAGTAATCGGCAAGGTCGGCCTGGAAATCGGCGGCGAAGTTATCAAGCACCGCGCCTACGCCCAGCAGATTCAGACGGTTATTGGCGGCAAAGCTACCCACCCCGTCTGCGGCCTGCCCGGTGGCATGAGCAAACCGATTACCGAAGAAGACCGGCAGGATTTCGAGGCGAAAGCGAAATCACTGATTGAATTTTCCCGGTTCAGCCTGAAACTCTTCAACGACCTGATATTGCAGAACAAGGAATATCTCGAACTGGTAACCGGCGATATCTACACCATGAAGAGCTATTACATGGGGCTGGTTGACGACAACAATAAGTTCAATTTCTACGACGGCAAGCTCCGCCTCGTCGATGAGGACGGAAAAGAAGTCGCGAAATTCGCCGCCTCCGAATACCTCGACTATATCTCGGAACATACCGAGCCGTGGTCCTACCTGAAATTCCCCTTCCTGAAAAAAGTCGGCTGGAAAGGCTTTACCGAGGGGAAGGACAGCGGCGTCTATCGGGTCAGTTGCCTCGCCCGCCTGAACGCGGCTGATGGCATGGCGACTCCTTTAGCTCAGGAAGAATATGAACGGATGTATTCTGCCCTCGGCGGCAAGCCCGTCCATGCGACCATGGCTTTTCACTGGGCGCGCCTGATTGAGATTCTCTACGCTTCCGAGCGGATACTCGAACTCTGCCATGATGAAGAAATCACCAGCCCGAACGTCCGCACTGTTCCCACAGCGGTGCCGGATGAGGGAATAGGCGTCGTCGAGGCGCCCCGCGGCTTGCTTATTCACCACTACAAGACCGACAGCAACGGCATCATTGAGAAAGTGAATATGATAGTCGCTTCCGCCCATAACTATTCGGCTATGAATATGTCCATTACAAAAGCCGCCCGGGGACTGATAAAGAAAAATACCGAAGTTTCCGAGGGCCTGCTGAACATGGTCGAAAT